>JAUXAB010000117.1 GCA_030615025.1 Phycisphaerae bacterium | reverse complement strand
GCGCACCGACCTGCTGCGCCAGGTGCGCAGCACGGCGAGTACCTTTTCGTGAAATTTTGCGAATTTTATATGATAGGTCCGCTTTTTTTGCACCATTTCCTCCTTCTGACAAAGTTATAGCAATACGTACAATACCAGTTTGTTTTCTCATTTTCAAGAAAAATCCGCTTGTTTTAAGCCCCCGCATCCCGAATCCGAATCCCTGTATGTTGTAGACAGGAACCCAGACATCTTTTAAACCAATTCTCACTTCTCAATTCTAAATTTTCAATTCTTCTGTGTAGTAGGTGTTTTTTCAACCAAAACCGGGCATAGCTACCGACAAAATCCAAAAAAAATAAAAAATTTTTATCTCTTTTCTCTGCATCGAGTTACGCAAATCCGGCATCAAAAATCGGGGTGTTTTTTCGCATCAAACGCGCACATTCGTGCAATTATAGAGGGCTGTCTTTTTTTTAAGCCGGCAAATACGCTTGGAAACTGGCAACTGAATTTGAAATCTGAGATCTGAAATATGAAATTATCTCTTCATGACCTACCAACTACAAGCTACGCAAACCGCCTATCCAGCCCTGCCCGCCCTGAGCCTGTCGAAGGGAGCATCGAGAATCCAACTTTAGCTCACTTTAGGCACTTTAGCTCACTCTTCACTAACTTTCCCTTTACAACTGTAGAGAACTCTCTACAAATCAACTCTTTTTATGCAAAACGAACCCAATTTCCCGGATGACCAAATGAACGTAAATAAAGTAATAACAAATGATTATGGCAATATTTCCAATTGGACACTTGGTGAAAACGAACCCAAAACGAACCCAATCAAAGCCAATTCAAACCCAATTTCCCCGCCCCACACGGCCAAACAAACCCAATTCAAACCCAATCAAACCCAATTTCAGTGCTCAACCATATTAAACTGCGCAATCTGCAGCGCCGCTTTTTCAACCGGCAAATCTCCTCACCAGCCGACGAGATACACTATCCGCTATGAAGCTGGAACCAGGCGGATTGTTAGTTTCTCTTGTGTAATAGTTATTTTTTCCACCCGGACTTTCTTATCCACATCATCAAAAATATCCTTAATATTAAAAACAGGCTCAAAAGGTTCGTCATTCAGTAATGACCCTGCTATCTTTGCCCGCAAATTCTCTGTATCTACAGGTATGGTCGCAAGCCTCTCTGTATACATTCTTTTGGCCAACAGCTTGGCAACGGGGGTAATATTCATAGCGCCAATTTTCACTTTCTCTACCTGCAGATTTAAGAGACCCTCTTCATCAAGGCTGGGCTTGGCCACAACAGTAACGACAATGTCCACACCTTTAATATTTGCCGTTCCCATCAGTATTATGCTCTCGGGCACGAAAAACACCGTAGGTGCAGATAAAATGATGCCGTTGGACTCCCTCGGCCACTGAAATCGAGCGATTGTTTCATTTATCCCCTTCTGGATGACGACCAGGTCAAATGGCTCCTGGCGCTGTGCACCGTTGTATAGTTGAGGCAACAATACGTTTGTCAGATATGGACTAATCTCCTTCTGGTTGTTGCCGGTTGGAGCAATATCGTGCGGCTTATAGCGAGCAGGCCTGTACAGCAATAAAAAAAGGATAACGATAGCTACAGCCAGATCAATCAATAACCAGTATCTCTTTTTGAATTTTCTTTTCTTGCGAGTTTTCAAGTCTGCGCCTGTGTCTTTATTTCTAATAATCATTTTCCGTCTTGCTCGAAAATATCTATATGATTATAATTGATAATTGATTATTCTCAATCGTCTAAAATTGTGAAAATATGTTTTTTGTAACCGATTAGAAGGGGATTAACTGATGGCGAGTCATTTTGCCGACCGTCTCTTCGATGCTGTAAAAAGCAAGAAAACTTCTCTGGTTGTCGGGTTGGACCCTGTTTACAGCAGGCTCCCCTCGGCGATAAGAAGTCATCGCGAGATGAACGACGAGTTTGATGCGGAGGCTGCGGTGGATGCAATCTTCGATTTTTGTACCCAGACGATGCGAATCATTGCGCCAATGGTACCGGCTGTGAAGATAAATATTGCATTTTTTGAAAAGTATCTCTGGGAGGGCCTGGAGACTTACTACTCCTTGATTTCCGAGGCTGACGATTTGGGCTTAGAAATAATCGGCGACGTAAAACGCGGCGACATAGGCCACACTGCAGAACTTTACGCCGCTGCCCATCTCGAAAATCCGGAATTAACCGGGCTGGAAGATACCCTTGCTCCTGATGCCATAACCATCAACGGCTTTGCAGGCCTTGACGGCATCAAGCCATTTGCGGATATGGCTAACCAGCAGGGTAAAGGCATCTTCGTCTGGGTGCGCTCAAGCAATCCTTCAGCCGCACCGATTCAGGATTTCGCCGACGCCGACGGCCAAACAATGTACGAAAAGCTCGCCGAAATCGTCGGCCAAATTGCCAACGAAACCGAACGAATCGGCAGCAGTGGCTACAGCAACGTGGGAATGGTAGTTGGCGGTACTGCACCGCACATTTCAACTGCTCTGCGCCAAAAGTATGACAAGGTATGGTTTCTCGTGCCGGGCTACGGCTCACAGGGAGCTTCTGCCGCCGACTGTGTGCGATTCTGCAAACCCGACGGCACCGGAGCTTTGATTAACGCGTCACGCTCGATAATCTATGCCTATGAAAAGCCAAAATACAAAGGCCAGTTCGGCGATGACTGGAAAAGATGCATCGAGCAGGCAGTCATCGACGCAAAAGTGGATTTGGCCAACGCTATGCAGACTCTGATATAGAAACATCTGATATGTCAGACTCAATACGCAATACCACATACGACATACGATGCGGAAAGGATTTAGCCGATGAAAATATCCAATTCCGGTAACAAGCTTTTTTCAAATGTCGGGGGCAGGAGAAGACCCGAAGGTTGTTTACGCCCATCATTGTCCATTATCATAGCTTGCCTGCTGACAGCCTGTGAGCTTACCAATACTCAACATATCGCTTATGCCGAAAAAGTAACAAATGCAACTGTAGATAATGAACCAGTTGTTGAAGTAACACTGAGACTTGAAGGAAAAACCGTACCGGGCAAACCCAAGGTTGTTTCTGCCGAAAATACCTTTGGGGCGCTATTTGAGAAAACTAAGGGTGGAACGCCTTTGGATTTGAAAAAAACGGCAGAAAGCACCTGGATGTGTTACGCTATAGAAGGTCAGAAGTATGTAATTGGGTGGATTGCAAAGAAAGGCTGGTTTGGGAAAAGAAGCAAGATGTTCGGCTACTGCTCCGAACCTTTTACGGCGCGTGAGGGTCTAACTGTGAAATTTTCTCCGGGGATGCCGGCAACATTTGAGTACGACCTGAGAAATCCACCCAAAGGTGTCAAGGCCACTCCGGCCGAAGTGCTCTTGCAGAGAGAAATCATCAGTGAGGGCAAACGAACGTTTCTTTCCTGGGGAGGGCGACAAGAAATAAGAAGGCCGGGCATTTTGAGAATAACCGGATTGGCCGCAGGTACATACAAGATATCTGCACGAACCGTCGATAAAAAGAATCAACTCATAAATTCACGAACACCGATTCTTTACGAAGACCGTGAAGTTGAAATAAAGCCCGGTTCGGCTAATCGGTTCGATCCGAACTATCCGGAGATTGACTCGACTGTGGAAAAAGGTGATGTTACCATTAGAGGAACATTGTACGGACCTGACAAGAAACCTTTAGCGAACAAGACTGTACACGTTATTCCACTGGGAAAATATGGATTCGATTTAAGTTTATATTATCCCACATCGACAACTGACTCCAACGGGAGATTCGAGTTCGTTGGGATACGCCCGAATAGTTTGGTTTATGTATCTTACGAGAACACAAGCATCTGTTTGGGCAAAAAATCTCTTGCCGAAAACACCTCCGTCTCAGCGGACATCGTGGTTGGTTTAAAGAAGCTGCCCGTTGCCATAGGTAAGCCCTTGCAGGAGATTATCATAGACTGGAAGGAAGGCAATACTGGTAAACTCTCCGACCTGGCGGGGAAAATTGTGGTTTTGGACGTATGGGCGACATGGTGTGCGCCTTGCATAAGAGCGCTTCCGGAGTTAAATTCCCTCGCCGCAGAATTTTCGAGCGATAGCGACTTTGTTTTTGTGGCGCTGAGCATAGATTACGATGAAGCCGTTTGGGAGAAGATGGTGGATGAGTCCAGCTGGAATGCGTTTAAGCACGGAAGATTGGACCGAAAGAAAAATTCTTTTGTTTTCAATAGGCCAATACCATATTCGATGATTATCGATAAGAACGGAGTCCTCTGCGCCGAAGGCAACGATCTCAACATCAGGCTCGAACTTGACAAATTAGCCAAAGCCTCTGACCAGCCCAGCGCCGAGACACCCGAACATTCGACTGATAACTAAAGCACATGCGAGATCCCAGATACGATTTTGCTGGCAAAAATGTTCTTGTTATGGGCTTAGGGCGCTTCGGCGGCGGTGTTGATGTCGCCAGATTTGCTGCAAGCAGCGGTGCAAAAGTAATAGTAACGGATTTGGCTTCGCGCCAGCAGCTAAACGATTCGATAAAGAAGCTCGAATCCCGATGCATCGGGACTGATATTGAATTTCATCTCGGCTCACATAGCCCTGCCGATTTCCAGCACGCCGATATTATCGTAGTCAATCCCGCCGTGCCCGGCGATAATGAGTTTCTCAAACTTGCCCGCCGCCATAACAAATTCATCACGTCCCAGATAAACATATTTTTCCAGCTTTGTCCTGCGCCGATAATCGGCATAACGGGTACTAACGGCAAAAGCACAACAGCCGCCCTGACTGCCCACCTGCTTAGAAGTGCGAGCGACGAGCGACGAGCATCGAGCATCGAGAAAGTCTGGCTCAGCGGCAATATCGGTAACGAGCCATTACTGACCGTGGTAGACCAAATCAGCCCTGACGATTTGGTTGTGCTGGAGCTATCGAGTTTTCAGACCGAGCAATTGGCACACATTCAAAAAGCACCGAAAGTTGCGCTGTTGACAAACCTTACGCCGAACCATCTCGACCGCTACGGCACGTTCGCTGGTTATTGTGCCGCCAAAGAAAATATCTTCAAATTTCAAAACCTGGACAGAAATTGCCCTGCCGTTTCTATCTTCAATGCCGAAGACAAAGTTGCCGCCAAATGGCTTGAAAAGTACAGGAAGGACGCTGGTAGGATTTGTATCAAATTTTCAACTGACGATGTAAGTGAAGAGATTCGCGATAGCTTCACACTGCTTGGCCGAGCTAACCTTTCAAACCTTGCTGCCGCCGTTGCCATCGCCAGGCATTTTGGCATTGACGACAACCAGCTCAAGACCTCCTTGTCACAGTTTAAGCCATTGCCTCATCGTCTCGAATTGGTCGCGAGGATAGATGGCGTATCCTGGTACAACGATTCGAAAGCTACCACGCCCGAAAGTGCGATTGCTGCACTGGAGGCCTTTGAACAGCCCGTGGTTATTATTGCCGGCGGATATGATAAAAATGTGGCTTTTGATGAACTCGGCCAAAAGATAGCCGAAAATGCCAGAGCAGCTATCCTGCTTGGCCAGACCGCCGAAAGAATCGCAGATGCAATTAAGGCTTCCCCAAAAAACCAGACGCGAATTGAGCTTGTCAATTCTCTTGCCGAGGCAGTCCAATTAGCGAATCGGCTCACAGTGAGCGACGATGTTGTCCTGTTAAGCCCTGCTTGCGCAAGCTACGATATGTTCGACAATTTCCAGCACCGCGGCCGAGAATTTACCAGACTCGTCCGCCGAATCGGGGATTGATTATTAGCGTATAGTTCAAATTGCAAAAGTTGTAGACAAAGCTGTACAACTGATATAAAGTTGTAAGTTGGTTGGAATGGTCGATTTACTGAAGGAAACAAGTTAGACGTATAGAGGTGGTAACTGAAATGAATCGAGAACGACTACTTGAGCAGGTCAAACGAACTATTCTTGAAATTGAGCCTGATGCGGATGTTATAATTTACGGTTCTCGAACTCGCAGAGAAGCTGGGCCTGAATCTGATTGGGATTTTCTTGTTTTGTTAGATGGCAGTGTTGACCAGGAACGTATAGATGCTATCCGTCATCGACTTTACAATATTGAATGGGAATACGGAGAAGTCATTAGTTGTATTGTACGCAGCCGAAAAGAATGGGATAGTCCCCTTTATAAAGCTATGCCGTTTCATGAAAATGTCGAACGTGAAGGGATAGTTTTGTGAGTGATTCAAAGAGTGAATTGATTAATTACAGACTGCAAAGAGCTTATGAAGCTCTTGAAGATGCTCGTATTTTGGCCGGAGCCTCTCGCTGGAATACATGTGTGAATCGCCTTTATTATGCTTGTTTTTACGCTGTCTCAGCGCTGCTCATGCAACACGGCCTATCTTCTTCTAAACACACAGGGATGCGGAGTCTTTTTAATCGACATTATGTCAAAACCGGCAAAGTCGCCAAAGAAATGGCTCAGATTTACAATGACCTTTTTGAAAGACGACAGGAAAGTGACTACTTAGATTTTATTC
>JAUXAB010000094.1 GCA_030615025.1 Phycisphaerae bacterium | reverse complement strand
GTTATTCTCTTGAGACTCTAAGAGCTTATCCGAATCCCGATTTAATCGGGATGAGGACGAGTCCCGATATATCGGGAAGGCCAAGGCGGCAGGCCAAAAATGCTCGCCAGAAGTGGTTTTCTCCACGTTGAGAACGTTTTTTCACCGACAACGCAGGCATCGGGCTTTGCAGCCGGCCGCAATAGAGCGGGTTATTGGGATAGGCTCTAAGTCTGCGCTTCTACTATAGTTGCTTTTTGGGGACATCGGATTATCAATCCAAAGTCCATTTTTCTTGACTCGAAGTGTCCCTTGGCCTATTTTTAACTTAGTAAAGACTTACCTAAGAGCATTGTTTGGAAATAATTTTTAATATTCTGCCGCACGCTGTGGACATGACGCTTGGCGGCGGACACTCAGATCAGGAGTTATGAAATGATTCTGTTAAAACTATTTTTTTCATTTTCAAAAATTGGTTTGTTTGCAATCGGAGGAGCTTATTCCTTCTTACCTTTAGCTGAAAAAGAGGTAGTGCAATATCACCAATGGCTTGACAAACCTGAGTTTCTGGAAGTCCTTGGGATTGTTAAGGTTTTCCCAGGTGCTATATCTATCAAACTTGCCACCTATACCGGCTACAAAGCAGCGGGAGTTCCAGGTGTGATAGTTGCCAATCTCGGCAACCTGCTGGCACCAACATTGTTGATGTTAGTTGCGACCTCTGTTTACTTAAAATATAAAGATTTACCTGCCGTCAAAGCTGCATTTGCAATGATACAATACACGATTTTTGCGATGATTGTTGCAGTTGCAATTCAATTAGTGGATAAAACTCATATCTTTGAGTTAAAGCACATTGGTATCATCGTTATTTCGTTTTTGTTATTTACTGTTACGAGAGTGCATCCGGCTTTTATTATTGTCAGCGCCGGTTTATTAGGTGCGATAATTAGGTAGCTGTCGTTTGGGCTGCATATTGGGTGCGCTTTGTCATCGCTTCTTTAAGCCGTTCTGGAGTCATGGGAAGTTGTAACAATCTGGCACCTGTTGCATCATAAATGGCGTTGGCAATAACACCACCCATGCAAATAATCGCCGGTTCCCCACCTCCTTGTGGAGAAAGGTCTTCTGCCTTTACCAGCACTGTTTCGATTTTTGGTGCCCATGAGAAACGAGGCAGTTCATAGGTATTGAAGTTTAAATCAAGAATTTTTCCACCTTTGAAATGGACTTCTTCAGACAATGCATAACCTAATCCCATTGTGATACAGCCCTCAATCTGCAGTTTAGCTCCTTCAGGATTAATCACCAGACCCATATCCTGAGCACATACTACGCGCTTAACCTGAACATGCCCATTTTTCTTGTTTACCTCGACTTCCGCTATGTGTGCCACATAGGTGCCTGAATCAATACCACAGGCCACCCCGAAGCCACGACCGCTGGGCGGTTTTGACGGAGTCCAACCGAATTTCTCTGCCGCTGCTTTGAGAGTCCTTATCATCCTGTCATCGCGCAAATTCTTCAGGCGAAATTCTACAGGATCCATTCCTGCTTTTGACGCCATAATTTCTATCTGTGATTCTCTGGCAAAGGTATTGGTGTTGTTGGCCGGTGCGCGCCAGGCTCCCGTGCCAAAGGGATGTGGACCGCCGGAGCCTCGTCCCCATTCTCCAAAGGTAGCTGTGAGATGATGCGGTATGTTATAAAAATGCTTGGAACCTCTTGAGCCAGCAAAATAAACACCATAATCCCAAAGGACAATTTTACCTGCATTTGTAATTCCAGATTTTATTTTGACAACTGCTGCAGGTCGAAAGGTATCATAGAAGAATTCCTCTGCCCGGCTCCAGGCAACCTGGACAGGTTTTCCGATTAATTTTGCTAACCTCGCCGCTTCTACAGCTTGCGGAGCACTTGTTTTGCCGCCGAATCCTCCGCCGACAAATGGCGTGATGACCCGGACATTCTGAGAGGAAAAGCCGAGGGCTTGTGCTACCTGGTCTTTGACCCTGAAGGGACCCTGAGTTGATGCCCAGACTGTAGCTTTATTCCCTTCAACTTTTGCCAAAGCGGTATGGGTTTCTATAGTCGCATGTGCGACATAGCCATCCAAGTAGGTTTCCTCTACCACAACGTCTGCAAGGTCTTCTCCTTTTTCGATGTCACCGCTCTGGTCTACTACATTTCTTCTCGGAGCATTTTTTACTAAATGCTCAAAAATACTCTCATCGTCAACTTTTGCTTCCGGCATATCAAATTGGGCTTTGATTGTTGCCAGGGCGTTTTCAGCCTCATCGGGATTTTTACAGAGAACAGCGATAAAGTCACCATCCCGTACTAATTGAACACCGGCAATCTTTTCAACTGCTGATGTGTCAACGCTGCTTAATTTGGCACCGTGAGCAGGCGGTCTTAAAATCCTTGCATACAACATGTCAGGAAACCGGATATCCCCTGCATACTTTGCCTTTCCGGTGACTTTCTCTAAAGCATCGCGGCGCAAGGCATCTTTGCCCATAATATTGAACTCAGACGGGGTTTTTAAGGGTGGTTTCTCTTTTGCACGCCTTGCAATCGCTTTTCCTTTAGCCAATTGGCCATACGTAACCCGTTTTGCCTTCTGATTTTTGACGAATATTACACCGTTTTTGGTCATTAACTTGTTAGGTTGTGTTTTGAAATGCTCAGCGGCTAACTCTATCAGAACAGCCCTGGCCTCTGCCCCAGCAGCTCTCAGAGGGGGGCCAAAGAAACGTGTGCTCATAGAACCGAAGGTGCCCATATCCCATGGACATAAAGAAGTGTCTCCCATGACCATATCAACTGAGTCTAAGGTCACATCAAGTTCATCGGCCAACATCTGTGCCAGTGACGTTACAACCCCCTGGCCCAACTCAACCTTACCAGTAAAACAGGTAACTCTGCCATCCACGCCAATTCTAAGATAGGCATTAAAATCATCGGGATATCCTCTGCCGCGTCTTCGCGCTTCTAACAGAGAGGGATCTCCAATAGTGAATAAGATTACTATCCCACCACCCAGAACCTTCATGAATTCCCGACGGGTAAGATGTGGATCGAAGGTTATATCAGTGAAATCAAGCTCTATGTATTTATCTTCTTTCATCTTTAGCTAACTCCTTTCATCTCTTTGGCTGCGGATTGGATAGCCTGGATGATACGGCTGTGCGCTCCACATCGACATAAGTTGTGATCCATGTTCTGAATGATATCTGCCCGGGTGGGCTGAGAATTTTTTAGTAATAAACTATAAGCATTGAGAATCATACCCGGCGTACAGAAACCGCATTGAAGAGCATCGTGCTTTACGAACGCTTCCTGAATTGGATGCAGTTTCCCGTTCCTTGCCAATCCTTCGATGGTAAGGACCTTTTTACCTTTGATGCTCCTGACCGGAACCACACATGAGCGAACAGCCTTATTTTCTACCAAAACAGTACAGGCCCCGCATTGGGCCTTGCCGCAACCGTATTTGGTTCCCGTTAGCCCCAAATCGCCGCGTAAAATCCACAAAAGAGAACGTTCCCCATTTGTGTTTACGCGTATGGATTTGCCGTTAAGTCTAAACGAAATTGCTTCAGTCATATTGACCCCTTTCGTGCAAAAATTATCCAACAAACGTATCTTCAATCACAGAACTTTTTGTACTTCTCAAGGGCAACGGACTTCACATTGTATCATAAGCAACATATAGTTTCTTCGCTCTTACCGCCTCGCTATACAATAGAGATGCTGTTTTCCCTTGAGGTATAACTCATCACCAACAACGGCGGGAGAGGCATCAAATCCGTCATCAAGAGTGTTTGTGGCTAAGACCTCAAACTTTTCCGAATGCTTTATGACCTGACTCACACCATCTCGGCCCACAAAATAGACCCGATCGGCCACCCCTACCGGCGACGAATACATTCCCCCCATCCCCTTGAGCGACTGTTTCACAAAGTTGGGTTTGCCGGTTTCGGCTTGATAGCATGACACAATCGCCCTGTTGCCGGAACAGACGTAAATCTTATCGCCGTAAAGAAGAGGTGAGGGCGCATAAGGCGTGGCCTCATTGATCTGCCAGGTAACGGCAGCGGAACCGCTCAAGTCGCCGGTCTTCCCAAGTTCAATAGCTTGCAAAGCACTGCCGCGGAAGCCGCTGGTGCAAAACACCTTTCCAAAGCCGCTGACCGGCGAAGGAATCACGTTCCCGGTTTGGCCGCTACACTGCCAGACCACATCGCCCGTTTTGACATCATAGCTGCGAATGAATTTAGTGGCGCTGATGATAACCTGTATCTTCCGATTTACTGTAGCGGCAATGGGCGTCGCCCAGGAAGTAACCTCATCACGAGCCTGTTTCCAGATAGTCTTACCCGTTTCTTTGTTGAGCGCATAGATGAAGGAATCTCCCTCATGGTCCATCACGACAATTAGTACATCGCCAATCAGGGCCGGCGAGCTACCTTCGCCGAACATCATTTTCGCTCTCAACTTCCCCAGGTCTCTGCTCCATCTGTGATTGCCATCGACGTCATAGCAGTGCACGCCGCGCGAGCCGAAACTCGCCCAGACGTATTTTCCATCGGTCACCGGTGAATAGGAAGCAAAACCATGAGTCGGATGGTGTCCTTCGTGAGGCATCTCTTCGCGTACGGTCTTTTGCCATAAAACCTTGCCGGCCTTTCGATTCAGACAGACAATATCAAATTTGTACACGTTTGTCGGACGCCGCCCGCCGTGGAAAGGTTGTCTTCTATTGCTGTCCGTATCCTCTGTGTCAGAGGTTGGAGTGCCCTTCTTGTCCGTCTTAATGGCCGTCAGAAAGAAAATACTATCGCCCCAGACAACCGGGCTTGAAGTGCCCTCCCCGGGCAACTTGACCTTCCACTTGATATTCCTGGTCTCACTCCAGGTCACAGGGGGATTACCTTTTCGGGCTGCGCCTGTGGCTTGAGGTCCTCGCCATGTCGGCCAATAATCACTGCCTGAAGCACCGGACGCACTCTCAGTAACTAAGGCCGCCGTAAGGCAGAGAAAAACCGTTAAGAATACAAATCTGCTCATTTGAGGTTTCCTTCTATTGCCTTTTCAATAATTCATTACATTATAGCCTCAGACCATGGGTAAATCAATCCGGAAGACGCCTGAGCTCCGCTACATATTTCATATTTCCCACAAGAAAGATGTAACCACTGATTAAGAAAAGCATCTTGACCCTCTCAGCCTGGCAGGTACAATTCCTTTGAGTTGACCTGATTGGAATCTTATTTAATATAAAACCATGAATGACCTTGAAATATATAAAAAAGCAGCACAGATTCTCAGAACCGGCGAGAATATTGCCCTGATAACGGTAATATCCACAACGGGCTCAACCCCTGGAAAAGTAGGTTATAAAATGCTTGTTTGGGGGAAAAACAGAGAAACACTCGGCACCATTGGAGGTGGATTAGTTGAGGCTGAAGTCGTCGACAAGGCCGGGAACATGTTGCCAAGGCCTGAAAACCAAGTTGTCAAAATTGATTTCGGTGGCACTGGAGATAATGAGAGAGGAATATGTGGGGGCTCAATAGAGTTCCTGATTGAGACTTTCGATAAGAAAGGCCTGCCGTTGTTTGATGAGCTTGCAGATGTTATCGAAAAGGGAGACAAAAGTGTACTTGCCTCAATTATTTCCCCTGAGAAATCACCTGAAAAGTTCTTTTTGCAAAACGCTGAGCAGATTAATACTGCCACTCGTATTAACTTCTCCTCCGAAGCCATTGAATCTATAAATAAGATTGTTTCTAAGGAACAATCTGCAAGAAAAACATTAAGTGATGGAGTGGATATATTTATAGAAACCATTCCCGAACAGCCGATGGCTTTTATTTTCGGCGCAGGACATATTGCCTATTATATTTCACAGTATGCAAAATCCTTAGATTTTCGAGTTACAGTATGTGATGACCGTGCGGAATTTGCAAATAAAGAGAGATTCCCACAAGCGGACAACATCATTGTTGAAGACTTTGAGAGTGTTTTCGATAAAATTGATGTTAACGAGAATTCATATATCGTAATTGTTACAAAGGGACATAAAATTGATGAAACGGTCCTTGAGAAGGCCGTCAAAACAAACGCGAAATATATCGGAATGATTGGAAGCAAAAGGAAGATATTGACTATTTTCAAGCACCTCACCGAAAGGGGAATTTCGGAACAAACATTGAAAAAGGTTCATTCTCCCATCGGCATTTCAATCGGCGCGGTTACTCCTGAAGAAATAGCTTTGAGCATAGTGGCCGAACTTGTAAAAATAAGAAGACTCCGGCATATACCTGAAATTAAACATCTGAAAATAGCTTCTTCGAATAATTGACGCATCTGTTGCAAAAATCGTAGGGTGGGGCTTGCCCCACCATTATTTCGAAAATCGGCAATCTATATTTAGGCACTCTAAAAAAACCAAATTTGTCATTCCGAGCGCAGCCGAGGAATCTATTCAAATAATCCCGCGAAGCGGCTCCTCATTTTGAAGTCAGGTTTTGTTAGAGCCTCTTAGCCTGCGCTTTTACCGCATCTCTATTGGACCGGGCGGAAAACTCAAGAAACAGGCGTATTTTGCTTGTTTTAACGATCTTCATATGTTATTATAAAACCAACACGATGTAGCGGTACCCTTTTTACTGCGCCGCAAAAATAACAACAATTTTTTGAAAGGAACGAATAATAAAAAAGAAACTGCTCCAATCATTTACTACAAGTCTCCTAATCAGTCTGATTGCTGTGGTGCTTTCTTTCCCGGACTCTGCTCGGGCCGGCTTTATAGTATCGTGGGGTTACGACGAGTATGGCCAGGTCAGCGATACGCCGACAGAAAGCGGTTTTACCGCCATCGCCGGCGGAGACAGCCACAGCCTTGCCCTGAGGGCCGATGGGTCTATCGTATCCTGGGGTTATGACGCGTATGGCCAGGTCAGCAATACGCCGACAGAGAGCGGCTTTACCGCCATCGCCGCCGGAGGCGAGCACAGTCTTGCCCTGAGGGCCGACGGCTCTATCGTATCGTGGGGTTACGACGCGTATGGCCAGGTCAGGGATATGCCGACAGCAAGCGGCTTTACCGCCATCGCCGCCGGATACTGCCACAGCCTTGCCCTGAGGGCCGACGGCTCTATCGTATCCTGGGGTTACGACGCGTATGGCCAGGTCAGGGATACGCCGACAGAAAGCGGCTTTACCGCCATCGCCGCCGGATACAGCCACAGCCTTGCCCTGAGGGCCGATGGGTCTATCGTATCCTGGGGTTATGACAGCGACGGCCAGGTCAGCGATACACCGGCAGAAAGCGGCTTTACCGCCATCGCCGCCGGACGGTACCACAGTCTTGCCCTGAGGGCCGACGGCTCTATCGTATCCTGGGGTTACGACGCGTATGGCCAGGTCAGCAATACGCCGACAGAGAGCGGCTTTACCGCCATCGCCGCCGGAGGCCAGCACAGTCTTGCCCTGAGGGCCGACGGCTCTATCGTATCGTGGGGTCGCGACGACTACGGCCAGTTCAGCAATACGCCGACAGCAAGCGGCTTTACCGCCATCGCCGCCGGATACTGCCACAGCCTTGCCCTGGGACCACCGCCCTTACTGCTGCTTGAACCAAATGGTAATGAAAGATTGAAAGAGGGCAGCCATTATGAAATTAAATGGACAGGAGGTCCTTCGGGAATGGAAGTGCTTATCGAGTATTCACACAATAACGGTGCAGACTGGCATACCATTACAACCATTCAGGATGCAAACTCTTATGATTGGCAGGTCCCGGGCCCTCCATCTAAAGATTGCCTCATCAGGGTAAGTTATACTGATTTTCCATATGGAAGTGATAAAAGTGATAATACTTTTTTGATATATACTTGCGATAAAGAACTTGTGGGCGATTTGAACGAGGATTGTCAGGTTGATTTGCTGGACTTTGCTTTGATAGGACAAAACTGGTTAACACAAACTTACGTCGTAATTTATTATTTCCCGCTGAATTCTAATACAAACTGGACAACAGAGGGACAATGGGCGTTCGGACAGCCAGCAGGTCTTGGCGGCGCCGAACTGGGATACCCGGACCCCAACAGTGGTTATACAGGTGTGAACGTTTATGGCGTCAACCTTAACGGGGATTATACAGTCGCTACCGGTGGGCCATACTATTTGACCGCAGGGCCTTTTGATTGTAACGGATTCGTCGATATGAAACTGAGATTTGCGAGATGGCTTAATACCGATTCCTCATCTTACGTTCAAAATAAAGTTCAAGTAACCAATGATGAAAATATCTGGCATACGGTTTGGGAAAATACGGCGGAAGTTACTGACAGCAGTTGGCAAATAGTTGAATATGATGTAAGTGAGATAGCGGATAACCGACCAGCAGTTTATTTCAGATGGAGCTATGAAATTTTAAGCGGTAGAGCATATCTATGTTCAGGCTGGAATATCGATGATGTTGAATTGCTGGGCAAGCCATAAGAGCTTTCGCTATAGAAAACTAGGGACAGCCACCTATTAATGGCTGGGGACAGTCTCAAAAACGGTGATTTCCCATAATAAAAACGAACATCGAGAATCCAGCATCGCTTGTCCGCCATAGCTTCAGCGAAGGCGGGAGAATCCAACATCTCTATCCGCTGCACGCTATACGCTATACCCCCTGTTCTCCTGTTCCCCTGATATCCAGCAACCTGATACTCTGATATCCTGATATCCACATCCTGTTTACCTGATTACCTGATAAACTTTTTTCTCTTTGCGCCTTCGTGGCTAATTTTTTTCCAAAAAAAGTTAGATTTTTATTGAACATTATGGGCAGGTTTTGTATAATACAAACAGCCATAGAAATGGCAGATTAGCGGAGAACCGCACGAGTAGGGCAAGCCTGCCCACGAATCCGAATCCCCGCCAGTCCCTGCATGCTTTAGGCAGGGATCCAGTAGACAGGGACCCATTTAGGCAGGGAGCCATTTTAAAAACGCTCATAAACCTTTATTTGGCAATCAAGGCAAAGTTTTGAATTTTAGTCATTTAGATTTTGAGATTGTTTCGAATTTCGTGCTTCGTATTTCGTATTTGGCCAGTCATGGCATCTTTACAACTGTAGAGGATTCTTTACAAATCAGACTTTTTATGCAAAACAAAGCCAAATTCCAAAAAGTCAAGTTGAACGTAAATAAAGTATTAACAAGGAATTATGAACAAATGGACACTTGGTCAATTGGGAAAAAACAAAGCCAAACAAACCCAAACAAAGCCAATTTCCAAAAAGCCCAAATGTTCGTAACTACTATCCGGACAAAGGATTATGAAAATATATCTAATTGTTCGCTTGCTGAAAACAAACCCAATACAAAGCCAAACAAAGCCAATTCAAAGCCAATCAAACCCAATCAAAGCCAATTTCAAACGGCCCAATTACACCGCAGGAAATTGCTTTCAGCATAGTATGCGAACTGGTAAAAATAAGAAGACTCGGACACACACCCGAAACAAAACATATGACAACAGCTTCTTCGAATAATTGGAAAGCAGAAGGTTTATGATAAATGCAATAATATTAGCTGCCGGCCAGTCAGAGAGAATGGGAAAACTAAAGCCCCTGCTAAGATTCAAAGATAAAACGTTTTTAGAGCAAATTATCTCAGTACTTAGACTATCTGATGTTGACAGAATCACCGTTGTTCTTGGAGCAGAGGCTGAAACTATAAGAAAATCGGTTGATTTCTCCGGAACAAACATCGTTATAAACAAAGATTACCAAAGAGGACAGCTATCATCTTTGAATGCGGCAATAGAGGAAATCCCACAAGAAACAGATGCAATACTTGTTTGTTTAGTAGACAACCCCTTTATTAGTGAAGAGGTTGTTAATAAAATCATCAGTAAATTCAAAGAAACAAATAATCCCATCATAGTTCCTGTATTCGATACAAGAAGAGGACATCCCACATTATTCTCAAGATCATTATTCCATGAGCTACTCAATGCCCCCAAGGAACAAGGCGCAAGATTTGTCGTTTATTCAAACGAAGAAAAGGTTCTTGAAGTTGAGGTACCCGAAAGTGGAATCCTAATTGGCATCGACACTCCGGAGGAATACAAGTCGCACTTCGGAGCCAATCCATGAAGATTTTTTCATTGCCTTTTACCCACTATGGCTATATGCCGCTGTTTTCTAAGAAATGTAAAATAAATGCTTTGATTATTGAAGCCTCTGTCTCTATCTCCTTTGGACCTATCTTTGCCTTAATATATTATTAGGAAAGTTATTGATTGATTTATCATTATTACAATCGATCGTAGGGCTACAACTGCACTACAACCAAGGAGGCCGTTATCTACCAATTCTGAAAAATGCCCATTCCATAAGCTCCGTGGCATCAGTGCTTTACAGAAATCACAAAAATTGGTAACGTTTTCAATGTCCGTGTGACCATTTGTTGTAGTTTGTACCTGCGAATCACTATGACGAGGTTGCTGGATTTAAATGTGCAATGATGATAGAGGCGCAATCCGGACGAGCATATATCATTGTAAAGGCCGTGCAATTTCAGTTCTGCATTTGTTCATTGCTTCTATGCTGGTTTTCTTTAATTTTCTTGGTTTTTTTGAGAGTAACCAGGTCTGCCTTCTGATTGGCATACATGAGCGTGCTCCAGGGTAGCGAGGCACCCCCTCCGGACTCGGGCCTGGTTTTCTCCAGTGCCTGTTTGCAATAGGGCAGGTCAATTCCCATGCGGTTGTGATAGTGGTTGTAGACTTTTTCGTACATGGGCCGCAGTTTGCCTCGCCCTTTGCTTGAAATCTTCGCATGTTTGTATCTGGCTTTATAGCTCTCATAGGGTTCGAAGGGCACGTCCATTCCCAGGTTGTACTTCGCCGTATACTCAAATCCTTTCGTTAGCCTGTTGTCGTAAGCACTGTATAGATCAATGCCCTGCTTCCAGGCTATCTCACAGGAGTTCAGCAGGTACTCCAGCCCCATTTGCGTGTGGGCCTGGTCGCGCCCGCTCTCCTGACACTGGCCAAAATGGTTGAAGTAATGATTTACCGCGCCATTGCCCCTACCGTTGAGAAAATAGTCCACTGCTCTCTGGAACATGGCTTCGTCATCCAGAAAGACCCCCATGGCCATCATCGTCTGGGTCATGGCGGCATCCCAGTTTCCGTTCGCCGTGGGGTAGAAATCCTTTATGACGGGATAGAGCACCTGGCGGAGCATCGTCCGAAACTGCTGTTGATCTTTCTCCGACCAGCCGCCCCAAACATGTTTCAAGAGTTCCGCCGCATTGCAGAACTGAATCCCCGCCATCCCAATCAACAGCCTGGCATCGTGATTGCTCACCGATTCAAGAGTCGATGACCAGGCATTTATAATATCCCTGGCTTTAACAGCATGAGCCTCTTCATTAGTGAATACCCACTGCAACGCATGCGTGTAAGCAGCGGTTGCATCGCGCATAAAGAATGTGCCCCCGATATCCGGGCGGTTATATGGGCCTCGCTCAACGTTCGCCACAGGCCTGGGTCTCCAGGAAAGACTCGCATAAGACGAAGAACGCAGCTTTTCCCCGGCTTCTTTCCAGGGCTGTTCGCTGGCGTCCAGTTTGGACTTGACGAATTCCAGTTCATCACGGTTGTGAGATATGCCGGGATGAACAAAATCAGCCGTGACTTCTACACAAACCGAGAGAAAGATAATCAACGCGGCGCTGAGCGCCAATCCCTTCTGTTTCATTGGTTTACTCTCATGGCAAATAGCTTCCGACCGGAGCCTTTGGGGCTTGCGGCCACGGGGTTTCTCCGGGAGCCCATTCCTTCGGCTGCGTGGCGCGGATCCTGTCTACGGCTTCTTTCAACCACTCGGGTGGGTTCTCATTCTCTTCGATTCCGTAGACGTAGGGCAGTGGCGGCTCCATCAGGAGCGGCTTGTCTCCCAGCGGCGGACGCTCGGCATCGACTTCCAGAAGGCGGGCGCGAAGCCGTTTCACAATGTCCGGATGCTGGGCGGCGATGTCCGTCGTCTCGTAGGGGTCTGTCTTGATGTTGTAAAGGAGTTTTCCCATGAGCTTGTAGTCGCCCTTGCGGATGGTAGGGATGCGGACGCTGCCGCTGACTTCAAAGACGATTTCATCGCGTGGACTGGGCTCACCGCGGAAGAGCATACCGGTCATA
>JAUXAB010000057.1 GCA_030615025.1 Phycisphaerae bacterium | reverse complement strand
GATATATCGGGAAGGCCAAGGCGGCAGGCCAAAAATGCTCGGAGGCGTGGTTTTCTCCACGTTGAGAACGTTTTTGGCCGACAACGCAGGCATCGGGCTTTGCAGCCGGCCGCAATAGAGCGGGTTATTTGGATAGGCTCTAAGTTTTCTGTGGGGGTTTTTGGGCCAGCGTTTAATCAGCGAAGCAAAGAGCCATAGAACTTCGATTCTCGCCAGTTATGTCCTCCCCCCTTTGCTCGCAGCTCATATTTCGCAGAGCAAGAGAATACGATACGGTGAACCGTCCATCGTTTTTATCGGACATCAAAACAGTCAACATATTTTTGATATCATTTAGTTCGCGCATTTTGCCTTTATGGCAAACATTTCTTATACTTTAGTCGGCATATAGAAGTGATGCAAACTGCTTTTGAGGGGTGTTTCCCGGTGGGGGGAAAAAATGAAACCGCGAGATACACTTCGCGCTTCACGCTTCACGGACGACGAACGTGGGGGTGCTGCGCTTATCATATCAATGATATTCGTACTCGTATTTTCCGCGTTGGCTGTCAGCCTGGCAACGCTGTCTGGTGCGAATCTACAGATTGCCGAGAACCAGCGTAAAGCTGATTGCGCAAGGGCTTGCGCCGAATCCGGCGTTGATGTTCTTCGGTTCTGGCTCGGACGCATTTATATGCCCGGCACCACACAGCCGGACGACAGATTTAGCTGTCTGGCGAACTTCCTGCAGACGGATTTGGCAGAAAACAGTATTTCAAATATTGCGACGACGTACAACAGTGACAACTCGACCATTACTATTGCAGATGTTGTGCTGAACTCTTCAGCGGGGCAATTTTTTTCTTCGCAGATTCAGCAAACAAGTAACATCGATATACTACAAATGGACGTAACCGGTTCTGCCGGAGGCCTCGACCGGATTATAAGGGTCAATTACAATTTCGGAACAAGAGCCCATACCGTTTTCGATTATGGTGTCGCAACCAAAGGGGCCCTGAATTTGCACGGTAACATTGAAATGAGCGGCGCAAATGTCGAGCTCGATGCGGGTGTCTATATTGAAACCGAAGATGCTAACGCCCACGCCCTTGAAATCATCGGCAACTCGTCAATTGCCGGTGACGTCCACATCACAAATCCCGACGCCACCATTGATTTGCAGGGAGGACAGGCTTCGATCGGCGGCGAAACTGAGCCGAATGCTCACGACCACGTTTTCAAAGGCATCCCGCCAACGGAATTCCCCGTCCCGGAGCCCAACTATTTCAGGCATTATGTTCAGAATACTTACGACCCCAACAATGTATTGGCGGAATATGAAAACGTAATAATACCCGCCGGAACCAACCCCATTACTTTCGGCAATGTAACATTCAGAGGCATCGTCTTCATCGAGGCCCCCAACATTGTCACCTTTACTGGAAATACTACAATAACTGGTATCATTGTCGGTAATGGCGATTTGAACGATAACTCCGGAACAAATCGGATAGATTTTCTGGGCACCATCATCAGTTACCCGGTTACTGACCTGCCGGAAGAAACGCAATTTGAGCAACTCCGCAATGAAACCGGCACGTTCCTTATGGCTCCCGGCTTTAGTGTATCCTTCGGCGGAAACTTCGAAACTCTCAATGGTGCCATTGCTGCCAATGGTATTGAATTCTTCGGTAATGCAGGTGGAACAATTGATGGCTCAGTAATTAATTATTCTGGTAGTCCTATGACCTTAAGTGGCAACAGCGACCTTTTCTTCAACCGTTCAGGGACTGAGCTGATGCCGGCAGGTTTCGGACCAGAGATAATACTGTATTACGTTCCCAGCTCTTATTCTGAAGTTGTACTTTAAGTTTTTAATGGTGAGTAATTTCATTCAAAAGAAAGTTTAGGTAAAGAAAAATGAAACACAAAAGAATAACAATTTGTTTTCTTGCTGTTCTAATCGCCGGTTCGGCACTTGCAGACACTTACTATGTGCCTACTGAAGAATATCCCACCATTCAGTCTGCCATCGACGCTTGCCAGGACTCTGATACGGTGGTCATCGCTGCTGAAATACATTCCGGCCCGGGCAATCGCGACATAAACTTCAATGGCAAAGCGATTACGGTCCGCAGCACCGACCCCGGCGACCCACAGATCGTAAACAGCACCATCATCGACTGTGAAGGAGGCAATTGGCGCGGTTTCGCTTTCTACAATGGCGAAGACGCTGATTCGAAAGTAGCCGGACTTACCATTACCAATGGATATGGTCTGGTAGGTGGCGCAATTTACTCCTCCAAAAATAGCAGCCCCTCGATTACCAACTGTGTCATTAGGAATAACTCGGCAGTCTGGGGTGGCGGTATCGCATGTACAAACGGCAAAAGTTATCCTGTGATTACTAACTGCCAAATCATAGCAAACTCAGCATTGGTCGGTGGCGGCGGCATATACTTAAATGGCAGCAGTCCGACAATAAAAAATTGCATCATCAGTGGAAACGCCGCACCTGACGGCGGCGCAATTTACAGCCACTTCCCCGGCAAGCCGCTTATCACCAATTGCACTATTAGCCAAAACACAGCTTCCAGGTCGGCAGGAGCCGTCTACTGCTACAACGCAAGTAATCTGTCTATAAGTCACAGTATTCTCTGGGGCGATACGGCGCCGTATGCATCAGAGATAATGGTCGGCAACCTGGGCGATCCTACCTCAATCCAGATTTCATATTGCGACATCCAGGGCCAAAACCAAAATGTAATATCCGAGAATGGCTGCACCATAGACTGGGGTCAGGGCAACATAGATATTGACCCCCACCCCCAATTTGTCAAGGCAGCCTACATTGATAACAGTGGAAACTATGTTGAGGGTGATTACCACTTGCTTGAAGGCTCTCCCTGCATTGATGCCGGCGACCCTGGGTTTGTCGCAGGCCCTGATGAAACCGACATCGATGGAAACCCACGGATATTAGGCGAGAAAATAGACATCGGAGCCGACGAATTCGTATTCTCAATTCCTGCCACTGTTAAAATAATGCCCAAAACTCTAAACCTTGAAAGCAATGGAAATTGGATTAGCTGCACTATTATACTTCTCGACGACAACTATGATATTGGCGATATAGATACCGACACTATTGTTCTAAATGAAAATGAAGAAATCGGGCCTGTGTGGAGCAGAACCAACCAGGGGGCAAACAAGCTGCTTGTCAAACTGAGCCGATACCAAACCCAGCAGATGCTAAATGCTGTTGAAGGGCTGGTAGAGCTGACCGTCAGTGGTGAGCTTATTGATGGCACGAAGTTTGGGGGCTCTGACACAATCAGGGTACTAAAGCAGGGGCAGTAAAGGGAATGTTTCGAGTTTGCCATCCTGCAAGGCTGATAGGATTTTGCCAAATCGGCTAAGTCCGGCGACGCAGGCGAAATAATCGATGGCTCGGTAATCAATAAATCAGGAGAACATATTATGAAAAGGGTTTTGCTTTCGCTGCTCATTGCCTTTGTTCTATTATGGAGCTGCGACACGGTCTCAGCTAAGGGCAAAGGTAAAGGCAAGAAAACGGGGCAGCTTACCGAGCATCCCCCAGGTTGGAAGCAAGGGAAGAAGCAAGGCTGGGAAACCGAGCTCCCCCCAGGATGGGAAAAGTGGGATAATGCTAAGAGGCAGCGGTGGGGGCATGGCCTAAATCGCGCAAAGAGCGCTGTTCGCAAGCACGCTGAGGCCCGCCTTAACGCGGCATTGCGTGCCCTTGAAATGGCCGCACGAAAAGGGGTGCCATTAAACCACGCAGAGGAAACGGCTAAGGCAGGGCTCGATCGTGGCCTGGGCCCGTTCGATTTTGAACCGCTCGGCAAGTTTGTGGTTGAAAGAGTAAAAGCGGGGGTAAAAGGTCAAGACCTCGCTAAGGCAATTCATCAGGAGACCAACCGACGCTGGGAGGAACGCAAGAGATTGCGTCAGAAAATGAAGGAACTGAAGCGCCAAAAGCAGTTGGGAAAGCCCGCCAAGGCAATGTCTCTCGGCAAAGGAGCTGAACAACAAGAAAAGGGTAGGGGAAAACACGGTCGCCCCCATCCCAGGGAAGAAGGAGGCAAGGGCAAGACAAGAGGAATGAAGGAGGAAAAAGGGGGCGGAGGTCGCAAGGCTCGGCGCTGAAGCCGGTAAGGGCACCACCACCACCACCAGCAAGGAGCTGAAAATATCACATAATCGCCGCGAACAAATCCGGCGGGCTATAGCTATCCGCATACCAATCACCACCGAGCAAACATAACGAACACTCGAAAAGGGTCCACACTTTGCCAGTAATCCCAAAGCGAGGGCTGAAAATCGATTCTGCTTACCTGGCTTATAACATTTTCTTATTTGACAGCTCAACCTCTATGTAGTTTAATCCACCGCAACATATTTGCGCCCAAGGCGAAAATGTCTGTGGAAAGGAAAAAACAAGAAAAACGGAGAAATTTAGCGTGCCGAAGCGAGATGACATAAAAAAAGTCATGATTATCGGCTCTGGCCCCATCATCATTGGCCAGGCCTGCGAGTTTGACTACTCCGGTACTCAAGCCTGCAAGGCCCTTCGCAAATTGGGCTATGAGATTGTGCTGGTCAATTCCAACCCGGCGACCATTATGACGGACCCGGGCACGGCCGATGTAACCTATATCGAGCCGCTTGACCTCCAGACTATGACAAAAATCATCGAAAAGGAAAGGCCCGATGCGCTCCTGCCAAATCTTGGCGGTCAAAGCGGACTCAATCTGTCTTCCGAGCTTGCCCATGCAGGCGTGCTTGATAAATATGGGGTCAAAATAATCGGCGTTCAGATAGATGCCATAAAGCGTGGTGAGGACCGCGGCGCCTTCAAAGAAACAATGAACCGGCTGGGTATCGAGATGCCAAAAAGCAAATTGGCCTTTGGCGTGGAGGAAGCTGAAAAAATCGCTGATGAGCTTGGTTATCCGGTCATAATCCGTCCTGCATACACCATGGGTGGCACCGGGGGCGGAGCAGTGTTCAATGTCGAAGAGCTGCGCATCGTGGCCGCTCGGGGCCTTTCTGTAAGTCTTGTCGGACAAATCCTGGTCGAAGAATCTGTTCTCGGATGGGAGGAATTGGAGCTGGAAGTGGTTCGTGATGCCAAAAGCCAGAAAATAACCGTTTGCTTTATCGAAAACGTCGATGCAATGGGCGTGCACACAGGAGACTCATACTGCACCGCTCCTATGCTCACTATCGACCCGAAATTGCAAAAACAACTGCAAAAATACTCCTACGACATCGTCGACGCCATCGAGGTCATAGGCGGCACTAACATCCAGTTTGCTCACGACCCAGATACAGGCCGGGTCGTAGTAATCGAAATAAATCCAAGAACCTCCCGCTCATCAGCACTTGCCTCCAAAGCCACCGGCTTCCCGATAGCCCTCGTTTCTTCATTGCTGGCTGGAGGCCTCACTCTCGACGAGATACCCTACTGGAGAGACGGCACGCTCGAAAAATACACGCCTTCCGGCGATTACGTCGTGGTCAAGTTTTCACGATGGGCCTTTGAAAAGTTCAAAGGCGTTGAGGACAAACTCGGCACACAAATGCGTGCTGTCGGCGAGGCAATGAGCCTTGGCAAGAATTATAAGGAGGCCTTCCAGAAGGCTATCCGCTCTCTTGAGATCGGCCGTCATGGTCTTGGATTCGCCAAAAATTTTCACGACCTGCCTCTGGACGAATTGATGAACCGTTTAAGTTACCCCTCAAGCGAGCGCCAGTTCATTATGTATGAGGCGCTGCGTAAAGGCGCTGACATCGACGCCCTCTTTGAGAAAACGCACATCAAACGCTTCTTTCTCAAACAAATGCAGGAGCTTGTCCAGCTCGAGGAGCAAATACTAAGGTACAAGGGCAAACAGCTTCCCGATAAGCTGTTAATACAGGCCAAGAAGGACGGCTTCGCAGACCGATATCTCTCCAAAATACTTGGTATCCCGGAAACTCAAATCCGCAAGCGCCGCATTTCTTTAGGTGTTGTCGAGGCCTGGGAACCTGTCCCTGTCAGCGGCGTAGAAAATGCAGCTTATTATTTCTCCACCTATAATGCCCCGGACAAGGTCCAGGTCAGCAAAAAACGCAAGATAATGGTCTTGGGCGGTGGTCCCAACCGCATTGGCCAGGGAATCGAGTTCGACTATTGCTGTGTCCACGCCGCCTTTACGCTGCGCGACGAGGGGTATGAGTCGATTATGGTCAACTGCAACCCTGAAACGGTCTCAACAGACTACGATACGTCAGACAAGCTTTACTTTGAGCCACTCACTGTTGAGGACGTGCTGAGCATCTATGAGAAGGAAAAGCCCGAAGGTGCTATTGTCCAGTTCGGAGGGCAGACCCCGCTTAATATCGCCAACGAGCTGGCCCAGGCCGGCGTTAAAATAATCGGGACATCACCTGAGACAATAGATTTGGCTGAAGACCGCGACCGCTTCAGGGCAGTGATGAAAAACCTGAACATACCTATGGCCGAATCCGGTATGGCAAGCAACCTTGACGAAGCCATTAACATCGCAGAAAGAATCGGCTATCCCTTAATGGTAAGGCCGTCCTATGTCCTCGGTGGACGCGCTATGGAAGTAGTCCACGATGAAGATATGCTAAAGCACTATGTCGCTGCCGCAGTGGAAGTTACACCTGAACGCCCTATCCTGATTGACAAATTCCTGGAGAACGCCATAGAAGCCGAGGCCGACGCTATCGCCGATGGCACTGACGCTTTCGTCCCCGCAGTTATGGAGCACATCGAGCTGGCCGGCATTCACTCCGGCGACTCGGCCTGTGTGATTCCACCTGTCAGCATACCCGAAAAGCATATCAACACTATCTGCGAATACACCAGAAAAATAGCGACGGAACTAAACGTCGTCGGCCTGATGAATATTCAGTATGCCATAGCCAGTCCTGAGCGAGGAGCGAAGGATCTCGTTTATGTTCTTGAAGCCAACCCGCGGGCGTCACGCACCGTACCTCTGGTTTCAAAAGTCTGCAATGTCTCTATGGCTCGACTTGCAACCCAGCTTATGCTCGGCAAAAAACTTTCCGACCTCAACTTAAAGCAGCGCCCGATTCCGCACTTTGGCGTAAAGGAAGCTGTCTTCCCGTTCAACATGTTTCCGGAAGTCGACCCTGTTCTCGGTCCGGAGATGCGCTCGACCGGCGAAGTGCTCGGCATGGCCAATTCCTTCCCTCTTGCCTTCTTCAAATCCCAGCAGGCTGCAAAACAACAACTTCCCGCTGAAGGCACTGTCCTGATAACTGTTACCGACGCAGACAAGGCGGCCACCCTCAAAGTCGCAAAGGAGTTCCAGAAACTCGGCTTCAAAATCAAGGCAACCAACGGCACGCATCGCTTCCTGACAGATAATGGCCTCAAAACCGAGCATATCCTCAAAATGCACGAGGGCAGACCAAACATTGTAGATGCCATTAAAAACGCCGAGATTCAGCTAATTATAAACACCCCCAGCGGCAAGCTGAGCAAATACGACGATTCTTATATCCGCAAGGCAGCCATCAGGTACAAAGTGCCTTATATTACCACGACAGCCGCTGCCGCCGCCGCCGTAAAGGGCATCGCCGCCAGCCGAGCCGGCCCGGCCCCCGTAAGATCACTGCAAAGCTACCACGCCGGCATAAAGTAACGGTGGTCATTGTAAGCGCAATACTTTGTCATTCCTGCGAAGCTTGTCCCTATGAAAGCGAGGAGCAGGAATCCATTTCCAATCTCTATTTAGCCACGCCTTTCACACAGAGTTTGATTGCCTCATCCATTATTTTTCCTTGTGCCTGTCAATAACATACCACACGTCGACCTTGCGACGTTCTTTGGTGAAAGTAATCGATGTTTGCCGAGCAAGGTTTCCCAGCAAAAGGTCGAGCTTAGCATCCCTCTCTGATCCGTCAGGTATTTTGCCTAAATACGCAGACATGTGGGTTCCATAGTTATGTACAACATTATCAGATGATTCGGTCAGATTGACTACCTGCTGGTTTAGCTGGGTAACTGCTAAGCGTTGGTTTAAGAATCTATCAAGTGACGAATGTAAGGTACCACCGCCTCGCTCATCAGGGTCGAGCTTGTCAGAAAAGACGTGTATCCAGGAATCGTCGAAGGTGCCTGAGAGTGGCTTGAATTGAAATTTCCCCCGTGCGACGATTACCTCACGTTCAATCTGTCGTCTCTCGAAGCGTATGGGTCGTTTCGTATAACTTTGAACGATTCTCTCCAAAGCCCTAAGCTGTTGCTGCTTGGAGCTTCCTTTTCTGACAACCCAATCACCAGGAATTTCGATGCTAACAAGTGTATTTGGAATATCATACTGGAACTTGGACAGCCCAATTATTCTTTCAAAAGCTGTTTTCAAAGAAACACCACCTGTAAAAATGGGCCTATTATCCCTAATTATTTTTCCGTCCCAACTAAACATGGTGTAATAGCTTTCTTGGTTCTTTCGTTCTTTTTCGCCAGTTGCCGTGCGTGGCATAATTTGGCTGCCTTCTCGCTTTAATTGCCTCAGTGATCTGCTTATCTGGTCTATTTTGATTCTTGGCTCTGCAAGTGATGGTGGGATATGCCTTAATACTTCGCCTTCTTTCAATTGGTAAACTTCCTTAAATCGCTCTTCGTAAACAAGTTTCTCCTGCAGAAGTTGACGTTTCTTTTCAAACCGTTTTTTTGATTCCAAATCATAGACGACCTTAGTTGTTCCGGGAACTCCAAGATCATAAATGTCTTTTGGGCCTTTTTCACGAAAATCGAAACTGATGACCTGGCCAATCCTTAGCCGACCCTCCGGCGTCCAAAATCTTCTTTTATAAAGAATAGGCAAATGGCTGTTTCGATTAACGATAAATTCAGCCTCCTCCCGCTCATCTCTAAAATTACGGGCTATCGAAAAATAATATATGTCCACGTCGTTTCCTTCATATAAGCCTTTTTCGTGGCTAACCTCCGCATCTTCCCACACATACTGCTCTATATAATCTCCTACTATCAACCACGGAGAAGATGGAAGACCACCAGAATCTACATCTACACGATACGAGACTCTTACCACATCGGAATCAGGATCGTAGACAATATTCTCCATCGTATAATAATCCAAAGAACTAATCTTAAAGCATTTGCCATCAACCGCATATTTTGACAGTACCGTTTTTGACTCAAAACAATACCAGTTCTCTGTATAGAACTTTTTACCATCCCTCTCCGTCTGGAGGACTTTGTGCAGCAGAGGCATTTCATTCACAGCCTTTTTAATCTCCGCGAAAGCAACACTTGCTCCGTCAATTGAGCCTCCGAACTGATACATGCCTATAAGCACCGCAATAATTATCACTGCCGCAGCAGCGAATTTTGTTATTCTGCTTTTTATAATTTTTCTCCATATTGAAATAGACTTAGCCTTTCTTTTGGGTATCCCACGATTGATAGCATCTATCACGTTGTTTTCAAGCCGGGCCACCCTCGGCTGCATCGCCTCTGCGAACTCACCAAGCAATTTATCATCGGTTTGCAGAGCCTCAAGATACGCCCTACAACTCGGACATTTGCTTATATGACGCTCCAAGTCAGCAGCTTTTTCAGCCGGCAAAGTGCCTGTTATAAGCTCTAAAATTTGCTCCTGGAAATTTTCGCAAGTGTTTTCCATTATTCGTCTCCCTCAGTGTCCAATATTTCACGCAATTGTTTCCTTGCTCGGCTTATGCGAGTCTGTACCGCAGCCTCGCTGGTTTCGAATGTTTCCGCGATATTTCTGGTGCTTCGCCCATCAAAATAGTAAAGCATTAAGGCAAGCCGAGAATCTTCCGGCAATTTCGCTAAAGCGCCTTCAAGTTCGGGATACTCTTTTGAACTGCTCTGGCCTGCCTCAGCCCCGTTAACAAAAGCATTTCGTTTGAATTTTTGCCGTCGGATAAAGTCGATGCACAGATTTTTTGCAATTCGGCCAAGCCACGCCCCGAACTGCTCATCGTCCCGAAGCTGCTTTATGTTAGTAAAGCCTGTAAGCAATGTCTCCTGGGCGACATCTTCGGCGTCGTGACTATTGCCGAGCATCCCCAGACAAATCCCAAAGACACGCCCGGAATACGCCTTGACAAGGCCCGTATATGCCGACTTGTCTCCATTACGACAAGACGCAACCAATTTCTTTTCTAAATGGCCGTTCAATAAGAGCTCCCAATCCCGGATTCTATAATTATGACGAACAGAAAGCCAAAAGCTGACAGTTTTTTTATCACAATTTAACCAAATTTGCCTTTTTGCTCATCCGAGGAGTATAAAAATGTGCTGAGCAGGCAAAAAAACCAAACAAACCTACAAGTCAAAAGCTCGTTTTGTTAATCTGCACTATTTTATGCTTTTTTCTGCTTCTGTGTTCAGTTTTTAACTTTAGTTGTGTATCATTTTTGTTCGATACAATAGAAGGCTCACAGAAACGATGGCAGGTTATTTGAGAAATTTTTTGTTTTCCAATAGTGATGGCTCACTCGAAATGTCGGCAGAAGACCCCACAAGTCTTGAGCCCTATTTGCGCGATGAAAAGCCTGAATTACATGAGAACAACCATGAATTCAAGCTGCCGGACGTAATCGGCATCCTGCCGATTCGAAATGCCGTTGCCTATCCGGGGACGGTAACGCCGTTGGCAATAGGGCGCGAGAGAAGTAAAGCCTTACTTGCCGACACCAAGCCCAACGAATCCGTCATAGGACTTGTCACGCAGCACAATCCCGAAACTGACAGGCCAAGCTTCGACGATATCTACTCCATCGGAACCGCTGCATCGGTGCTGAAAATCACAAAAATGCCGCAGGGCTCAATCCACGTTGTAGTCCACGGCATAGCCCGCTTCAAAATAACGGAAAGGCTAACGACAGAACCATACCTGAAGGCCGCAGTCCAACTGCTCAGCGTTAAAGCAAAGATAACAAAAAGACTTCAGGCACTTATTGTCAGCGTCAGACAGACGGCCAACCGTGTTATCGCATTAAGTCCCAGCGTGCCCGAAGAAGCTTCTGTGCTGCTGGAGAATATCGAAAACCCCTCCGCTCTGGCTGACTTTTTAGCTGCCAATCTCAGCCTTGACATTGCGAAAAAACAAAAATTACTCGAAGAGCTTGACGCTGTCAAACGCCTTGAAGAGGTGTCCGTTGTCCTGGCAAATCAGTTGGAAGTCCTCGAGCTAAGCCACAAAATCCAGGGGCGGGTCAGAGAATCGATAGAGAAAAATCAGCGGGAATATTTCCTGCAGGAACAGCTAAAAGCCATTCAGTCCGAGCTTGGCAAGGCAGACTCACAAACCGAAGAGCTCAAGCACATTAATAAGAACATCATAAAAGCGAAAATGCCCAAAAAGGTCGAACAAGAAGCCCTTCGCGAATTAGACAGGTTAAGCAAGATACCCGCTGCGTCACCGGAATATAGCGTTATCCGCACATATCTGGACTGGGTTTGTGAGCTGCCCTGGTCTATCCAAACCAAAGACCAGCTCGATATCAACAAGGCCCAGCGAATACTAAACGCCGACCACTACGACTTGCGCAAGGTAAAAAAACGCATCCTCGAATTCCTCGCTGTCCGCAAGCTGAACCCAACGGGTAAAAGCCCCATACTTTGCTTTGTCGGCCCACCCGGCGTAGGCAAAACGTCGCTTGGCAGATCCATCGCACGAGCTATGGGAAGAAAATTCATCCGCATATCACTCGGCGGAATCAGAGACGAAGCCGACATCCGGGGACATCGAAGGACCTACATTGGAGCTTTGCCGGGAAGAATACTACAGGAATTGAGAAAGTGCGGCAGCAAAAACCCCGTATTCATGCTCGACGAATTGGACAAAATCGGACAAGACTTTAGAGGCGACCCCGCAAGCGCGCTGCTGGAGGTGCTCGACCCCGAACAGAATTTTAGCTTCACCGACCATTACCTTGACCAGCCTTTTAATTTGTCCACCGTCATGTTCATCGGCACTGCAAATTATACTGAGCCGGTGCCCCCGGCACTGCGTGACAGAATGGAAGTTATTGAACTGCCCGGTTACACCGAAACCGAAAAACTCCACATCGCAAAAAAATATCTTATCCCCCGCCAGCTAAAAGAGCACGGCTTAAACAAAAGCCGCCTGACCATAAAAGACGAAGCGGTACTTGCAATAATTCGCAGCTACACGCGCGAGGCGGGTGTGCGAAATCTTGAAAGAAGCATAGCCGCTATCTGCAGAGCTGTCGCCACTGAAATAGCCAAGGCCAAAAAAAGACAAGCAACTATAGGCAAAGCAGACCTCTCAAAAATCCTCGGCCCCGCCCAATTTGAATCGGAGCTGGCCCTGAGAACCGGAATACCTGGCGTCGCAACTGCCCTCGCCTTTACACCGGTCGGCGGTGAGCTGCTCTTTATCGAATCCGCCTCTATGCCGGGCAAAGGCCTGTTGCAGCTGACAGGCCATATTGGCGATGTTATGAAGGAAAGCGCACAGGCCGCCTTCTCCATCGTAAAGGCAAACGCCAAAAAACTAAAAATCGAACCCGGCAGATTCAGAAAATTCGATTATCACATACACGTCCCCGCAGGAGCAATTCCCAAAGACGGCCCAAGCGCCGGAGTGGCAATGTTCACATCGCTGGTCTCACTATTATTGGGTAAGGCCGTTAGGCCGGACGTGGCAATGACCGGCGAAATAACCTTACGCGGCCTGGTTTTACCTGTTGGCGGCCTGAAGGAAAAAATCCTCGCCGCAAAACAGGCTGGTATAAAAACCGTAATCCTACCTGCCAGAAACAAAAAAGACCTCCCCGAAGTCCCCAAAGAAGCCAAAAAGGGCCTCAAATTCGCATTCGTCAAAAATACAACCGAGGCCCTTAAAATCGCCCTCAACACCGACTAAAACTAAACTGACTTGCAAGTCGCTTTTTAGTTGTCTTTACCACGGCGTTATGGTATTATCATGTGTAGGAAAGATTGCTTAACTTCTTGTTTATCAAAACAGTGTTTCAAAAATGGCGCTAAGTACGGAAGAAAAATCGGGTCTTGAGCAGTTTAAAGTCGGCCTTAAGCAAATTTTGGGCGACGAGCTAATCGAGCTAAAATTGTTCGGCTCGAAGGCTCGCGGTGACGACCGGCCCGATTCTGATTTAGATGTTCTGGTTATTGTGGCAACCGATGACTGGCATATTTGTGATACAGTTTATGATATTGCAACAGATATATTGCTGCAAACGGACGTTTGCATATCACCAAAAATTATCAGCAAAGACAAATTCAACCAGCTCCGTAAAGAAAACACCTCTTTTATATGCAATGTCAGCAGGGATGCAATTACGGTATGAATGACTTATCACAAAAAGAACTAACTCGGGCTAAAAAAGCTCTCTTGGCTGCAAAAACTCTCCTGGAAAGTCAACTTTATGAAGACTGTGTCTCCAGAGCCTATTATGCAGTCCTACATGCTGCTAAAGCCGCCCTATTGACAGTCGATATTACTCCAACCTCTCACAGTGCTGTGCGAAAGATGTTTGGCCTTCATCTGATAAAAACGGGTAAAATAGAGAAGGACTTCGCAAGAATTCTCACCGCCGAGCAGGAAGACAGAGTAATCGGCGATTATGATATTTACATCGAAATTGAGCAGGATAGAGCCGCCAAAAGAGTTAACGACGCAGAAAAATTCATCAAAAGAATCGAAAATTATCTTAAGGCTTAACTCGCCTCGTCAAAAACACAAACGAAGCACTAAAAATCGCTGTAAGTCCATAATCGACTTGCGCTATGAAGAGCAGCCAGAGGTGATTTATTTGCCTTTTAATTGTTGTTGAAAATATTGATTGATCCGCTTTTCCACGTCTTTCTTAATCAACTCCACAAGCTTCCTACGGGAGCACAGCCCTGATACGCGCATCGCGACTTGGCCTTTGAGGTCACCGCTGATATTTCCGCTATGTGTGCTGTACTCAAAGTGATAGGATGCATTCGCATTTTTGTAAAACGGCAGCCACGTGTTGCCGGCGACTTTTAACTCGGTTAAATTGGCCGTTATTACGTTCTCATTTGCCGCATCAGATGCATGTTCGCCTGGCTCCCAGTTGATCACCACAGTAAAACTACCGGAAGTATTGCCCTGCTTGGCCATCGTTTGTGTGTATGTTGTGTTAGATTGGGATTTATAAAGATTAACATCGATGATGCCTATTTCACGCACAACAAAACTTACGATAATGATCAGCACGGCCACAAGTATAATTTTGTGTTTCTTTTTCATAGGAAATCTCCCTATTCGTGGCTTCTGCTGCTAAGCATTTTCGATTGCATTGGCAACCTTCACTACATCAACCACTTCGGCTACATCGTGGACGCGGACAATCGAGACACCGGCTGCAGCACATAAAGCAACTGAGGCAGCAGTGCCGAATATCCTATATGAGGATTTTTCTTTGCCTACTATTTTCGACGAGGCGAACGTCGGACAGATATGACTGCTACCACTACAGCCGCTATTCCTAATATGAGGATTAGCATCCCGAATGTGACACATCCACCTGCCACCAACATGCCAATTAGTGAGAAGCCCAAAAAGAACCAGACAGCTAAGCCGGCCAGCCCAATGTCTATCAGCGCAACGCCTAAGAGACAGAGAATGACACCGGCAATGATGAACCCGACAGATTTGTCTACACGCCAGTTCTGCTTTCCTCTTTCTTGTACATCTTTTGGCTTTGAAGGGCCGGTTGATTCAGGTTGAGGCTCGGACGAAGCGACCGGCTGAAGTTTCGGGCCACTTCGCAACTCTTTATTACATTCCGCGCAGACAATATTACCCTTAAAAACGTAAGCCTGTTCGGACCGGGCAATCTCCCGCTCGCAATTGGAGCAAATTTCAATATCAATTGAGCCCATAAGCTTACCTCCGATCCCGACAATATCCTATGCGGCGTTAGCCCTTATGTCAATACTACTTCTTCTGCCGCAAGGCAAACCCTGAGCCCGCTGAGATGATAGCATTCGCCACCTTCACCACCTCCACCATCTCAGCTACATCGTGTACACGCACTATTGAGACCCCTTCAGCAACACATAAAGCAACCGAGGCAGCGGTGCCGAATATTCGGTCAGTGGGACTTTCCTTGCCCGTCATCTTGCCAATAAAGCTCTTACGACTCGTGCCGACAAGCACGCGATAGTCGGTAGCGACAAACTTATCAATATTTCTCAAAAGCAAAAGGTTATGCTCTAACGTCTTGCCAAAGCCGATTCCAGGGTCTATGAAAATTCTGCTTCTCTCAATACCAAACTGTTCTGCCCGCTTCGCCCTCTTCAGCAGAAACTGACGAACCTCACTAACTACGTCTTTATATTTTGGCTCAATCTGCATTGTAGAAGGTTCCCCCAGCATATGCATCAAAACAACCGGCACCTGCTGTTCGGCTGCCAGTTCTCCCGTTCGCTCATCGCTCAAAGCGGTAATATCGTTTATCATTGCTGCCCCTATTTCTAAAGCGGCTTGAGCAACTTCTTGCGTTTTAGCATCAATACTAATCGGCACATCCACCTTTTGAGCAAGCGCTTCTATCACAGGGACTACCCGTTTTATCTGCTCCTCAGCCGAAACAGATTTGGCGCCCGGCCGAGTAGATTCAGCCCCAACATCTATTATCGCAGCCCCATCAGCAGCCATTTGCAGACCGTGCTCGATGGCCCTATCGGTATCGAGAAACTGGCCGCCATCGCTGAATGAATCAGGCGTGACATTCAAAACCCCCATCACAACGCAGCCAGCCGAAAAATCCAATCTTCCCCTCGGCCACTCAACCATATTTTCCTCACCGCTTTTCACTTTTAGCTTCCCTTTGTCATTCTGAGTGAAGCGAAGAATCTGTTTTGAACATTTGGTATTTGAAAATTCGAATTTGTTTCGGATTTCGATATTCGGATTTCGAATTTTTACTAAACGCTATTATTTATACCTTAAATCCTATCCCCGCTAATTTCCCAGCAAGAGATTTAATTTTCAAACCCTCTTCTAATTTATTCTCTGTGCTCTCTGTGTCCTCTGTGGCTGTTATTATCCGTGTATTGCCAAATTCCCTTCGGACAGGATAATTCTTGCGCAGTCCATCAAAAAACTCGCCTTTTCTTTCCGCTCTCTCTTCTAAAATCTGCCTGAGCTTGCAGTCATCTTCGACAATTTTGTAAATCTTCTCTACAGCGCCCAATAACACATCCTGCTCGCTGCTGCTGTTTGGATTTATCTCCAACTCCGGCACAGCAGGTGCAGGCAAAAACGACCCGACGTCGAATTTGGCGCTAAATCCGAAATATTTGCAAACAGCCTTGTAAATCATAATCATACCCACAATCTTGCCGTCCAGCGAATAACCGGCAATGTGTGGTGTGCCAATATCAACCATTTCCAGAAGTTCCGTATCGATGTTCGGCTCGTTCTCCCAGACATCGAGCACGGCAGCTTGCAATCTGCCCGCTCCTATTGCTGCTTTCAAAGCGCTGCTGTCAACTACACCGCCGCGAGATGTATTAAGAAAGACACAACCGGCTTTAAGTGATTTGAAAAATTTCTCGTCAGCAAGATGAAACGTTTTGTCCCCACCCTCAAAAGTCAACGGCGTATGAAGCGTTATAAAATCACAATCAAAAAGCTCCTCTATCGGCAGGTATTTTGGGTCGCTGCTTTGCCTCTGCAAAGGCGGGTCATTGAGATAAACTTTCATTCCTAATGCTTTTGCCTTTTTCTCAACCCTGCTGCCAACATTACCTACGCCTATAATACCTATCGATTTACCATCCAGGTCAATACTATACTGTTTGGCAATATTAAGTAACGCGGCAATAACATACTCGGCTGCAGAATTAGCGTTCGACCCCGGCGCCGATGCAAAACCAATATTGCTTCTCGAAAGATACTCAGCATCTATATGCTCAAAGCCGATGGTAGCGGTACCTACGAAACGGACCTTACTGCCCGCTAATAAATCCGAATCTACCCTTGTTATACTGCGAACCAGCACAATATCCGCATCGCGGACAACACTTGGCCCTATCTCTCGCCCGCCGACAACCTCAACCTCACCAACCGAGGAAAAGCACCGGGCTGCAAACGGAATATTCGCATCGGCAATTATCTTCACAACAACCTCTCAACTACAAACCACAAACTATCAATTTTAGCCAAATTTCCACCAATTGCACATATTTTCCCATTTTTCCAAAAACCCACTTAATTACTCAAAAATCCCTATCTGCAAAAAATTTTTCATTTTTTAAAATTTTTTACTGGATTTATTATGGGCATATGCCCATAATATACGTAGAGACTATTAGACGCCTGTTCACAGCAAAAAAACAAAGATTAACAACAGATTGCAATAAACGAGGCCTGATTGTTTATGAAAACTTATTTTGACTGTATGCCGTGTTTTATTCGCCAGGCACTTGATGCAGCAAGGATGGTTACCGACGACGAGCAAATCCACGAACAGGTGCTGCGGGAGGTCCTTCGCCTGGCTTCTAATATGGATATGCGTCAAAGCCCGCCGCTTATGGGACAGCAAATACACCACCTGATTCGCAAATTAACCGGCGTTCACGACCCCTACTTGGAAATGAAGGACCGCTTTAACAAGTTGGCTTTGGAAATGTATCCCGAACTGAAAGAGCGTGTTGAAACCTCCATCGACCCGTTCGAGACTGCAGTTCGGTTGGCTATCGCGGGAAATATCATTGATTTGGGCGTCAAAACCGAATTAGCAGAATCCGAGATTGAAAAAACTATTGCTCAATCTCTGACAGACCCACTGGACACGGAGGCTATGAAAGAATTCAGGAACGCAACAACTCAGGCAAAAGATATTCTTTACATTGGCGATAACGCCGGCGAAATCGTTTTTGACCGCCTGTTAATTGAACAACTGCCTTGCGAAAACATAACTTTTGTTGTCAAGACCGGCCCAATTATAAATGATGCGACAATGGAAGACGCCCAGATAGTCGGCTTAACCGATATAGTTAACGTTATCGATAATGGCTCCGATGCCCCCGGCACCATCCTCGAGAGTTGCTCACAGGATTTTCGTCGCCGATTCAACGAAGCGGATTTAGTCATTGCCAAGGGACAGGGCAATTATGAAACCCTAAGCAATGTTAATAAGAATATTTTCTTTCTGCTGAAAGCTAAATGCCCGGTTCTTGCTGAGCATCTTGGTTGTGAAATTGGTACTGTTGTTTTGCGAAGACAAAGCAATATATATTTAGAAGGAGTTAAAAATGAAAACAAAGGAATTTTTGGCAAAGTTTAAAAATGACTTGGAAAAGATGAAGTCGCAGACAAACGCGACGGCAAGTGGCTTTGCTGGGCTGTTCAGTAAAACAATGGCAAAAGGAGTGCTAACCGTCAAACAAAAGGAACTGGTCGCAATGGGAATCGCTGTTGCCAAGCAATGTGAGCCTTGCATTAAACTACATGTGCAGAAGTGCCTCGATGCCGGTGCTACCAAAGAGGAAATACTGGAAGCCGCAGGGGTAGCGGTGATGATGGGTGGAGGTCCTGCGTATACGCATATACCGTTGGTTATCGAGGCTTTAGACGAATTGGTAAGCTAACTGATATAAGGAGAAATATTATGCCGAGAGGTAATGGAACAGGACCGGCTGGGGCTGGACGCGGCCCGGGCCGACGTATGGGCAGCAGGGCTGGCAGAGGCCAAATGGGCGGGCCGTTCGCCGCAGGACCGGGCGGAAATTGTGTATGCTCCAACTGTGGCCACCAGGTTCCGCATGTTGTAGGACAACCATGCAACCAAAGAGATTGTCCTGAGTGTGGTACAAGAATGACAAGGCAATAAATTGTTAACCGATTTTTCAAGAAAGGAGAATTACTATGCCACGTGGAGATGGAACAGGTCCTGCTGGTATGGGACCAATGACAGGAAGAGCTGCTGGTTTCTGTGCGGGCTATCCGGTGCCCGGTTTTATGAATCCCGTTGGTGGCCGTGGCTACGGTGGCTGGGGACGAGGTTTCCGAGGTGGCGGTTTTGGCCGAGGTCGAGGTTTTGGACGAGGTTTTGGTTGGGCCAGAACTGGTTATGGCTACCCCGCTTGGGGCGCTGCTAATTACCCTTATGCGCCCTACCCTGCACCAGCTGCACCAACAGTAGCTCCGGAGCAGGAGCTTGCCGGCCTCAAACAGCAAGCAGAGTATTTCCAGAATGCTCTTGATGAAATCAAAGAGCGCATGGCCGAGCTTGAACAAGAAAGCAAAAAGTAACGGTCAATACCTATAGAGAGTGGGTACAGAGTTGGTATGCGCCCACCCTCTATACTTTGAGGAAGAAAGGTATGATATGAAAATTGCAATAACATCAACGGGAAAAATGATGGATTCCGAAGTCGACCCAAGGTTCGGAAGAGCAGCTTACTTTGTAATTATTGACACCGAAACGATGGATTTCAGCGTGATTGAGAATGAAAATGTTGCTGCTGCCGGCGGGGCCGGCATTAGCTCTGCCAAGGTGGTAATTGACAGCGGCGCCGAGGCCGTCTTGACAGGCAACTGCGGCCCAAACGCCGAGCGCACCTTAAGTGCCGCCGGTCTCAAATTGTACACCGGTGCAACAGGGACGGTCGCAGAAGCCGTTGAGCTTTTCAAAACTGGTAAGTTAACCGAGGCCGCCGGCCCGAATGTCGAATCACACTTTGGTATGGACAAATGATATGCTGGATGGTTTCGTTATCGCTGTTGCAAGCGGCAAAGGTGGCACAGGCAAAACAACAATTGCCACTAATCTTGCTCATTATGCTGCTGGCCTGGGGAAAAAAGTTCAATACCTTGACTGCGATGTTGAAGAGCCGAACGGCCACATTTTCTTAAAGCCGCAAATCGACCACAGCCAACAGGTCACCGTAGATATACCGCAAGTCGATTTGGAAAAGTGCATTGGCTGTGGTAAATGCGACGAAATTTGCCAGTACAGTGCTATTATCTGTATCAAGGAAAACGTGTTGACCTTTGAGCAGCTTTGTCATTCCTGCGGCGGATGTATGCGTGTATGCCCTGCCGACGCAATAAAGCAAAAGCCGCTCAACATCGGAGATATTGAATTCGGCAAAGCCGGTGACATCGATTTTGTTCACGGCAAATTGCGTATTGGCCACGTGCGAACGCCGTCCCTGATAAAAAAAGTGAAAAACCATATAAAACAAAACCACCTGGCGATAATTGATGTCCCACCGGGGATATCCTGTCCGGTTGTTGAAGCAGTCAAAGGAACAGACTTTGTTCTGCTTGTTACCGAGCCAACGCCATTTGGCTTCAATGATCTTAAATTAGCCGTAGAGTTGCTTAGGGAAATGAATTTACCCTTTGCCGTTGTTATTAATCGTTACGGCATCGGCAATGACGAGGTAGAGAAATACTGCAAAGCTGAAAACATAGATATCTGTCTAAAGTTGCCGGACGACCGACGCATTGCCGAGGCATACTCATCCGGCAGAATGATTATAGATGAATTGCCGGAATACAAAAAGCACTTTGCTGACCTGACAAAAGTTATAAAGGTTTCATAAATGAAAGAAATAGTGGTCATAAGCGGTAAAGGCGGCACCGGCAAAACAAGCATCGTTGCATCATTTGCCGCACTTGCAAAGAACGCTGTATTGGCCGATTGCGACGTTGACGCTGCGGATTTACATCTGATACTGGAGCCTGACACAAAACAGACCCACGATTTTAGCGGCGGCAAGTTGGCATCTATTATTACAGCAAAATGCACCGGCTGCGGCAAATGTGAGGAAGTTTGCAATTTCGACGCTGTTTTATTTGATGGCCCAGCCAACGATGTTGTCGAAAGAACTTATACAATTGACCCTATTGCGTGCGAGGGCTGCGGTGTTTGTGTCCACTTCTGCCCCATCGACACAATAGAATTCGAAGATGCCGTCAACGGCCAATGGTTCATATCGAATACACGATTCGGCCCTATGGTCCACGCCAAACTTGGAATTGCACAGGAAAACAGCGGTAAGCTGGTCAGCTTAATTCGCAAAGAGGCAAAGCGAATAGCAACCGAGCAGAACAGGGACCTGATAATCGTGGACGGCTCACCCGGCATCGGCTGTCCGGTCATCGCATCTATCACTGGAGCGGATTTGGTGTTAGCTGTTACCGAACCAACTATCTCCGGCCAGCACGACCTTGACAGGGTCATTGAACTAACCGAGCATTTCAGGATTCCAACGGCTGTTTGTATCAACAAATATGATATCAACGTGGAAATCGCAAAAAAGATTGAAGGAAAAACCAACGAAAAAGATTTGAAGATGGTTGGCAGGATTGCTTATGATACAGCAGTAACCAAAGCACAGCTCGCTGCAAAGAGTATTGTAGAATATTCGAATAACGGCCTGAAGGAACAAATAGTATTGCTGTGGGAATCAATATTGGATATATTAAAACCACGATAGAACTAAATAAGGAGATACATAAATGAGAATCGCAATTCCAATAACAGACGGCAAACTTTCAGCGCACTTCGGCCATTGCCGGCAGTTCGCTATTATTGATGTTGACACCGACACCAGGGATATCAAAAGCCAGGAGTTGGTAGATTCGCCAGGCCATGAGCCGGGTCTTTTACCCAAATGGCTGGCAGGACTGCATGTCGAACTAATAATTGCCGCCGGAATGGGCCGAAGAGCGCAGCAATTATTCGCACAAAACAATATCAACGTCGTCGTCGGTGCTACGGATAATACTGCACAGGAATTGGCACTGCAATACTTAACCGGCCAACTTCAATGCGGAGAAAATATCTGCGACCATTAACGCCGTAGCAAATAAAAAACAGGAAATTCGATATGCCAAGACCGAGACATTGCAGACGCGTGGGTCACCTGCCGCTGGCTAATTATTATAAACCCAGGGGTATTCCCCTCGCCGTCCTGCAGCACGTTAACTTAACCGTCGATGAGCTTGAAGCAATCCGCCTGGCTGACCTCCAGGGACTTTATCAGGAACAGGCCGCCGAAAAAATGACCGTTTCCCGCCAGACCTTCGGCAGAATCCTCGAATCCGCCCACAAAAAAATCGCCGACGCTCTGGTCAATGGAAAGGCATTGTCAATTGAAGGCGGCCCAATCGAACTCGATGTCCCTGCCGAGATGATTTCCGAACCTCCACATCGTTTTCGTCGAGGCCGACACGGCCGAGGCCGCGGTCGAGGTCGTGGACCTGGACAATAACACTACAACTCAAACCCTGCTATTTTTACCCCGCAATCAGGACAGCAGCAATTTTCTATATGATTGGCCATTATCCGATACCCCACACGCTCAATCAACACCCTCCCGCAGCTGTAGCAAAAAGTGTTTTCGGATTTAGAACCGGGCACGTTTCCGAGGTAAACGTAATGTAGCCCTGCTGCCTTGCCTATTTGCTCAGCCCGCTTGAGACTGCCTGCCGGCGTGGGAGCCGAATCCAAATACTTATACTGTGGATGGAACCGGCTGATATGCCAGGGGACATCAGCGCCGGCTTTTGAAACAATAAAATCGGCGAGTTCCTTCAGCTCATCGTCGGAATCATTTTCGCCCGGGACCAGCAAGGTCGTAACCTCGAGCCAGATATTCGTTTCCTTTGCAATGTAGCTAATCGTATCAAGCACGGCTCCCAACCGTGCCTTGCACAGCCTTTTGTAATAATCTTCGCTGAAAGATTTTAGGTCGACATTTATCCCATTGAGCCAATCGCCGGCAAAGTCAATCGCCTCGCGGGTCATAAAGCCGTTACTGACAAAAACGTTCGTCAAACCTCGTTCTTTGCCTATCCGCCCACAGTCGTTGCACAGCTCCATAAAAATCGTCGGCTCAGTATAGGTATAGGCAATGCTTTTGCACCCGCTGCGAACGGCCGTCGCGACAATTTGCTCCGGGCTTATTGCTTGCCCCTCAATTCGCCCATCCTCAAGAGCCGCCTGGCTTATCTGCCAGTTCTGGCAGAACTCGCAGCGAAAATTACAACCCATCGTGGCGATGGAAAAACTGCTCGTCCCCGGCTGAAAATGGAACAAAGGCTTCTTTTCAATTGGGTCAGGATTGGCCGAGCAAACCTTATCATAAGTCAGTGAATACAATACGCCATCTATATTTTTGCGCACACAGCACCTGCCTAATTTGCCATCATCAATCACACACCGCCAGTTACACAGCTTACACCGAACTTGTCTTTCCTTATCCGGCTCCCAAAGCACTGCTTCTTTAAGATTTGTTTCTTCAATTGCCATAATTAAGTTTTTTGCTCCTTTTCGTCATTATGAGCCTTTATTTGTCATTCTGAGCGAAGCGAAGAATCTCACTTCGACATTCGTTATTCCTTGCCTGTCCCGAAGGTATCAGTCGGGGTTCGATATTCGATATTCCCATCTCCCACAGCACCGCCCTCTTAAAATCTTCTCTTGCCGAGCCCATTGCAAATTTCCCCTAATTAGTTTTACTTTTTGCAATCTAATATATAGAATAATCCAGGTAAAATCAATTGGCCAATGGTAACCAGTCACCATTTAACCAATTACCATTTAACCAGAGTTGGAGGTAAGCTGTTATGAGCATATTATCTGCCATTGGAAATACGCCACTTGTAGAGCTGAGCAATCTGAATAATAAAAGGCCGAAAGTAAAAATTTTTGGAAAACTTGAAGGAGCCAACCCCGGAGGTTCCGTCAAAGACCGACCTGCTTACTGGATGATAAAAAAAGCCGAGGAATCCGGCGAGCTTAACCAGGGCAAAATAATACTCGAACCGACCTCGGGAAATACGGGCATCGCCTTGGCTATGATTGGAGCTGCGAAAGGATATCGGGTCAAACTCTGTATGCCGGAATGTGTCAGCACGGAAAGGCAGCGTATTCTCGAAGCCCTGAACGCCGAAGTTGTGCTTACCCCTGCAAAAGAGGGCACCGATGGCGCTATTAGAAGATCCCACGAGCTCCTCGACGCCGATTCTGATACCTATTTCATGCCCAATCAGTTCACCAATGAGAATAACGTTCTTGCTCATTACGAGACGACCGGCCCCGAGGTCTTTTCACAAACCAACGGAGATATCGACGTATTTGTTGCCGGTATGGGTACAACAGGGACACTTATGGGAGTATATAGATTCCTCAAAGAAAAAAAGCCGGAAGTCAAAGTCGTCGGAGTCGAGCCGACAGAGGGACACACGATACAGGGCCTCAAAAATATGAAAGAATCCATTGTCCCTAAGATTTATGACCCGGAGATGTTAGATGAAAAGATTACCGTCGAAGATGGCGAGGCCTTTGAAACAACGAGACTACTTGCCGGAAAAGAAGGTATTTTTGTCGGAATGTCGAGTGGCGCAGCCGTAGCGGCGGCCTTACATGTCGCAGAAAGGATGGCTTCCGGCACAATCGTCGTAATTCTTCCTGACCGCGGCGACCGTTACCTGAGCACCACCCTCTTCCGCTCAATCTGCGCCAAATGTCCGCCGTAATCTCTTTCTTAACTTCTCAATTCGATATTCCTTGTTCGATATTCGATATTATTCCCTGTCATTCCCGCGAAAGCGGGAATCCACTGTATTGTCATTCTGAACGCAGCGAAGAATCTCACTTCGAGATTCGATATTCCTTGTTCCATATTCGATATTCAATACTTTGTCTAACACCCCGACCACTTGTTTGCCTCGCGCAAGACAGGCAGATTCATTCTCCTTTTCGCGGGTTCCCACCTTTGTTGCCGCTATGCTGCTTTTGCCAGTAACTGTGGAATCCTTTGCTTCTAATCAAAGCATCAGACGGAACCTGCTTTACAAGTAACAAAATGTTGAGCAAATCAACGCCACATAAAAAACCGTTAAGATAAGAAACAGCAACAACGACTACAGGAATGTTCAGCATGACAAAGGAGCCGAGCAAGGGTATTATCGAGAGAACTATAAAAGGGCAGGCACTAATCAACATCACACGGTTTCTTGAAAGTGCTCCATTATAATATACATATGCACCAAACATCCTCGGCCAGAATCCAATGATTGATTTCTTATTTAGTCCAAAGCAAGGAAAACACAACAAATGCAGTAGTTCATGAATAGGAATAATTCCCAGCATTATGCCCAACCCGATTGGGACATTCCTAATATTTTGAAGCGGTGATACATTAGCTCCAGCAAGCCAGAATAACAATTGCAGCAAAAGGCCTACGAACACCGCCATTACAATCGCTATTAGTTGAATCTTGCCTGGCCCTGGCTCACGTAAAGATGTCCATCCTTGATTCTTCGGGTCAAACTCCGGATCCTGCGG
>JAUXAB010000110.1 GCA_030615025.1 Phycisphaerae bacterium | reverse complement strand
CACATCCATTCAGGGTCGTTCACACGTACCCATGCCTGCGCAGTTAAAGTGTCCCCCCCAAGAGGGGCGATGGGAGCAACAGCAACATAATCCCCGGCACCGTCAAAGCTTAATGCTTTGCCAATTCGACCGGTTGTCCAGCTTGGGTCTCCAATTAGGGTTCCGTTGTTGCTGCCGGCGCTGTCTATCGCAATGTTGCCGGAGCCGTCGTCGAACTTCCAGTGCGCGACCAGACCTTCGTCCGAACCATACAGGGCGCTGTCACTGGGATCTATCATAGTCAGAGAGAAACCGTCGCCATCGGTGATTGGACGCCAGCCGTCATTATACTCAAACTCAACAATGGTTCCGTTCCAGTAATCTTCAAGTTTGACCCTTTCTCCACTATTTCTTAGATTGTTGTCCTCATTGTCCTTGTATTCGCCGGCAATTTTATTAGATAAACCTGTACCATAGCGCGACTCGAAAGCAGCCTGGTTATTGACCACCAGGACAAAATCGCAGGGGTCAAGGCTGGTAACGCTGCTGTCGTTGAAATCAAAGGTAATCCCATCCGTGAAAGAAACATAAGTCAAATCGATGGTGTTTGGCCCGATATTCTTCAATTCAATGAACTCGAACTCGTCATTGTTGTTCGGATCACCCTGAGCCGGCCAGATCGGATTATACATCACTTCGGTGATGCGCAAACCATCCAGGATGTGGGCAGACGTCGGCTCGCCTACTATAAAGTGAATATGGCTGGACCAGTGGCTCCATCGGTTTGTGTTGTCCTTCATCCTTACCCGTACGCGGTATGCATGACCGACCTCGACCGAACTTGCGGGAATCTTGATGGTACTGTTAAAGTCCGTAATCTCCCCACTGTCCCAGAGTGTTTCGATTTCATATTTCCTACGCTTTGTTGGGTCGTAAGCCGGACAGGTAACGTCGGTTACCTCGGCAATGCGCCATTTCATAGCCGCGAAGGTGCCGCTGCCCTGTGGATCGTTGAATGGACTCGTCGCAAACGTCAGAGCATTGATGGGATAACCAACTGGGCCGGTTGCAGTCACCGTCGGCGTATACGGCATGGCAGGATCCTCGAAGTAGGTATCGAACGCCCGGTAGGAGGTTGGCTTGACATAGTCCTTCATAATCTGGACCATACCGCGGAAATCTTTGGTCGCGGCTTTCTGGTAGAACCGGCCCTTGCCGGCCTTGCTGAGATTGACATAGTGCGGATAACCCGTGTTGACCATCAGCGGATTGTAATCCCACATTGCCCGGTCCGCATCCACGATTGAAAGCTCACCGCTATCGATGACCGCCGCGAGGTCATCAAGCAGCTTGTCCATCTGCTCGCTGTTGTAGAACAGGTCGTGAAATTCCCGAAGCCGATTATGATATTCCAGATAAATAGCTGAATGCGAGAATATCGCACCCTCATTCTTGAAGGTATCTTCACCATTGCCGTACATGTTGTTCGCCCAGCACAAATCAACGTCCCAGGGCAGCATATACCAAATATCGGTATCGGGATTCTGATAGAAGAACCAGTTTTTACCGTAGGCGATATCGCCGTGGTGGATGCCCTCGACAACGGCACGGTAGCCGTAATAGCTCTCCAGGTTAACGTTGTCCCGCCACCACTGCTCGGTCGGGTTCGGGTTGTAGAAGAAGCCCGATTTGAACGCGTCGAGGTCGGACTTGTCGCTGACGGAGTTCGGGCCCTGGTTGTTCAGCTCTCCGTTATGGCCTTCGATCTTATACAGGTTGCCGTCCGGCAGACCGTGCTCATCCAGGAACCGCCCGTCCATCTGCTCAATGACCATGTAAAGCCCCCAGAAGTCGCCGTCGTACTGTGTCGCTCCGAATTCAGCCGCCTCGTCAATTATGCGGTAGTGTACCCAGTGCGTCTTGGGCGCCTCCACACCCATGAGGTTGAACGGCAAAAATGAAGCCGCCTCGATCATGCCCTGCTCCCCGCGGTGCTGGTAGTCACCTTGCTGGATACACGCCGAGAAGTTGAGCTTGTCCCAGGTGGTATCATACTTTTCGCCGTAGTCATCATGTGCCTGGAAGAAGTGGCCCCGGTTGAAGTCGAACTTCCACATGTTCTTGCCCATCGAGTACCGCCAAACTCCACCCCTTACCCGGTAGCGGATGTGGTCATAAACATCGTCATCGTAAACCAGTGTACCCTTCCATTTGTACAGGTCGCCCCTGTACTTATCAATCCACGTGGCGTGCTCCACCGAATCCTTTTTGCTGATGAGGTGGTAAACCGGGACCCTGGTCAAGACAGCATGGTCGTAATAGACAACCTCGTTCTTAACCGGGTCGGAGCTGGCGGGGTCAATCGCCCCACTCCAACCAGGCACGCTGTCATAGACAAAGTAAGCGAAGTTCGGCTGGGGGTCATGCGAATATGGGCCGGTGATACCCAGGCCGGTATTGTCCGTCGCCGTGATACGATACCGCACAAGCAAGCGGTGGGTATGAAGTGAACCCGGAACCTCGATCGTGTAAATGCTGTCGCCCGCCTCTTCATCAACTCCATTGCCGTCGTCGATCATCGGTAAAGGTGAACTCCAGTTGGTTTCGTATTCCGGATCACCCAGCTCAATGTAACTGCCGGGATAGACAAGCTGATAGGACAGACTCACAGACTGGACACCGTCAGGGTCGGTCACTTTTACCGTAATCTTGACATCTTCGCTGCTTCTGGGCTGCTTGGGACGGTGTTTAACCTGCCGCATATGCGGTGGAATATTGGCAGAATAAGTAGTATTTCGCTGGCCCGGAGTGGGGCTGGCTGACGACGTGGCCGGCCTATCTATCAAACGAACGTTGAGGAAGCAGTCCGTAGAGCTGCTCATCGAAGAATTGAACAGTTGGATGGCCAGAACGTTTTCAGTCTCAAGATAACCGGAAGGAAGTGGCAGGAGGAACTCGTTCCACTCGTGGTCTTCGCGGGCAGGGCCGGCCGTAGCGTCGTATGGCATCCCCTGGGACGACACATTGACCCCCTTCACGAACTTGCCGTTAATCCACGCATTGAAGCCGTCATCGTAAATAGCATCGAGCCAAAGGTAACTGACGGCACCGGGATTACTCACAGTAAACTTCTTCCGCAGAAACACACACGTATAATTGTACCGCATGTCGTTCAGGTTGGTTACAATGAAGCCTTCGCCGTAGCCGATTGGCAATCCCCCCTCATCCCAGTCCAGGTCGTCGAAGTTAAACTCTCGCCAGGCTTCCACTGGCGCTGAGGCCTCCGAATACCCTTTGAAGTATCGCCAGGTACCATTAGCCGGCAGGATTGTCGTCGGCGGAGCAATCGCCTCCGGCTCGCTCGGCCGCCAACTGCCGCCAAGGTCATTGTCAAGTGACGGATTAACCAACTCGATGGAGTAGCCCGGCGGGTCGCCGACAATCGGCCAGGGGAAGCGACGCCTGTAGTCAACCTCGTCGATCGTAACGCCTACAGCGTTACGCAGTTCGAGCTTTTCACCATCATTTTCGAGCCTGCCTACAAATGGGCCGAAGAGCAAATGCGACGGTGTACCGAACTTCGTCTGGACAGCGCCGGGGTCCTGCACAACGATAATATAGCCACCTACCGGCAGTGTTGAGCCGGGTGGGAACTCGTAGCAAATACCATCAGAGAAATACCAGCCCGAAAGATTAGCATCCCTTGTCCCTGCGTTATAAAGCTCGACAAATTCGACGAGTTCTGTCTTGACATCGGGGTCATAGTGAATCTCGTTGATGATTACTTTGGGCCCTTGGTGCCAGTTTCCCGCCAACAGGGCGAAGTCAGACATATTTACCCCATCAACATCATCCAGGTCGGCAATGCAATCAAGGATGAGACAGCTTGGGTCCAACCACTGCCGGGCAAAAATCAGCAGGTCTTCGAAATCAACTCTGTGGTCATCGTTCAAATCACCTGCGAGGTGAGGCTGGGCACCAGTCGAGCCGGCCAAGGATGCTATCAGCACCAGCCCCGTTAGAAGTCCGTATCGAAAGCGTGCCAGCCACCCTTCATGACTTGCTTCTAACGGTGCCAGCAATAGCAACGAGATTTTCATAGATCTTAGCATCTTCTATCTGTTTCCTCACCGATGTTTTATTAGGCCACTGACTATGGTTTTATCTTTGCGGGTTCCCATTTTGCCTGCACCTGTGGTTGCGTAGGCACAGGTGCGATCTTTTGCCCCTGCTGCCTGCTTTCGCAGGCACAAGTTTACACCCGCGCAAGCGGGTGCAGGGATAAACTTGTCCCCGCGAAGGCGGGGATAGGGTCCCTATAACTTGTGGGCCTTAAGGTCGTAATTATCGATTACGTTAACCTTGCTCATTCTAACATATATGGGTAGTTAAATCAACTCTTTCTTTGTGCTCAAGGCGAGCAGCTTTTGAGGTGCAGGCCAAAATATAAGCGTGCAGACAAACCATCTAATGCGGCAAAAGCATCTAACGAAGCTGGAAATGGCGGTTTTTGTACCGCGTATTACGTTATGCCTGATGCATATTTCGTACTGTATATTGTAAGACAAGCACGGGGGCTTGCCCCTACGCTGGGCACACAGGAACAGCTCAGAGGAAAAGGCCGGGCGGTTTTACCACCTGTACTCGCGTTACCACAGGTGCGAGCACTCGGCCTTTATAAAAAATCCTGGCGATGACCTATTCTTGCCCTAAACGATTGTCATCAACCGGACGGGCTTAGAGCTTATCCGAATAACCGGGTCGTTATGAGGCCGAGCGAAAAGTTCGAGGCCAAGGCGGCAGGCCAAAAATGCTCGGAGGCGTGGTTTTCTCCACGTTGAGAACGTTTTTGGCCGACAACGCGGGCATCGGGCTTTGCAGCCGGCCGCAATAGAGCGGGTTATTTGGATAGGCTCTTAAGGTCAATTAGCTGCCCTGACGTTTTTGCCATAACTTTGATATTACTTCTGATTTAGACCCTATGCAATTCAAATTATCTTTCCCCGCCTGCCCGAGTCCGAATCCCTGTATGTTGTAGACAGGGACCCAGTTAGGCAGGGACCCAGCTTTTCTCACTTCATCATTCGAAATTCCTTGTTCGATATTCGATATTCTTTTTTCCCTTTTTTTCCTTTGCCCTTTTCAATTCTTTTGTGTTATAAACAGCGTGAGACTATCAATGAAACTGTTTGCCAAAACATCTATCGTGCTCATCGCATTAATGCCTCTAATGCAATCTTGCAACCGTCTCAGCCCCGCGGTTGATGGTGCTTCCAGTGACAAAACCAAACTTGCCAAAGACTGGCGCACATACAAAGGCTGGGACTCAATGTGCCTGGCCAACGGGTTCATTGAGCTTCACATAGTGCCTCAAATCGGCGGCAGGATCATCCAGTACAAACTTGGCGATAAGGAGTTCTTTTGGGTGAATCCGCAATTGGCCGGGACATTGCCGCCGGCTACGGGTCTTGACCCCAATGGCGATTGGCTCAATTATGGCGGCGACAAACTTTGGCCGGCGCCGCAGGGATGGGATAACGACCAGCAGTGGCCCGGCCCTCCCGATGCGGTGCTCGATGGACAATCCTACACTATGGAGCATTTGCCCGCCGAGAAGAACGACGCCGTAGGTGTCCGGTTGACCAGCAGGAACGATCCAAGTAGTGGCATTCGCTTTTCTCGTATGATTCGCCTGCACCCGGATGGAACACGCGTGAGTATTGAAGCAACCATGACGAACGTGGATAATAAACCACGACGCTGGGGGATATGGGCGCACACGCAGTTAGACGGCTCCAGGGCGGATGGTTCAAGTCACAATGAGCTTATGAACGCCTTCTGCCCGATCAACCCGAAAAGCCACTTTGCCAAAAGTTACGATGTCATATTCGGCAAAAGAGACAACCCCTCCTTTCAGGCCGATTACGACCAGGGAATGATGAAAGTGAATTATCAATATCGTGTCGGCAAGATCGGCATGGATAGTCACGCCGGGTGGGTGGCAACCGTTGATGGTGAAAATGGTTCGGCGTTTATCCATCGTTTTACATTTGAACCGGACAAGCCTTACCCGGACGGCTCTTCCGTCCAGTTCTGGCTCAACGGCCTGGGACGCATACATGCATACAACAAGGACATCGACATGCCCACCACAGCCTCGGACAATCCATACGTATTTGAGAGCGAAGTGCTTAGCCCCTTCGCCCAGCTTGCCCCAGGTGAAAGCTATACCTATAAGTACGAGTGGCTTTCAACAAAAATTGGTGGAAATTATCCCATTATGGATTGCACCGGCGCCGGTGTTATATGCGAACCTTTGAACGCGAGCTTCAAAGAAAAAAAACTGCATTTGACCGGAAGATTCGGTGTGTTTTCTCCGGGCAGCCTGCGGTTATCATTATACGACAAAAGAGGTGAAACCCTGATTACTCATGTTATAAGCGAAAATGTATCACCTTTGCAGCCGGTTACGTTTGACTATTACATCGATTCACCGGCAACAACGGCTTCTGTTATACTCGAATGGATAAGTGAAAAGGATGATCGTCAATGCGTGTTGGCACGAACAACTGTACATTGATAGAAAGCGAAAACGACTCACGATTTAGGCGACGTCGGCCAGGGCATAAACAGCCGGATAGGGTGTTCAACTTGGTTCCGCACGCGGAATCTTTCAATGAAAGAGGTTGAGCAGAAAAGCAAGAAGCAACGGGAACTTCTTATACGGTGATTATATGGCCAGCAGTTATACAACAGTCTATTTTACCACGGCCTTCTAATTGAATTGAAGAACTTCAGAAAAGAAGGATATATTGTAATGGAAACGCAAACTGAAATTACCACGAAAGAGATATCTTTCATCAACGATATCGATTTCAGAAATATTTTGTATGATCGATTGAATGAAATAGATAGAGTTTTTACAGTCAATGCAAACTACAGCACCATTTTTCTATCGATCAGCACTATAGAAGGCATATTCAAACATCTTGCTGAAATCTTTAAGGATGATATCAAACAATCAACTATTTACCCCATTACCCAAAAGGGAAAACGAAAACAATTTGATAAGATTTCAATAGATGAATTTTACCCTCTTTTAAGAGAAATTGGCATATTACCTAAAATTGAAGAACTTGAAAAAATATATAAGCTTTTTAAAGACTATAGGAACTTCATTCACCCCCAAGCACAAAAGAAAAAAAGCTGGGCTATTGATTTAGGCCAAGCCCAAATGGCTCTGGGATTGCTTAACGCAACGCTTAGTTTTCTTTCTCAAAACATATTCATAGGTAAAGATATTTACCAAAAGGTCGCCGGTCGTCCTGACTACGATAAAGACCATGTTCTCCATCTGAACTTGGATCGTACAAGTTTGCATTCATTTGTTACTACTAAGTCTACCGTAGCGGAGAGTTTTTCTTTGTCTTTCGATCTGGAACTACCGGATAACTCGATATTCAATTTTGTTTTTAATTTCAAAGATGACGGCGATTTCAAGATGTTGCGTCTCGATAACAGGCGTCATCCGGATAAACCGAATTGTCTTCTTCGTTGCAACCAGAGATACTTTTGGATACCGATTAAGGTTGCAAAAGACAGATGCCCACCTTCATCCAAGACGATTTTTCCAGTCAAAATAGAGATCGACAAATCAAATAAGCTTTTCCGATTTATGGTTGACGGAAAAGAATATCAGTTTGTAGATAAAAAGGGGAAGACTTCAGATTTGTTCGCCGAATTCACACCTGGTCTAAAGGTAGGCTTTTTTAATGAGATTAGACCTGTTAAACTACATAATATTGAATCGAAATAATTTCATAACCATTCCTTAAAGCTCATTGCGTTTTCCCTCACCCCCCCACCACCCGAATACACTCTCAAACTCCAAATAGTCTTTTCAGCCAATTTCAAAAGGTGAATTAAAGGTGGCCGGTACTTTTTTGTAATGGCAGCATAAAATCAGTGGTTCGATCTGTTCTACTGCCCTCGGAATGATCAAAAAAAAGCACTTTTTTGGCCGTTTTTGCTAAGAAAGACAGAATTATTATGCTTTTTATCCGTTAAATCCGTGTAAATTTAATGCCTTAGGTACCCGTGCTAACGAAAGCGGGTATCCGTGGCCCAAACAAAATCCCCCGAATCCTGATATTCTGATTCATGGTAACCTTCACCCTGATTTCCTGATCACCTGATAACCTAATCCACCAATTCTCTAATCAACTAATTCACTTCTTGTCTCTTGTGCCTTTTCGTGGCAAAAAAATCCGCGAAATCCGCGTAATCCGCGTCTAATAAAAACCCATTCTTAGCCAGCTTCAAAAATAGTTGCATTTAGAAAAATGCAACCGTGGACGAAAGCAAGTCTCTGCGTCAAAAGCTTGCTTTGAGAGCAGAGCTTGCTGAGAACACAAAGTTGGCTAAAACAAAATCCGTGTAAATCAGCGTAATCCGCGATTAAAAATTATTGAATTCTCCGCGTTCTCAGCGATCTCTGCGGTTAAAAAATCAACCAAAAGCGCACATAGTAAAAAACAAAAACCGGAAAAAATAAAAAAATTTTAACTGCTTTGCCCACAAAAAGTTAATCCTGTAAATCCTGTCAAAAACACCCCAATTTTCGCATCAAACGCGCGCATTCGTGCAATTATAGAGGGACGTCTTGTTTTGCAGCCTTCATTTCGGGACTGTCCTCCCGAAGCTTTTGTTTTGAAAATTTGGAGTATTAATGGCCAAAAATCCGTTTAATCAGCGCAATCCGCGATTAATAAACGATTTACGTGCCTTC
>JAUXAB010000001.1 GCA_030615025.1 Phycisphaerae bacterium | reverse complement strand
GCTCCTTCACGTATTGCACTGCTAATCAGGTAATTGACGAATTTAATAACAGGCGACTGGCCTGCCATTTTTTCGAGGTCTTCAAGGTCATCTTGCTGCTCCTGGACAACCTCAACGTCCGCCATATCACTTATGATGTCGTCAAGCCCGTAATCAACCTTTTCATCCGCGAGTACACCACAGACTGCCTCAATGTCTTCCCGGCTGCACACAATGACCTGCAGCTTCATCTTGGTCTGTCTTTTCACATCCTCAATCGCAAAGACATTTGCAGGCTCACTTGTTGCAACAACCAGAGTTTCTCCATCTATTGCAACCGGACAAACAGAGCTGCTCTTTATAAAATCAACGTGGAGCTTCTCAAATGCCTCTTTCTCTACGTTCTCCGGCCGTATATGCCGAAACTCCAGACCACACAGGCTGGCCTTAGCCATCAAAATATCATCTTCGCTGCACAGCCCTGCTTCCAGCAGCAGCGTTGCGGTCTCAGAAGCTGGCTCTACTGCGCCGCCGGACTGCTGCCGCAGGCGCTCGTATGTCTCAGGTGTAATCTTGCCCACTTCCAGCAGGACGTCAGCGACATCACGAACGTGCGAGTCTTTATCCTCTTCCGGAAAATAAAGGTCGCTGAGCCCGTTGATATCGGTATCTCTTAGCTCGTATCCGACATCTTTCTTCGCACTTGATACCATCATTGCGATAACTTCAATACTATTTCCACACCTTCTAATTCAAGCTTGACGAAGGTATCACTAACTTGGCAAACTTTAAAACCTCTTATTGTATCCCCCTCATAGAGGATTTCATCATCGATCATACAGCAATTGCCCTGGTCCGTTTGACTAATGGTCAAAAGCTGCATGTTCTTTGTCCCGGCTCTTACCTGCTGCCTCATCAATTTGGTGTCAATATCGACTTCTTTACTATCGGAACTTTCCTCTACACCGGCCAAGAATATTTGATGTTCAAATGGATTTTTCACGAGTTCATAGACTCCCACCTGCTGTACGTCCGAAAACTCATAAAACTTCTTAACTATCTCATCCATTCGGTTAAACATTTCTGACCCAACGCCGGTAAGCCGAGCGATGGCTACCTCAATCTGTGCCTCTTCCGCGTTAACGGAGGCTGCTGTCGCTGCTCGGGGCACGCTCTTTTTTATCATAAACCAAAGGCACAACAGACCTATAACAAACAAAACAGCAAGCAACATCGTCATCTTGCGAACATTTTTATCTTGAGCCGCTACGGTAAGATATTGCTGCTCTTGTATTTTTTCGGCTGGTTGGTCGGGCGACTTAAGGACTCGACCTTTCTTTGCTTCACCGTTTGACAATTCCCCTGTCTCTTGCCCCAACGAATCTTCAAATCCTTGCTCACGCAAAAAAGACAACATAGCCAACCTCCACTAAAGCTGGTAATTGGTCAGTGGTAATTGCTCACCATTTAACCAATCAACCAATTAACCATTTAACCAATTTTACTCTGGAAAAATATACTCACTATAAAGTCAGCGGCAATTTTCCCCTCGTGCTTCCTTTGCTTCTCTAACTTAAGCTCGCGGATTTTCATTATTCGCGGAAGCTTCTCGAGCTCTAAGAGGAACGAATAAAACGAATTAAAATTTCCCACCAATTCCATTTTTAAAGGTTGTTCTACATAGCCGCTGTTATCCTTTTTCTTCAGTGTTTGAAATGTTTTTGACTTCAAGCCTTGCTTTTGCGCAATTACGGTTACGTCGCGAAGGACCTTGTCAATCTCACTTGTAGGCGGCAGCTTGCTTTCAAAAAACGTGATCGCCTCCTGCAATTGCTCAAGCTGCTTTGTAAGACCCTCTGCGGCGGCAGTGGCTTGTTCAAATTCGGCCAATTTGTCCAGTTTCGCCTGAACTCGCTCTTTCGCCTCAGTCAGATGCCTGTTAGCCGGCTTAATCATATATTGGTAGCCGACCACAGCTACACCTAACAGCAAAACGAAAAACACAGCTTTTCTAAAACCGCCTGTCATAATCTCACCTCGTATTTGACATTTCGCATCTCGTACCACGCTTCGCACTTCTCATCAGCATTAAAAGCTCCATGCCGTAGTCTTACCTCCGACCCCGATTCTCTCAATGTCTTCATTGCTGAGATGAACGTCTTTTCTAAGCATTGCCGTCAGCTTGAACTGCCGCAATGTGCTATCTTCCATTTTGTGTTTGTACTCTTTCGATTCGACCAGTGCTACATTGTCCAGCAGAGTTGAGCTGCTCAGCCGCTCAATATAGGCCGCAACTTGAAGATCACTTGGCGCAACGCCTTCGATATCCATATATGTCTCTAACAATTTCTCTGGTGACACTCTCGCTTGAGCTGCTGCCTTTTTAGCTTGTGTTTCTCTGTACTTACTGGTTGCCGCAACACGCTTTGTTTTCTTCGGCTCTTTCTGAACAACGCTTAGTCGCAAAAGCGATACGCCTGCCGGCAAATTATTTGTCAACGATGCCAGCAAAACACTTCTCGGCACCGGCTCAAGCAGCTCTGCCGTAGTAAGAGCGGCCTTTAACATTACCTTGCGCTTTGTCTGAAGTGCTTCAAATTGTTTTATAGCCTCCTGCGCCTGGGCCGTTTTTGCACTTATAAGCTCTTCCTTTGCAGTAACGGCTCGCTGGCGTATCTTGATAATCATAAACGAACCGCCCAAACCTGCCATCACCACCGCAAACAACACAAGATACATCAAGTTTGTTCTGCGCAATTCGCTGCTTTGCACATAATCATCAGGCACAAAATTTAAATTAAGCATTTTTTAATCCCTCCCGCCCAATAAGCGCAAAACCTAAAGCCAAAAGCTACTCGCACCCCCACGTCTGCTTGTGCAGACAAGCGCGGGGGTAACGCGGGTACAGGTGCCAAACTTTAAACTCGACAGTTTTCAGCTTTCGGCTTCCTTATGACAAGCTAAGCCCAAAGGCAATAGCCCAATTAACTTGACAATTCCTTCTATCTACGTCCAATTGAGAGGGTTCAGCTACTTCCACCGCTGCCAGACAATCTCCCATCTGTGCCGGCATTTCCAGCTGCTTTGCTATTGTTACACACATCTCTCTGTCTACAGCCCTGCCAGAAAGGAAAACCAAACGCTCTATTTGAGCCTTTTTGTACATCGAGGCGAAGTGGCGTCTGCAGCCGGTCAATTCCAATACCAATCTCGCAACCATTTTATCGCCGTCGAGCTGGTTTGCTCCCATAGGTATCGAACGAGCAAGAAGCAGATTCTCTGCGCGACAAATTACAACGTTCGTACAGTTCGGCTCTAAATCAAGCAGGTAGACAATTGCTTCAATATCGGTTTTACGCCTGCCAAAAAACTTGGTATAGCTCTTTGTCATCGCTATCGGCCAAACGCCGATAGACTTAATCGTCAGGCCGGCCTTTTCGTATATCGCCAAATGTCTATCGATAATCTTGCGTTCGGCTGCTATCACCAGGGCATTGTCCTCCTCCGCAGGGATGTACTTTATCATTGCATCATCAGATTCAAACGGCAGTTTTTGTTTTATTTTCGAAATGATAGCATCATCAACAGCGTCTTTCGCTTCTTTTGTCTCACTTTTTGCTTCCATCTTCGGCATTTTTATATGGTCGATAAACAGCTCCGCCGGCGGTATTGCGGCTATCACGTCTCTGCCACGAAATTGGCCGCGGCTGTTCACCTGCCGTATAGTTTCGATGGCCCATCTTTGCCAATCGGCACTGCCCGGTTTTACGTTGCTCGGCCGATTTTCGCAGACGCCCGCAATTAAACTTATACCCTTCCCGTTATTGGCAAGCTGTGCCATCGTCAGGGTATCATCGCCCATATCCACACCAATCGGGTTTCTTTTTGCAATACCACGCAAAACTGGAACCGCCGAATATGTGCGGTTTTTCAAAAAACGCAGCATAAATTCATCCTCCGCGGTGCATGATGCATCGCGCACAACACCCATTCCGGTACACGCAACACGATAAGATGCCAACTAAAATATAAGAAACAACCTCTAACCGGCCAAACATGACCGAAGATAATAGGACCTTGTCCGCCAAACTCTTGCAAAAGCTGGCACCAACGAGACGGCAAGAAATTTTAATCCCTATAAAATCTGCGTTTTTAGCTGCTAAGAGAGAGCCCTCATAAGCAGTTTCGGCTTATAAGTAGAGTGGAGCGTCTCGAAGTGAAAAAAAACTTTTTCTTTTCAAAAACCAATTACCACCGCCCCCTAAAATTTTCGGCAGATTTCTCAAAAACAAGAAAAATAAACCTTATGGGACATTATAAGCGCATCAGATATCAGGCTTGAGCCTTCTATCCCAGATATTTGGCGGGATTTTGGCAGGTTCTGCCCGGGCTTTACCTTATCCCTTTTTTAGTGTGTCTTCCATTGCGTATTTAGTGCCGCAGGTGCATGATAAACGGACCTGAAAAGAATTATTTACTTGAAATATAGTGACAATCTGATATTCTGTTTTTAAGCGTTTTCCGGCTATCCGGGAGGGTGATGACTAAAATGCGTTCCTTTTAGTACTCCCCCTGAATTGCCATAAGATAAGCGAAGCTCTATAATGCGGAAAATGCGAGAATAACAACTTTTTTAAGGAGGTCGAAAAATAGCTAAAAAAAGAAATCTAAAAACGTCCCTCGTAATGTCATTATTTCTGCTGGCGATAGTATCAACGGCTGGGGCAGAAATCATCTACGTTGATGCGGATGCTTCGACGGGAGGTGACGGCCAGACGTGGGGGACGGCGTACAAGTATCTGCAGGATGCGCTGTACAAGCCACCGTCAGGCGGTGACCAGATTTGGGTGACAGCGGGCAGCTACAAGCCCGACCAGGATGGCGGCCAAACACCCGGCGACCGGACGACCACATTTCAGTTGATTAATGGCGTGGCTATCTACGGCGGGTTTGCGGGCGGGGAGACCAGCTTAGATGAGCGGGATTGGCAAACTAACGAGACTATCCTCAGCGGTGACATTAACACGCCTGGGGACAACTCCGACAACAGCTACCACGTGGTTACTGGCAGCGGGACGAATGCGACGGCCATCCTCAATGGGTTTACCATAACCGCCGGCAATGCTGATCATCCGCAGGAGCCAGCAAGAAATGGCGGTGGAATGTACAATAACAGCGGTAGTCCAACCGTGAGCAAGTGCAGGTTCAGCAGGAACTCGGCAAAATACGGTGGTGGGATGCTCAATCTCCTCGGCAGCAGCCCGACGGTGACAAACTGCACTTTTAGCGGCAACTCGGCAACAAACCAAGGCGGCGGGATGTACAACTATCTCAGCAGCAGTCCAACAGTTATGAACTGCACTTTCAGCGGGAACGAGGCACAATACGGTGGCGGGATGTACAACGGTCAATACAGCGACCCGAAAGTGACTAACTGTGCATTCAGTGAAAACCTGGCCAATTACCAATGGGGCGGCGGGATGCTCAACACTAACTACAGCGACCCGAATGTGACCAATTGCACTTTTACAGGTAACAAGGCAATCAGCAAGGGCGGTGGGATGTATAACTTTATAAATTGCGCTCCTACCGTGACCAACTGTATCTTCTGGGGTGATACGGCACCAGATGGGAATGAAATAGCTTTAGTCAACTCCTCGACAATAAATGTCAACTACTGCGACATTAGAGGCAGCCAGACGGATGTGTATGTCCAAAGCGGCTGCACGCTTAACTGGGGCGAGGGCAATATTGACGCCGACCCGCTATTCGTAGATACGAACGGTCCGGATGGCATTGCCGGGACGGAAGATGATAACTTGCGGCTGTTACCTGGTTCAACCTGTATCGACGCAGCTGATAGTACGGCGTTACTTGGTCTGCCGGTTATTACCGACCTGGACGGCAAAGACCGGTATGTCGATATTGATTCTATTGACGATACCGGTTCTGGTCCTTTGAAGTTTCTCGACATGGGCTCGTATGAATTTCGGTGCAGCGGTCTTGCCGGCGACAGCAACTGTGACGGCGTAGTGGACTTCAAAGACCTGGCGATACTTGCGGGCAACTGGCTTGCAGGCACCGAGCCGGAATTGTAACCATATACACTTTGCAAAGACAACACAGGGCCGTGAGCCCCGATTGGGTCGGGACTTGCGGCCTTTTTTGCTGGTACGGGTTTTTACCTGAGTATTTCACCCAGCCCCTAATAGGGGCGGGGTTCACGGCTTTTTTGAATCTTTTAATTGCGTGCCGGCCCACGGTAATAAATCTATACGCATCAATAACAAGTTAGACTACTTCAAAAACCGCCTCGTCAGAGGAAGTATGAAATATGCGGGCTATTCAGCTTTGAGCCGGCGCTTCATCAAATCGGCGATCGCCGTTCGCACCGGCTTGTTCTCGAACAGCACTTCATACACCGCCTGCGTAATCGGCATCTCAACATTGTATCGTTCGGCAAGAGCAATTACCGATTTGCAGGTGGCGATGCCCTCAATCACCGATTCAGTAGCCCGCTGGGCCATCTCTACGGTTTGCCCTTTGCCAACCCTTTCACCGAACGAGCGGTTTCTTCCCTTCGGAGAAATGCAGGTTGTCACCAAATCTCCGAGCCCGGTTAATCCTGCAAATGTCTGCGCCTTTGCCCCGCAAGCGACCCCGAGCCGAGTTATCTCCGCAAGTCCCCGGCACAAAAGGGCCGCCTTTGCGTTATCTCCGACCCCTATGCCGTCTATAATTCCCGCGGCAATGGCGATAGTGTTCTTACAAGCGGCAGCTAATTCAACGCCGACAATATCGGTATTAGTATAAACGCGCAGCCAGGGACAATTGAAAGTGCATTGGATGTCCCTGGCCAACTGCTCACCGCTTGCCGCGGCACAGGCCGTCGCTGGAAGTTTCCTGGCTAATTCATCGGCAATGGTAGGCCCGGACAGTACTGCGTATTTCGTCCCTCGTTTCTCGCCTAACACATCGGCCAGTATTTGAGTCGGACGCAGCAGGCTATCTACCTCAATACCCTTGGCAGTCGAGACAATGGGGACACCCTCAGGGACATAATCTTTTAACCGCTTCCAAACCCGCCGGATAAACTGACACGGCACAGCGGAGACAATCAGGTCGGCACCAGCCATTATCCGCTCGTCGGCAGGCTCAAACGCAAGGATTTGGGGCAGTTTATAGCCGGGCAGAAATTTCTTGTTCTCACGCTGCTGCGCAATCTCACTCAGCTGCTCGCGGTCATAGCCCCACATTCGCACACTTGCTATTGTGCCCTGTCCTTTGTCATTCTGAGGCGAAGCCGAAGAATCTCTTTTTTCGCAGAGCAGAATAGCCATCACGGTGGCCATCGCACCATCGCCGACTATGGATATATTCTTAAACATCAAGTCGAATTAAACCACTCTCATCCACGATTGTCAATCTTGATATTTAGACGTGTCATTGCGAGGAGCGCAGCGACGAAGCAATCCCTCCCCTTGTCATTCTGAGCGCAGCGAAGAATCTCCCCAGGTCATTGCGAGCATCGCGAAGCGATGCGCGGCAATCTCAAAAATGTTTAGTTTGTGCGGCCTGCAGTGAGTATCTTTCGCCTTAAATCATGTCTGTAAAACCTGGTTTGGGCACAGGATAGCTGCCATCGGCATTAGGCTTGGTCGGCGGTTCCATACCATCGCGACATTCCTCCGCCTTGGGCGGATAATGGAAGTCGGACTTATTGATTTGCTCCCAGGTAACCTCCTTGCCGGTGTAACAGGAGATTTGTCCCATTACGGTGATCATCGTGCTGCGGGCCATGTAGTCACCGTTGTTGACGGGCTTGCCGGAGCGAATCGCCGCGAAGAGTACGTCGTGCTCTCTCTGATAAGGATTGCATCTGCCCTCCCACCGCCAGGTTGTTTCGCCCCAGATCCGGCACCGCAGAACAGCCGCCTTGCCTTTGCTGCCAAGCACGATGCTGGAAGAACTGTTGTAGCATCCAGTCGTGGTGCGGCAGAAGGCATAGATGGGCACGCCGCTCTCAAATTCGTAAACGACCGAATGGTGATCGAACACATCGCCATATATCGGCTTTACCATCGAAGAGCGTCCGCCCAAACCGTGGCATTTCACGGGAACTTGGTTCCGCATCACCCAGCTGGCACGGTCTAAATTGTGCACCAGCGACTGGACGACATCGTCTCCCGAGAGCCAGCGAAAATGGTATTGGGTGCTGCATTGCCACTCGAGCTCCGAGAGTCCTGGCTTGCGCGCGATCACACCGTACGGGCCGCGGAGGAAGTTTTCCTCAATGGCGACCACGTCGCCGATGGCGCCGTCGTGGATCCGCTGGACCGTTTCGGCGTACCCCGCGTGATAGCGGCTGTGCAGACCGGAAACGAGGCACAGTCGCTTCTGCCTTGCCAGCTCGGACGCCCGTTGCATGAGATTGATCCCGGCCGGATCGATGCCGTGAGGTTTCTCCACGAACACGTGCTTTCCGGCCTGAATCGCCGCCATAGCGTGGAGCGGATGGAACTTGGCCGCGTTGGCAATCAGCACCACGTCCGACGACTCGATCACGTGCTTGTAGCCGTCGAAGCTGGCAAAGCAGTGATCGTCGTCCACCATGACCTGATCTTCCTTCTGTCCTTTTAGGAGCTTGCGCTTCCCTTTAACGCGGTCCATGAAAATATCACACATCGCAACCAGCCGCGTGCCGGGGTCCGCGGTGAGCGCCTGGGCGGCAGCGCCGGTGTTGCGGCCGCCGCAGCCGATCATGCCCACGCGGATGATATCGCTGCCAGCGGCAAACACGCTGCGACCCAGCCGAAGGCTGGCTGGATCCAGTCCAGGGCTTCGCCCTGGCAGCGCGCCCAACACGGCAGCCGAAGCCACCGTGCTTGAAGCTTTCAAGAAGTCACGCCGCGTTGTGCCGGCGTTTTTCTCTGATCCATTTGAATGTGCCATATTATCTCCTTTTTCGATGTGTCTTTGCTAACCGGATTTTCCCATATACACTGCTTTGCAACATTCCTAAACCTTACGATACGCTATATTACCAAATTCGTCCCGGAACCTCAACCACTTTTGCCCCTTTTCTTGCAGATATGGTAACTGGTATATTCGAATAACCAATTACCAATAACCAATAACCAATTACCAATAACCAATTATCTTTTCGTACCTCAATCCTTGCCCACATCAGAATTTCTCAGTGATTCTCAACATCACCGCACCCAAGCCCCGTTAGATGTCCGCAGAAGCTCTGACGCTTTACTTCTAACGGGGCAAGCCAAAATAGCGCCAATCAGACGGACTTATACGATTAGAGCAGTTTGAAAAAACTGGGGTAAACCAGGGCCGAAAAGTCCATGGTGGTGATAGTCTGTTAAAAGGTTGGCGAGCGTATCAAAGCGACTCCTTTTAGAATACCTGTTGAAAGTTTTCCTTCCGATGCTATGATACAGAGGCCAGTAAGGGCATTTTTTGGTCAATTGTTAAGCTTTATTCAGCAGGATTTAGACTGGTAATCAAGACAGAATCGGAGGTATTGAAATGGACAGGAAGTTTGTTGAAGGAGTGCTGCTGAGGTGTGTCATCCTTGGAGTTGTGGTGTTGATAATCTGGTTCGTGTTTTTCTTAGTCGCAGGTGGGTTGATCTACGATGTCCACGGCAGCATGTTTAAAGAAATCACCGACCGTCAATTCCAAGTAATCCACTACTGCGGGATGGGACTGCTTAAACTTTTTATCTTTGTGTTCTTTCTCGTTCCATATATCGCGCTGCGATGGACGGGTAAAGGCCAGAAGTCGGCTGATTAGTCGATTAAGCAAACCGGGGAGAAGATATGAGTTTGAGAGAATGACGCTTGGTAACAAAGTATTCTTTATAGTGTTATTTCTTGGGCTGTTTGTTACTCATGCGGTGTTGGGTTCAAATGAGGAGGTCGGTTCGGCGATTGAGTTTTCCAGGCTGAAGTCTGCTATCGTTCTGCGGGGGGATTCGAAAGTTGCGTATCGTGATCCGGCGGCGCTTTATCATGCCGGGAAGTTTTATCTGTTTTTTACTCTTGTGCGAACGGAGGCCGATGGCCTGATTTATTCGTACACGGCGGTCAGCACATCACGCGATTTGCAGCATTGGTCGGCGCCGAGCATTATCACGCCGAAGGGACAGCATCTGAACTTCTCAAGTCCGGGGAATGTGGTGCGTTTCGGAGAGGAGTGGATTTTGTGTTTGCAGACGTACCCACGGTTGAAATATAGACGGGGTGAGCGGCTGCGGTGGGCGGACGGGAGCGCCCGTTTGTTTATCATGCGGAGTAAGGATTTGGCGCGCTGGAGCAAGCCGGAAGTGCTGCGTGTCAAAGGGCCTGGGGTAGCGGTGGAGAAGATGGGGCGAATGATTGACCCGTACCTTATTGAAGACAAGGACAAGCCCGGTAAGTGGTGGTGCTTTTATAAGCAGAGCGGGGTGAGTTTATCATGGTCTTATGATCTTAAGAACTGGATCTATTTCGGGCGGGCCGACAGTGGTGAAAATGTGTGCGTTCTCGTTGACGGTGATGAATATGTGCTCTTTCATTCTCCGGGCAACGGGATCGGAGTGAAGCGTTCGAAGGATTTGAGAAAATGGCGCGATGTTGACGGTCTGATTACGCTCGGTCAGAAGCAGTGGCGGTGGGCGGAGAACAGGATCACTGCGGGTGTTGTGCTGGATTTGCGAGAAGAGAGACGCATTGGAAGGTACGTGATGTTTTTTCATGGCGGGGGGCCGGGCAAGAACAAGACGCAGGAGAACGTGGACGCCAATTGCTCTTTGGGGATTGCATGGAGTGATGATTTGAAGGACTGGGATTGGCCCGGGAAATCTGCTGTCCAAGAGGCTGCTGCACGGGGCGCAAAGGATTGACGCCGGCGAGCCCAGCGTTGGCGGAGATTTTGGATTTTATTGGTAAAACGCCCAAGTCGTGGGAATTTGTGTTGCAGAAATATGAGATTAAGGGTATAATAAAAGATGTGATAAAATAGCTTTTTCGCAGCCATTTCATTCTTTGAAAAACAAGGGGAGCCAGATGAGCAAACAGCAACAAAATACAGGTCGGCAGATTGGACAAACCGGTTTTACGTTAATTGAGCTGCTTGTGACGATATCCATCATGGCCACTCTCATGTCTATGCTTCTTCCGTCTCTGAATCGTGCCCGAGAAGCGGGCCAGCGTGTGGTCTGCAGATCCAACATGAGGCAGCTAACCATAGCGTGGTATATGTATGCTACTGATAATGAAGACAATCTCTGTTCAGCGGACACGAAATGGAATGATAAGGGGGCCAACCATTGGGTTGGCGATGGGACCCTGTTACCGCCAGGCAATCCTATAGGTGGTACAAAAGAAGCTATCAAAAGTGGTGTGTTGTGGCGGTCTTATACCGGGCGCAGTACAGAGCTTTACAAGTGCAAGACCGACGGCAGCGAACTTCTTCGCAGCTATTCTATATCGCGAACGATGAATGGAAAGACCTGTAATTGCGAACATGACAATATAAATCCCTTCAAGACGCTGGGCCAGATTTCGAGACCTGCTGAAAAGCTGGTTATTATCGATGCAAGCAGCCAGGACAGATGGATAGATGGATCCTTTAGCCCTATAAGAGATATAGAAGCAGAAGTGCCAGAGTGGCCTTTAACTAAAGCCTCTCACAATATAACAGCAAGGCATGGTGAGGGGTGCAATATATCTCTTGCAGATCTTCACTGTGAATACTGGAAATGGAGAGACCGGCGGACAGTCAAGCTGGCTAACTGGGAAATAGACCCGGCTGAAGCTTCGCCTGGTAACGTTGATCTGGAGCGCATGGTCGGATTGCTTAGAGGGCTCGGTCAATAGGGGGTGACTTAAAACTATCTCTGTGTAGAGCGGATTCGTATTGGCGCAGAACTGCTGGAGAGCACTAAGATGCCTTTTAGGATTCCTGACTGGCTACGCTATGAAATCCGAGAGAAATGGGAACGGCTGGCTGCAAAGCTGTTGGATGTAAGGAGATGGCTTAACCGGCAAAATCCCAGGATAATCATCGGGATAACCGTCGTTACCGTACTTGTACTGCTGACGATTGTCATAGGACTGCTTTCCGGGCCCAAAGCTCCTGAGATTAAAGAGTACAAAAAGGCGTGGTTCTATGACCTTAATACCAGCAAGCTATTCGTCGCAAAAAGTAAGCTGATTCCACCTATCGAGGCGCCTTCGGGGCCGCTTGGCAACGGGAAGCCGGCCGGCGTTAAAGCATATGTATTCAGTTACACGTATGAACCAAACGAATCCGAACGCTTCATCGGCTTTTTAGAAACGTTTACCCCTGAGGCAAAAAAGAACAAATCGAAGTCTGCGAAGTCCAAAGACGATAGCGCTGCAGAATTAATCAAACAGTGGGGAGAGGGCAGACTTGTTCGCAGGGTTGAAGATGAGCAGTGGTTTGCAGCAAACAGCGATGAGGGACGGACTATTATAGAAGAGGCCTTCCTTCCAAATGAAAACGGCGAGCATGCCCGTTATTGTCCACCCCAATAGGAATCATTTACTGTCGGACTGCTCGAATTGTTGCGTTATTTCGGTTAGAATAAGCTCTTTTGCGTTTTCCAAAGGCGGAGATAGATAAAGACCGGCGGCCATTTTGTGGCCTCCGCCGCCGAACTTTTGTGCGATTTTTCCGACATCGACAGCACCTCTGCTTCGCAAGGAGCATCTGAGCCGGCCATCCTTCAATTCCACGAATAAGGCTGCCGCCTCGACCGTGCTTATCCGCCGACATTCGTCGATTAGATTTTCCGTGTCCTTGTGTGCAGCACCGGATTGCTCGAAATCCCGCAGCAAAAGGTGCTGCGTTGCGAAACGTCCGCCAAGATGCAGTTCGAGCGTGTTGAACATCGCCGCCATCAATTTGAACCGCTGATGTGAGAAATTCTGGTACAAATTGTGATATATTTCCGAAGGATTTGCACCGGCATCAACCAGCTCGGCGCAGCAGCGATAAACCCTGCTGTCCGTATTGTTGAACTGAAACCAGCCCGTATCAGTTGCCGCCGCGACAAAGAGCGACCGGGCGATTTTTCGGGTCACCGGCCAGTTGGCGTGTTTGAGGAAATCAAAAATAATCAGGCCCGTGGCCGCTGCATCTCGTTCAACAAGCTCGACATCGCCGAGGCCATCGGCGGTTACGTGGTGGTCGATTACCAGGACGGGCTTGTCCACCTGCTTTAGATACTTGTCAAATTGAGGCAGCTGGCTGTAGCTGTTGGTGTCGATAATCATAATCAAATCAGGCTCAGCGAATTGGCCTTGCTTTAGCTGTTCGAGGCTGACGTCCTTGCCGAGGACAGGGACCTTTTCGGCAAAGAGAAATTCATACCATTCGGGCAGCGGCGACAGCAATATCAGCTTTACCTTTTTGCCGAGAGCTGTAAGCACATCATCCATCGCCGCCATGCAGCCGCACGCATCGCCATCCGGACGAGTATGGGTCGTTACCAAAACATTCTTCGATTTATCAATCAACTCAACCGCTTTTTGAAAATCGTCGCTGTTTACCATCCTAATCCTTTTCAATCATGGGTTTCTGATTTGCAGGCTCGACGTATCATAGATACGCAGTTCTCAGGCCCTTGTTGAATGCTCCAGCTCCGCTTCTATTCTCTCAGCTAAAAACATCTTCAAGAGGGACTGATAGGGTACGTCCCTTTTGTTGGCAAGAAGTTTGAGCTCTTCCAACATCATCTCCGGCAGTCTAATTGAAATTGTCTTGACCGATGGCTTTAGGTTTGGCAGCGTGACTTTTTTAGCTCTTTTGAAGTCTAAATAATCTGTCGAATCGTGTTTGCTCCAGAATTCACGCTCCTCGTCTTCATTCTTAAATTTAGGTATCCGCTTAAGTTTGGTCTTCATAGATTTTCCTTTCTTTTTTACTCATATCCCGTGCTGAGATAACGCGTATCAGGTTCTTTCGAATTGTAAAAGCCACAAAAAGGAACCTTTTGTCATCTGTCAGCCCAAGAGCGTAGTATCTTTTCTCGCGTTGAGAATGTTTCAAGTCCTCAGCGACCAGAGCCTGATTAAAAAATACCTGTTCGCATTCAACGGGACTGACCTTATGCTTTAGCCAGTTCTTTTCAATGTTGTCCTTGTCCCAGTCAAATCCTGTACAATTCGATAATTTCTCTATATCATCCATGCCCATATAAGTATATAATAGTTATATACACTCGTCAAATTGATTTTTGGCTCAATCGCTTTTTGAAAATCGTCGCTGCTTACCATTTGTCTCCTTATATCAAACAAACAACCACTACCGAGCCCTAAGCGTAAGCGCCGGGTAATATTTATACTTTTACTTTTTTAACCCCTCACTGACGTTCGGGGCTCTGTTAATATTTGTTGAACCAAATTCCATCATTTGCCCCTGTTCATTTTTAACATATCCTATCGCAGAGACAAGGCTTTCTTTCGTCCAGAGGTATTTTGTGCTGCCGTGCCTCGTCCAGTATTTCTTGATTATCGTTCGCCTGCTATGGTCTCTCTTAATCGCCCTCGTAGCATAAGCCTTAAAATCCATCATCATCTTTTCCGGCTTTTCCTTACCACTCACTACAATATGAACATGGTTGCTTCTAACGTGAACCACATGTGCAAACCAGCCACGAAATCTGCACACCTGCAGAATCGCCTCCACGACCGCCTGTCGCTGGCTCTGCCCTAATATGAACGGCGGATTTTTAAGGGCGCTTTGTTCCTTTCTATGCAGAACCGGGCCTGGAGCTGCAAAAGCACTGCCGTACTGATTATGTTCCTTGTTAACACTGCCTCTTTTATCTCCGTGCAGCCATGTTCCCTAAGTCGAGAAAGTGATAAGATAAGCAATAGGATATTCCATTCCGTTTTTTATAACTCTAACTTGCCTTTCTCTGTGACCTCTCTGGCTAAAATTTCCTTTGCCTTTTCGCAGTCCTTTGCGATTTGGGTGGCCAAGGCTGTTTCATTGTCAAATTTTATCTGGCTGCGGATTCGCTGGATGAAATCCATAGCGAGCCATTTGCCGTGTAAGTCGCTGATGTTATCAGTTAGTATGTGGGCCTCTATCGCCAGGGGATTGTCACTGCCAAGAGTCTCCGACCTGCCGATACTCAAGGCGGCGGGGATTTTCTCTTTTGCCGCACAGACTTCTTCTTCGCTGTCGGCGATTTGGACAAAGCCGGCATATACACCCTCGGCGGGGACAAGCTGCTCGGCCGGTTCCATATTCGCTGTCGGAAAACCAAGCTGTTTTCCTTTGCCCCGGCCCGGAACGACCTGACCGAGCAGCCGGTAAGCTCTGCCTAATCCAACGGCGGCGTCGGCCACTCTGCCGTTTTTGAGCATATTGCGAATGAGCGTACTTGAGACTTTGACAGTTTGGCCGGTCGAGAGTTTAACCTCTTTGGCTTCGATTACAATAACCTCAAAGCCCTTCTCGGGCCCCAGCTCCTGCAGCGTATGGACAGTTCCGCCTCGGCCAGCTCCGAAGTTAAAGCTCTCACCCTCAACGACTACGTTAGGCTGAATATTTTTAACAATAAATTGCTCCACAAAATCCTGCGGCGAAAGGCGTAGAAGCCGGCGAGTGCTTTTTACAACGACAAGGCAATCCACCCCGGCTTCAGCAAGAAGATGCTTTTTCAGCGCCAGGGATGTTAGAATGCCGGGCTTTTCCTGCGGATGTAAGATAACAAGCGGATGCGGCTCGAAAGTCATCACCATAAGTTGCGCTGCCCTCTTCGCTGCGGTTTGTCTGGCGGCGGTTAAAATTTCCTGATGGCCGATGTGGACGCCGTCGAAATTTCCAATAGTCAGCACACAGCCTTTTTCCACTCTCGCCAATTCGGCAAGACCTGACGTTGCTTCCACAATCTTCATTTCCGTTTTACACATCCTTATTATGGAGAATTCTCATTTCGCACAGCGCACGCTCGAACCAAGGCGCCGTAGATTGCATTTCGCTGCCGGACGTCGCTGCCCGCCTCCGGATGCCACTGGACAAACAAGCCGAACTTCCCATCGACCCGTTCCAGGGCCTCAACAACACCGTCGTCGCTGCGGGCGACAATTTTCAAACCCTTACCTACGTCCTTAACCGCCTGGTGATGATTCGAGTAAACAAACGCCTCGCCGGCACCCAGGATTTTTGCTAAGGAGCTGTCCTGCTCAATCTCCACCCAATGGTATACATTATTCCCGCGATGCACTACTTTCGTACCTACTTGCGAAGGAATGTCCTGGATGAGCGTGCCGCCTGCAACCACATTTGTAAACTGCATCCCCAGACAGACTCCCAACAGTGGTTTGCCGCTGGCCAGCCATAACGAGATCAACCTTCTTTCAAAATTGTACCGCTGCATGGGCATTACTTTAACTGTTTCATGGGGCTGCCGGCCGTAGGCCAAAGGCGGAATATCCGCACCGCCCACCAGCACCAAACCGTCCAGCTCCTCCACATATCGGTGCAAAATCTTTTCGCCGGAGATGCTTGGCAGAACCACCGGGACACCGCCATTCTCGGCCACTGCTTTTACATAAGCGAAATTTACCAAAGTCGAAGCCGAATCGTTTTCCTTATCTACCTTATAAACACTCGTAATTCCGATGAGCGGCCGACTTGGACCAGAAGTGCTCTGGCAACCCACACAAGCCGTGAGAATCACCAAGCACAGTAACACAACTATCTTCTTCATTGTCTGCTCCTTTATAGTCATAATGTTCGTTCCCGACAAAAAGCCTGCTGTCTTCAATAAAGGCCCTAATTTACCCACTTGAGCTAAAATCTGCAACGGCTTTTGCATACGCCGCAGAGAAAACCTTTGCAAGGCGCGGAGCTTTATATATAATTGCGCCCGCGAATCCTATAAATTATATAGTGGTCAATCGATACAGCCCTGGCTTAGTAATAAATTTTTAGAAGTAAAGCTGACAATGTCATCGAGAGAAAAGATTAAAGATATAGCAGCGGAGCTGAAAAGCCATGCACCGTTTACATTGTTCGGCGCCTTGACAGGCATCATTTTGATGGTGCTGTTTAGGAATATCGAGCACCAGACAAGCGAAGGGCTATTCTACGTATTTCACCCCGCTCACGTGATATTAAGTGCGATGGTAACCGCTTCAATGTTCAAGTTGTACGCCGGAAAGACCAATTTCCTTGTAGTTTTGGTAATCGGTTATATCGGCTCAATCGGCATCGCCACTGTTAGCGATTCACTGATTCCATACGTTGGCGAGATTTTGTTGGGTCTTGAGGCCCACTCTCATATAGGTTTCATTGAGGGCTGGTACGTAGTCAATCCTGCTGCAATATTAGGTGTTTTGATTGCCTGGTTCTGGCCGAAAACAAAATTTCCCCACGCAGGCCACGTTTTACTGAGCACCTGGGCTTCGTCATTCCATATCCTTATGGCTTTGGACAGCAGCATATCCGTTCTTATGGGCATTGTGATTTTTATCTTTTTGTTCATCGCCGTCTGGCTGCCCTGCTGCGTTAGTGACATAGTATTTCCGCTTCTGTTCGTCAGGGGCGAGCATGTGTTGCACTCGCACCATTGACCAAAATTTTAGCCCACATCAAAAACACGAGTCAGCTTGTGGACAAGCACTCGGCGGTAAGATAAGATATCCGCAATGAAACCATACCCGCTAAAATTTCGCCCGATATTCAAGCAGCGAATATGGGGCGGGCAGAAGCTGCGAGAATTCGGTAAGGACATACCCGCCGGCAAGAAAATCGGCGAAAGCTGGGAGTTGGCCGATTTGCCGGATGACAAATCCGTAATCTCAAACGGCGAATTGGCCGGGCAAACTCTTGGCTCGGTAATTCAAAATCACCCGAAAGAAATAACAGGTGATGAAAAAGTCTGGCGCCCTTTTCCGCTGCTAATTAAGCTCCTCGACGCCGAGGACATCCTGAGCGTGCAGGTCCACCCCGATGAGCAGACCTGCGAGCGATTAGGAAAAGGAGAACCAAAAACCGAGTGCTGGTATATTATTTCTGCTGCGCCGGGAGCGGTAATTTATAAAGGGCTAAGAAAAGGCGTAAGCAAAGATAAATTTGCCGAAGCTATAAAAAAAGGCGACGTTGCGGAGCTGTTAGCAAAAGTAGCTGTTGAGGCCGGCCAGTGCCATTTTCTTCCAGCCGGCACCGCCCACAGTATCGGAGCAGGTTTGTTGATAGCTGAGATTCAAACACCATCAGATACCACCTACCGGGTCTTTGACTTCAATAGAGTTGACGATAACGGCAAACCAAGAGAGCTGCACATCGAAGAAGCACTGGAAAGCATTCACTTCGATGCGTCCGGCGATGAGCTTTCGGTAACAACGGCAGGCCGGCTGGTAGATTGTGAATACTTCAAGGTAGATAAAGGCACGCAGCAGAAAGGCTGCGAGCTGCAACTTTGGCCGGGCAAAATGAAAACGCTGATTGTTCTCACCGGTTTTGGAACAATTCTGTCAGCCCAAGGAAATCCCGTCGAATTCAAGGCGGGTGATACTTTACTTGTCCCTGCTGCTTACGAAGGAGCGATACGGTTCGCTGCTGATGCCCAGTACCTGACAGTAACCATTTAATCAATCGTAAAATCAAATATGCAATCGTCAATTTTTGGCAATATCAAAGTCGGTTACACTACGGTGCTTTTAGCGGCGGCTGTGCTTTATGTAGCGACCTGCGCGCCGGGGCCGCTCTGGCAGGACAGCGGAGTGTATCAATATCGAATCTGGCACAACGATATTGAGGGCAAACTCGGCCTGGCCCTTTCACATCCGCTCTATCATATCATCGGCATCGGCGTAAAATATATACCAGTCGGTGAATTTGCATACAGGATAAATCTGATTTCAGCGATTGCGGCAGCATTTACTATTGCAAATCTATTTTTGCTGCTGCGATTGTGGCTGAAGAAGAATTTGCCTGCGATAATCGCCGCTATTACATTGGCGCTTTCACACACATTCTGGCGGCACGCTGTAATTGCAGAAGACTATACTTTGTATACGGCACTGCTATTAGCTGAATTGCTAATGCTGCTGCAATACGTTAAAACGAAACGAGTGGTCTTGCTATATCTGCTGGGGCTTTTCAACGGCCTGGCAATCGCCACCCATATGTGGGCTGCTATCGGCTTTGTCTGCTACTTAGCATTTCTGGCAGCTTTATTAGTTCAAAAACAAATTAGATTAAGGCACCTCGGGGTCATTGCCGGGCTATGGGTCATCGGTGCAGCCCCCTACGAATACCTCATTATAAAGAATATCGTTCAAACCGGTGATTTTACAGCTACCTTAGCTTCAGCACTTTTCGGTAACAGGTGGCAAAGTAGTGTTCTTAACATAGGTCTGTCAGCTAAGCTTATCAAAGAGAATCTGATACTTATGGCATACAATTTCCCTACGCCCAACGTCATATTCTTCTTTGCAGGTCTCTACGGGCTGAAGAAAGTATCGCCGGGCCGCGGTTTTAAAAATATCCTTCTGGCATTGTTAGTTCTTTTCTTTATATTTGCTTTTAGATATACGGTGCCGGACAGATACGCATTTTTCATACCCTTTTATTGCCTGGCTGCTATCCTGATTGGTGTTGGTTTTAATTTGCTTATTAGCCTGCCCAATCAGCAGATTGCGGCTTACTTGGTTTTTATTCTTGCTCTGCTGCCGATTCCAACTTATATCATCGCTCCTGTTATAGCGGAAAAAATGCAGTTTGGGCTTGCGACAAAGAGGAAGATTGCCTACCGCAATGAGTATATATGGTTTTTGCGGCCGTGGCGAACAGGCAGCTGCAGTCCGGAACGATTTGCTAATGAAGTCTTCAGCGCAGTGGATGATAATGCAGTAATCTGGGCCGACACCACGACAGTGCCTCCACTGTTGTACTTTCAGGAGGTTAGGGGAAGACGCGGGGACATCAAGATTATATCCGGCCTTATTAGCAGCGAAGGTTCGCCGGAATTCAATGAGCGGACTATAGAGAAATTGTTGGGTGAGAGGGCTGTTTATGTGGTCTCACCAATTGATGGATATTGCCCGGACTTTTTAATCGAGCGATACAGCTTTGTACCGTCAGGCATCATCTGGCGTGTAGTTGAAAAACAGACAGAATAGTTAAAATAAAAGAAACCGAGGATTACACGGATTACGCAGAAAAGGATAGACGATGGAGGATGGACGACCCTCGTCCCTCGTATTTCTCCGTGAAATCCATGGTTAAAAAACCAATATGCACACCAAAATAAGTCCGGACAATCCTTATCGGTATAATCGCTGGTGTTTTGCGTGGGAATATGTACCTGCACAGACATCTGCACATCTGGACTTTGGTTGTAATAAAGGAGTATTTCTAAATAAGCTAAAGGACAAAACGAGCGGACGATTAGTCGGCGTTGATGTATCTGAGGAAGCTGTTAAGCAGGGTCAGCAGCTTTTCCCGGAGCTGGAGATTATAAAAATACACGAGGCGAGCAGCTTACCATTCGATGATGCTGCGTTCGACTCAATAACTATTTTGGACGTACTTGAGCACGTTTATGAGCAGGCCGAGCTTCTGGCGGAGCTAAACAGAGTACTTAAGCATGGAGGCAAACTCATAGTCACGGTACCGGGCCGGCATCTGTTCTCGTTTTTAGACATGGGGAATTTCAAGTTTCGATTTCCGAGATTGCATCGGTGGTATTACTGTCTTAAACACTCGCCAGAAGAATATGAATACCGGTATGTGTCGAATCCGAACGGCCTAATCGGAGATATTTCAACAAGGAGACGCTGGCACGAGCACTTCAGTCGGCCCAAGCTGCAAAAGTTGCTGACAGAAACGGGTTTTAGCGTAATTGACTTTGATGGTACGGGGTTTTTCAGCCGAGTGACTGGAAATATAAGTTACTTTCTTAAATGGCTCAAACCGGCACATAGAGCTTTGGCCAAGCTTCAGAGTCTTGATAGCAGGCTATTCGAATCAACAAACCTGTTTTGCGCGGCTGAGAAACGACAGATGACATAAGTTCATTGATGTGAAATTTGTCAAATCTTTCTGCGGATAGCCCCTCGCAGGCCTTCCATCTTCAAGTAGCCTTTCCGCCACACAACAAAAGCCGAGACCACAAAGACAAAAACATACACACCAGCCGCATACCATGTTCTTATCTGGCTCATCACCAGGCCAATCACAGCATAGGCGCCGGCGAGCACGTAACAAATAGCAACGGTCCTTTTCAGGGGTATTCCTCTGTCAATCATCTGGTCGTAAATATGGCCGCGATCGGAAACGAACAAAGGTCTGTGATTGAGCAATCTCCTTACAAGTGCGACGGCCGTATCGAGAATAGGCAAGCCAAAGACGACTATGGAAGCCATCCACCATCGCGGGACTTTCTCGGCAAATAAAAGCATCAGCGCAGCTACCATAAAACCCAGGAGCATACTGCCGGCATCGCCCATAAATATCTTTGCCGGATGCCGGTTGAAAGGTAAGAAGCCACAGACGCCGCCTACAAGCCCAAGACAAATTATAATCCGTACAGGGTCACCTACGTCGCTGTAACCCCAGGTTGCCAGGTGAATTGCCAACAGCAGCATAGCGACAGTTATAACCGCCGTTACACCGGCACAAAGCCCATCAAGCCCGTCGAGCAGATTTAACGAATTTGTTGCACCAAGTACAAAGAATATCACAACCCCAGCGCCCAGAATCACCTCGAGATTATGTGGCATCGGCAAATGCAATGGGCCGGCAACGTAGTGCAGTCCCGGCATGATACCTACCAACAGCAGAATAACGGCGGCGGTAACCTGGCCAAGGATTTTTTTGGCCGGCGTTATCTCGAATATATCGTCTGTCAGTCCCACAAAACATGCTATCGCACCGCCGGCCAGTATTCCGAGCAGCCATTTCAACATTGTGCTGAAAAACTCTTCGTTTCTCAAACAGTAGATGCCCGCCACAATGCCTACTGTCAGGCCGATGAGCATACCGATTCCGCCGAGATATGCTATAGGTTCCTTGTGTGTCTTGACCAGGTCATCCGGCCTGTCAACGATTCTGAATTTTACGGCCACCTTTTTGCACAACCAGGTAGCTGCCAGTGCGAACACAAACGACGAGACCAGCACCGGCCAAAACTGAATTACCCAGGTGATGTCCCGGTTCGGCCCAATTAAGTGACTTAAAGCCATTTCTCAACTCTAACTTTTTACAGGATTCTACAGCCAGACTTCGTCATCGTAGCGAAGCATAATTAGATTATCCTTGAAGCCGTCGAAACGGATGTTTGTTTTTGAAGCCAGCACCCCTTGCAATATCCATTTTGGGAAGTTGGCACCTGCTTTTATTGCCAGTGGGACACCGCCTCCGAATCGCGGATTTATCTCGATGAATTTGACCCTATTATCGCGTGTCAGGAACAATTGCAAAGTTATAACGCCTGGCCCGGCCCCGAGTGTTTCAACCAATCTTGCAGCTTTGCTCATAATGTCCGGGTGTTTTACCACCTGCCCTTTGCTCACCTCGCCGGCCCTTACTTCAATGCGCTTTCTCGGCACGACACAACGGACTTTCATACTAAAGTCAACGTATACATCGCAGGTATGCTCGGTACCTTTGATAAATTCCTGACAGATGGGGTTTGGTATCCTCTTGGCAAAGAACAACAGCTCTTTGCGATTGTTCACGACAGCGTTTCCTCTGCTGGCATAGCCATCCCAGGGTTTTAGAAAGCAAGGCCAATTGAGTTTCTTTTGCGAGAGCGCAGAGCGAACACTTAAAGTAACCGGGGTATCAAAGCCATTTTTGAGTAAAAAACGATACGTTTTCCTCTTGTCCTGACAAATATCGACTACGTCCGGAGCTGAGATGAGAACACAACAGCCCATCGCGGCAAATTTTGGCTTGTTCTGGGCCAGAACTTTCAGGTCCAGATCGACAGTGGGGACAAGCAATTTTATCTGGTTACGTTTGACAATAGACAGCAGCTCACTTGTATAGTCAGCATGTGCTACCGGCTTAACCAAAAAGCCTTTATCACATAATTGCAGGGCAGGACTTAGCTCAGTGGTGTCCGTGCCGAAGAACGAAGCGTTTACTTTCAGTTGTCTTGCTGCCCGGCGAAAGCTATTGAGCAAGGAGACCCGTCTGCCAATGCAGGTGAACAAAACAGCCAAATTAGCCGCTACAGATTGTGATTTAGTCATTATTGGTTCCTAATTTGTATCTCGTGAATCGTGAAGCATATCTTGCACACAATACAATATCCGATTAATTGTCGCTCGTCAATCGAAAATAGTCGATGCTAAATTAGTCAATTCTTCTGCCTTTTGGCAATATACATCTAAACCCCGTTAGAAATAAAACGCCAAAGGTATCTGTCTCGCACTTGACAAGAATTTCTAAGGGGATAAACTAATTACCGTGATTAAAGATGGCCATTAGATTAGGAGAACAGAGTTGCTGAAAGCAAGTGAAAATCCACCTGTCATTTGGCCGGAGGTAGAATCGGTCCGTGATTTTGCCGGTCTATGGGGGGTTGCTCACACCAAAAGCAGAAACGAAAAGGCCTTGGCCCAGGATTTGATTCGCAAACATATTAGTTACTTTCTTCCAATGAGCTGGCGGGTCCGGCGCCGAAACCGCAGAACGATACGGTCGCTGCTGCCCTTATTCGGCGGGTATTTGTTCTTTTGTGGCGACGAGAGCCAGCGGATTGAACTGTGGCGAACCAATCGCATAGCGAACATAATCGAAGTAAAAGACCAGCAGAGATTACTTGATGAACTATTGCAAATTGAGCAAGCTCTTCGAGCCGGTGCTCCTCTCGCACCGCACAAGTACATCAAGGTAGGCCAACGATGCCGGGTTATAGCAGGACCGTTAGCTGATTTACAGGGCATTGTCGTCGGGGCCCCCAAACGCAAAAAAGAGCGTCCGGGAGAACCCGTTAAAACAAAAAACATTACACGTTTGGTCTTACAGATAGATATGCTTGGACAGGCAGCAAGCGTCGAGATAGACGTTGATATGATAGAGATGCTTGATGAATCCCCTTAGAAACTCTTGCGCAGGGCAATAGAATACAAAAAGGACACATTTGTAACGGGAACCTGAAAAACAGGAGATAGTAGATGAAGATTTGTGTGGTTGGGGTTGGTTACGTCGGATTGGTAACGGCCGGGTGTTTGGCAGAGGCTGGTAACGATGTTGTATGCGTGGATAATGATAGCGAGAAAATCGCCGGTCTAAAAGATGGGGTAATCCCCTTCCATGAGCCGGGTCTGACCGAAATAATAAAACACAACGAAAAGCTCGGCCGATTGCACTTCACAACTGAATTGAAATTCGGGGTGGACAATTCGCTCATTATCTTTCTCGCAGTCGGCACACCTTCTCACGCCGACGGCTCAGCCGATATATCAGCCGTCCTTGCAGTTGCCGCCGATATCGCCGAAAACCTCAGCGACTATCGAATTATTGCAACAAAAAGCACCGTGCCGGTAGGTACATATAAAAAGGTAACGGATATTATAAAATCCAAAACGGAAATACCCTTTGATTATGTCAGCAATCCGGAGTTTTTGAAAGAAGGTGCCGCCGTCGAGGATTTTATGTATCCCGACAGGATAATCATCGGGACAATTAATCCATCTGTTAAACAGATTATGAAACAGTTGTACAGCCCGTTTATGCGAAAGCGCAATCGGATATTATTTATGGACCCCGGTTCTGCTGAAATGACAAAGTACGCGGCGAATACGATGCTGGCAACGAGAATCTCGTTTATGAATGAAGTCTCGGCGCTGTGTGAAAAGCTCGGTGTAGACGTCGAACAGGTCAGAGGAGGCATTGGCAGTGACTCGCGGATTGGGCCGGCCTTTCTGTTCCCCGGCGTCGGCTTCGGCGGAAGCTGCTTCCCGAAGGATGTTCGGGCGCTGATTCATACCGGCTCTGAGCACGGTGTTGAAATGGCCATAGCCAAGTCGGTACAGCAGGTAAACATAAATGCACAAGAGCGATTTACAAAGCGTATTAAGGATTATTTTGCCGGCCGAGAGAACAAAACTGTATTAGCTGTTTGGGGGTTGGCATTTAAGGCAAAGACCGATGATGTCAGGGAATCGCCGGCAATTTACTGCATAAAAAAGCTGCTCGATTCCAGGATGAAGATAAAAGCCTACGACCCTGAAGCAGCCTCATCGGCGCAGGAGGCCCTGGATGGCAAAATCGAGACCTTTCAAAACGGATACGACGCGCTCGATAACGCTGATGCCCTTGTTATCTTCACCGACTGGCAGGAATTCCGGAACCCCGACTTCGATGTCATTGCAAGCAAACTGAAAAAACCTGTCATCTTCGATGGCAGAAACCTCTATGACCCTTCATACGTCAGGAAACAGGGGATCGAATATCACAGTGTCGGCCGAGCGTAATGCCGTTGTATAGAGGATATATATAATGATTATCCATACTAAGGCCTATCCGCGAGTGGGACTGATTGGAAATCCATCAGATGGGTACTTCGGCAAAACGATATCGTTTGCGTTCAGCAATTTCTCCGCAGAGGTCATACTATACGAGACGCCGGAGCTGGAGATTTTACCTAACTATAAGGACCATTCGCGGTTCGCCAGTATTGAAGACCTGGTCAAGGATGTAAGACTGCACGGATATTACGGCGGCATCCGACTACTGAAGGCAACGCTAAAAAGGTTCTACGACTACTGCAAAGAAAACCATATTGACCTGCACAAAAAGCATTTCACGATCCGCTACAGCTCGAACATACCGCACGGCGTAGGTTTGGCCGGTTCCAGCGCAATCATCACAGCGTGCTTACGGGCACTTATGGATTTTTACGGCGTTAGCATCGCCAAGTACATACAAGCGAATTTGATTCTTTCGGCAGAAGTGGACGAATTGCATATTGCAGCAGGCTTGCAGGACCGGGTGATTCAGGTGTATGAAGGCCTGGTTTACATGGATTTCAGCAAAGAGATTATGGCCAAACAGGGATATGGGACCTACGAAGCGCTTGAGCCGGAGCTGCTCCCCAAGCTGTACATTGCCTATCGTGCTGACCTGAGCGAGCCGACAGAGGTATTTCACAACAACATTCGCGACCGTTTCGAGCGCGGTGATAAAGAGGTGACCGGCGCGATGAGTTATTGGGCCGGACTAACCGACAAAGTCAAACGCTGTCTCTTGAATAGACAATTAGAGAAAATCGCCGGCCTGCTCAATGCGAATTTCGACCGAAGGCGAAAGATATACCGGATGAGTGAAGAGAATATTCAGATGGTGGAAACAGCCCGCCGGCTTGGTGCCAGCGCCAAGTTCACGGGCTCGGGCGGAGCAATCGTGGGGACATACCGGAACGAGCAGATGTTCAACCAGCTCAAGAAGAAACTTCGTAAGTTGAATATCAAGGTGCTCAAGCCAAAAATAGCCGGAACTAAAGCAGAGCCCCGAACGTCAGTGAGGGGGTGGAAGACATGATTCGCAAGGCCGTTATTCCCGCAGCAGGTTTCGGGACCCGTTTTCTACCTGCAACCAAGTCACAGCCCAAGGAAATGCTGCCAATTGTGGATACCCCCGTAATCCAGTACGTCGTCGAGGAGGCGGTGGACGCAGGGATTACCGATATCCTGATGATTATCGGCAAGGGCAAACGCGCCATCGAGGAGCATTTCGACCGCAGCTTTCAGTTAGAGACCCAGCTGCTCCAGAATGGCAAAAAGACCGAGCTGGCAGCGATCCGCCGGATTTCAGAATTAGCGAATATTCATTTCGTGTGGCAGAAAGAAATGAAGGGGCTTGGCGACGCAATATACTGTGCTCGGCATCATGTGCAGGACGAGCCGTTTGTTGTCCTGCTGGGTGATACTTTGATAGACGCCACCGAGCCCGCTGCCCGGCAACTACAGCATCTATTCCAACAACACCAGGGACCTGTCGTCCTTGTGGAGCAGGTCGACCGGAGCCAAGTCAGCCGATATGGTGTGATTGATGCTGAGCAAACCGAACCACGGGTTTACCTGGTGAAGGATTTTATTGAAAAGCCAACCGAACAGGAGGCGCCTTCCAACCTCGCGATTGCCGGCCGGTATTTGCTGACACCTGATATTTTTGAGTATATCAGCCGGACAAAGCCCGACAAAGACGGCGAGATTCAACTCACTGAACCAATGCGCATGATGGTAAAAGAACGGGCGATGTACGCGTTACTGCTGGATGGAAAACGCTGCGATATCGGTAATAAGGAGGGATTCATTAAAACCAATATCGAGTTTGCACTCAAGCGAGAGGATATGGCCAAAAATTTGCGCCAGTTTATTAAGGAGCTGGCAAAAAGAATTTAGGAGAAAAATTATGAGCACCGTCATTCAAATTTTCGGCGTAGTTATCGTTGCCATCGCAATCGTATACATACTAAAGCCCGGCGTGATGAATCGACTGTTTGAATTTTTCAAAAAAGGCAAACGCCTGTACCTTGCAGTCCCCATACGACTGGCACTGGCAGTTGTATTTCTATTAGGTGCCCGCGAATGCAAACAGTTCTGGGTGATATTTGCCTTTGGCATTCTTCTTTTAATATCTGCCATTTTAATTCTCGTCCTCGGGCCGAATAAGCTCAGGCCTGTAATTGAGTGGTGGCAAAGACAATCGGCTGTGTTTCTTCGAGCTATGGCTCTAATCGTCCTGGCCATCGGAGTGGTCATTATTATTTCTGCGTAAGGATTGCTTTATGAAAGTATTGATAACCGGTGCGGCTGGTTTCATTGGCTCACACCTCAGCGAACGCCTTCTCGGCGACGGCTGGCAGGTCCTCGGAGTTGACAATTTCGATGACTTTTACGACCCCCAAATCAAACGCCGCAACATCGCCGACTGCCTTAAAAACAAAAATTTCCGGCTCATCAAAGCTGATATCCGTAACAGAGCGGCTTGCGAGAAAGCCCTCGGCGATGGTGTCGAAATAATTGTGCATTTAGCCGCCAGGGCCGGCGTGCGGCCGTCAATCGCCCGGCCGCTCCTCTATGCCGATGTCAATGTAAATGGAACAGTGGTCTTACTCGAAGCTGCAAAAAAGCATAAAATAGGAAAGTTTATCTTCGGCTCAAGTTCGAGCGTCTATGGGAACAATGAGAAAGTCCCGTTCTCTGAGGACGATAACGTTGATTTTCCCATCTCGCCGTATGCGGCAACTAAAAAGGCGGGCGAGCTTATCTGCCACGCGTATCACCACCTTTACGGAATTTCGGTAACGTGCCTGCGTTTTTTCACGGTTTACGGCCCCCGGCAGAGGCCGGATCTGGCCATCCACAAATTCGCCAGACTTATCGAGCAGAGAAAACCAATATCGGTCTATGGTGACGGTACTATGATGCGCGACTTCACATACATTGACGATATAATCAACGGCACAGTCGCAGCAATGCAAAACTGCAACGGCTTTAATACCTACAATCTCGGCGAATCACGCCCAATAACGGTCAATGATTTAATTGTTGAAATCGAAAAGGCGCTCGACAAAAAGGCAATCAAAGAATACGTGCCGCCTCAGCCCGGTGACGTCGAGCGCACCTACGCCGATGTAACCAAAGCTGTCAGAGAACTCGGCTATAATCCCTCTACGACTATCGAAGAAGGTCTCATAAAATTTGTTACCTGGCTAAGGGAGTAAGCCCGGAAGAAACTTGACACAATGGAAACAGGGCAAACGACGGATACCGGTAAGGGCTTCAGGAATTTCCTACACACACTATTAAGTCATCGCCGTTTTCCATTTTTAGCGGCAGTATTGGCCATTCTGCTTACACTTCCATCACTGAAAGCCGGGTGGCTTGTGGACGACTACCACCACAAGCTCCTGATGTCCGACTACGAGGGTATAGTCAAACTCTTAGATTCGCCTTTGGACATGTTCAACTTCTTAGATGGTGACCCCGAACACACGGCCAAGCTGAGAGACTATGGTATCCTTCCCTGGTGGACCTACGAGCACATAAAAGGAGCGTTCTGGAGACCTTTGGCCTCCCTCACCCACTGGCTCGACTACATCCTCTGGCCTGACATTCCTCCTTTAATGCACGCTCACAGCATTGTTTTGTACGGTGTTCTTGCGACGGTCGTTGCTTTTCTTTACCGACGGTTCGCAACTATCGGTTGGGCAGCCGGCTTAGCTGCAATTCTATATGCCATCGATGATGCTCATGGCACCACGGTTGGCTGGCTTTCAAATCGAAATGCTGTTTTGGCCGCACTATTTGGCGTTCTTGTGCTTATGGTTCACGACCAATGGCGGCGGAACGGCTGGCGCCTGGGAATAGCTCTTGGACCCCTGCTTCTTGCTGCGAGTTTATTATCAGCGGAAGCCGGGATTGCCACGTGCGCGTATCTGGCGGCTTATGCTCTCTGTATTGATAGAGACCGATTTGTTCGGCGATTTACAGCTTTGATTCCATATGTTGCCGTCGTGTTTATCTGGCGTTGTCTCTGGACATACCTCGGCTATGGTTTTGCAAACATTGGGTGTTATGTCGACCCGCTTGGTGAGCCTTTGCGTTATATATCTATGGTTATAGACCACGGGCCATTTCTGCTGCAGGGTTCGCTGGCGGTCCCGCCGGCGGATATTTGCATTTTGCTCTCTTCGCAGGCGTGGATTGTGGTGTGGCGCGGCGCTTGTGTTTTTCTTGTGTTAACAGCGTTGCTGTTTTTTCCTTTACTAAAGCGAAACCGGACTGCCCGGTTTTGGGCGGTGGGAATGCTGTTATCAGTGCTGCCCATTTGTGCGACATTTCCTACCGACCGTCTTTTGCTATTTGTGGGCATTGGGGCAATGGGACTTATCGCTGAATTCGTTGCATTTGTTTTCACAAAAATTCAAGGGCGACCGAAACTACTTTTATGGCGGGTTCCAGCTATGCTGCTTGCCGTCTTATTTATATTAATTCATCTTGTCATCGCACCACTGGTCCTGCCCTTCAAAGCAGCTTTTCCTATGGGGCCCAAAGAATTTTTTGACAGTCTTCAGAATCTTACGTCTTTTGACCGGTCAATCGAGAAACAAGACCTCGTGGTTGTCAATCCACCATCGGCCTTCGTTGCTTTGACGTGTCTTCCGGCGTGGGCATCCGAAGGCCAGCCGCTTCCTCGTCATCTGAGAATCCTGGCGTCGAGCCAATTTGGACCCGTGGAAGTACGACGCATCAACGACAAGACTATCAAAGTTCGTCCGCGAGGCGGCTATCTTGTATTAGTATTTGACAAGCTGTTTCGCAACGAACAGCACGCATTATCCGTTGGGGACAGGATTGAGCTGACGGGTATGACCGTTGAGGTTACAGAATTGAGAAGTGACGGCCGGCCTGCTGAGGCAGCATTTACTTTCTCAGTCGGCCTTGAAGACCCTTCTTTGTACTGGCTGCAATACAAAAACGGTCGCTTTGTATCTTTCAGCCCCCCTGCCGTAGGCCAGAGTGTCGAAATTCCGGGCTTTAATCCCTTCCGGAAGTTACAGTAAATAAAAACCGGGCTGCGATCCGGATACCGGTCTTTGGGCTTCATCTAAAAATAAACTTGAAAAAGGGGTAGGGTTTCTGTTATTATTCGGCGTTCCCTAATAGGAACAAAGAACTATCGTGTTTATAAGGTGCTATTTACAAGAGATTTAGGAGACAACCATTATGGCAGATAAGAAAGCAGACCTGGCTGGGCCGGGCATCGGTGACTATGCGGAGTTAGAGAAAATCCTGCCGAAGGATTACAGCTCGCTGCTGTCCCCAAAACAAACCCAGCTCGCCACCTACGCCGCCAAAGACTACATCGAGGAAAATATGTGTAAGCAGCTCAATCTGATTCGCGTTACCGTTCCTCTTATCGTGGACGTTGAGAGCGGCGTCAACGACATGCTCGACCGCGACGGTTCGCGGACACCAATCCAGTTCCACATCTCAAATGACAATGACAAAAACCCAATAGACGTCCAGGTCGTCCAGGCCGCTACCAAGTGGAAACGCATGGCCTTAAAACAGTTCGGAATGAACATAGGCGAAGGCCTGCTCACCGACATGCGGGCCGTACGCAAGGACTACTTCCTCGACCACGACCACAGCGCCTACGTCGACCAGTGGGACTGGGAGCTGGCAATAACCGAGCAGCAGCGAAACCTCAAATTCCTCAGAGAAGTCGTAGAGAAGCTCTGGGACGTCCTCAAGGGCGCCGAGGCCCACGTTCAGAAGCTGTTCCCCCAGCTAAAAACAGATAAATACCCAGACCTGCCCGACAAGCTCACTTTTATCCACGCCGAAGATATCCTCGATAGATTCCCCGGCCTGCCGCGCATGCAGCGCGAGACAGAGATTGCGAAGGAACTCGGCGCGATGTTCATCTATGGCATCGGCTGGGTGTTAAAGGACGGCTACCCACACGAAATGAGGGCCGCTGATTATGATGACTGGGTGACCGAAATAACTTCCGAGGACGGAAGACCGATGCACGGCCTGAACGGCGATATCCTTGTCTGGAACCCGGTAACAAAGCGCCGCCACGAGCTGACATCAATGGGTATCCGCGTTAACGCCGAAACGCTGAAAGTGCAATTGGAGCTTACCGGCCAGCTTGATTTCCTGAAGTTTCCATACCATCAGGCCATCATAAACAACGAGATTCCGCTCAGCATTGGCGGCGGCATCGGCCAGTCCCGCACATTTATGCTGCTTTTGAAAAAGGCCCACATCGGCGAGGTCAGCGCCACCGTCTGGCCAAAAATCCTCAAGGACATGTGCAAAAAGAAGAACATCTTCGTAATCGAATAAATTGGAATTCCGTGCCTGAGACGGAATTTATATTAGGCCCCGGCGGAGCCGGGGTTTTTTATGCGCCGCGACAAATTCAAAGAAACTCTTTAGTATAACTGAAATCCGCAATTCCGAGTCTACAAAGTTGTTGACACTGATATCAAATATCGATGATAATCTGTTCAGAAAGCGCGATTGCCGTCAACTAAAGTCTATGGTTGTATTAACAATATTATCCATCAAATCATCTTCTAAGGCCTATTGATGATCTGGTCGAGTTCCTGGGTCAACTTATTGATTTCAAACTCAGCCCAAAGTGGAAGGTGGTCGCTAATTTGTTTCTCGCCGCCCTTAATTGTGCAGTCTTGAAACAGAACCTCACCAAAAGGAACCACATTGACGTTTCCGGAGAATGAAAATGACCTACGGTTTACCCATGCAATCTTATCAAAAGTCCCATCCCTGCCAAAATTCGTCTTCAAGCTGTTCATTGTCGGAGGCATCTGGAATCCCTTAGACACTAAAGCCTCAAAAAATTTGTCTTCTGCTTCCTCAATATTAAAATCTCCTACAACGAAGAAGTCTCTGTCAAATACCTTTGTTCTGGCCGTCCTTGCTCGTTTGTCTATGAACTCCACCAACATTTTGATCTCTTCTTCTCTTTGCAGCTTTTCCTTCGCCGAGCTTCCGCAAAAAATGTGAGCATTGGCAATGACGAAATCGAAACGACCGGCCCGGAATGAAGCACAATAAGGCATCCTGTGTAGTTGATACCCCTGGTGGGATTCAGCAGGAACATTAAACCCGATTTCGCAGACTAAGCCTGTACTTATGACGGTTCTCTTATCGTAAATAAAAGCAAACCGCTCATAATTTCCCGTTGGGTCCGACACGAGAATCTTGTAGTTACCCGGCAGGAGTTTTTGGAGCCTCGTGAGCCCTCGCAGGTCCGTTTTCACCTCCTGTAGCGCAATGATGTCGAAGCGTTCGCAGATATCAGCGATGTACTGGATGGCCCGCTGGCTTTTCTTATTCGAGAAATGTCGAATGTTCCACGTAGCAATGAGGATGTTCTCATCTACCTTGCGTTTGGAAATGCCAAACGGCTCCTCATCCATCAGTTTCATTAATGCTTGTCGTTCTTTCGCGATGGTTACATCAGACTCAGGCATAATTACCCCCTTTCTTTTTGATTTTATTAAATACTGGGTTCTTATTGTGCCTGCCGACACCTGTACAGTTGGCCTTGCACCAAACTATTTTTATTTTCTGCCACACCCGACCAAAACCCGTAATTCCCGTCAAATTTTATTCGCGCTAAGCTGTGAACCAAGTCAGTTGATTATCTCCACAGTTGATTTGCATCATTCCACAATGTTTCCGGCCATACATTAGCCGGAATTTTCCAGTCCGTCAAAGAAAAACTTCTCGCGAGCGGAGTTGAAGGGTCTAAGTTCTTCGCCGGGTGTATGTCATCTTTGTAGGTAAAAACGAGCTTGTTTTGCTCGTAAGGTTACGCCGGTGGTTGCTCAAAAGCGTGGATTCCCGCTTTCGCGGGAATGACAGTGGGGTAGCGAGCATTATTAGCTGAGAAAGTGTTGCTAAAGGCCAAAAAAATCTACCTACAAACTCGACAGCACCCTTCTTCGCCTCAATCAGGGCTTCAATATTGACTTTTCTGTATAATTAACCTAAAGTCGTTTGAAATTATGTAATCGGATATGGTAGTAGTTGGCAACAGTAAGAATAGGAGAAATGAAATATGACCGATTATGAAGAAACGCTGCAAAGTTCAGGTTTCAAAGACCGCAAGACAGGACTTATCGTGTTCGGAATCCTCCAGATTATTTTTGGCGGGTTTTGTGCGCTCATGGTGCCTTTCATGATACTTGGTATGATTACATCGAGCGTTCTTGATGATAGTTCTGCCCCACCCATGAGCCCTACTATGATGATTCCCGGCGTTTTTTTCTATGTTCTACTGGCTGCCTGGTTCATCTGGATGGGTATCGGTTCCATTAAAGCCCGACGGTGGGCAAGAGCACTTTTATTGGTTACTTCATGGCTCTGGCTTATCTGCGGGATAAGTGGACTTATTTTTATGCTGCTGCTCATGCCTGATATATACGAGAAGATGGAGGAGAGCGAGCAGATGCCACCAGGGGCGGCCATCTTCATGAGGTATGCCATGACCGGGTTTATGACAGTCTTTTACGTGATTATTCCCGCAGTGCTTGTTCTCTTCTATGGAAATAAGAATGTAAAGGCGACATGCGAGTTCAGGGACACCAAGGTTCGCTGGACCGACAAATGTCCTCTGCCTGTTCTTGCTTTGAGCTTGATGTTTGGATTCTCGGCCGTTTCGATGTTGTCTATGGGGTTTTACGGATGGACAATTCCGTTTTTTGGATTCATCCTGAGCGGAATGAAAGGTGCAGCGGTAATACTCGCTGTCATGTTGCTGCTTGGTTACGTGGCCTGGGGCGCATACAGATTGAGTATTAAGGCGTGGTGGGGTGCCGTTTTACTGATTATTGGCTGGGCTCTATCCACGGGCATTACGTTCTCGCGTGTAAGCATCCTGGATTTCTATGAAAAGATGAATTTCCCCGAGCAGCAGCTCGATATAATCAAACAGTATAGTATATCGCAGGATTATACTATGGTCTTGTTTTGTGGGCTCTCGCTTGTTTGCTTCCTGGGGTATTTGCTGTACACGAGAAGATACTTTGTACGTCCTGCTGAACAAGAAAGCGCTTCACAGCGGACACTACCTTAGCCAACACAGCGCTGAACCTGGCCGTCAAAGCTCCGCAGCATCTTTCAGAAGGGCAGTTGGTGTAAAATTCACAAAATTCCCGGCTCATAAAAGTTTTGCTTTAGAATCCATTTTATATTACAATAACGCTTTCTATACGGGGCGTGGCGCAGTTTGGTAGCGCGCGTGACTGGGGGTCACGAGGTCGCTGGTTCAAGTCCAGTCGCCCCGATTTCCGTAAGCACAGCCGTATCAATGGCTCGCGAAGTTGCGATGCAGCTTCTTTTTGCCATTTGGCAGATTCCGGGCTGTGCGCAATTGCGATACAAGTATGCTATCATACCTGCCGGTTTGCGAGTATGTGGACAGGATTAACAGGATTTTCCCCTGCCTTAATCAAAAGTATCCTAAAAACAGGTATGCTCGTTGCACGGATCATCTTGATTAGTTGGGAATACAAGAATTTTTGCAAATTCCTTGCATCAGCGCAGGCAATTCGGTTATAATAATTCAGACAAACACAGCAGTGGAAGTGAACATATCTATAGTGAACATATCTATAAGGGTAAATGTCTGTTTAGAAGCATTTTCCCAAAGAGAAAAGGATAACGGTCATGTGTGAACGAAAAGCATTTACACCGTTAGAAATTCGCAAGAAAGAGGACAAACCTGAATTGCCGGGTTCAATTCTCACGGGGTTTACGTTGGTAGAGCTCTTGGTGGTGATTGCTATTATTGCGCTGCTGATGGCGTTATTGATGCCGGTACTGAATCGGGCCAGAGAAGCGGGCATACGTGCGCTGTGCCTTAATCATCTGCGGGAGCTGACGCTTGCCTGGATTTTGTATGCAGATAATAACGATGGCGCGCTTGTTGATGGGTGGACAGGTCACGCGGATTCATGGGCAGGCCCGGTCGATGAAAATCAGGACATTCAGCAGCAAATAGAAGCCCTCAAAGAGGGGTTGCTGTACCCGTATACCAAGACCGTAAAAATCTACAGGTGCCCGGCCGCCTTTTGGCCGGAAGAAATGCTGACATACGCTACGAGTAGTGCTATGAATGGCGGTCATGAATCGACGGGCCCGGTGGCCAAAAACAGTACAGAGATTCGCAAGCCGGTTGAACGGTTCGTTTTTATAGATACAGGTACCAGATCAATTGATAGTTGGGTTCTTCCTTATGATGAGCCGGCATGGTGGGACGCACCTCCGATAGTACACGGTAACGGTACAACCCTGTCCTTTGCGGATGCGCATGGTGAGTACTGGAAGTGGCAGGACCCTCGTACGATAGAGCTTGCGGAACAACTTGGGCCGCAAGGCTGGCGTTATGAAATACAAGTTGGCAATGTGGACATACACAGATGCCAGAGGGCCTTGTGGGGCGAATTAGGCTATACTCCATCACCGACACCTTAATTAGTGCGAGCGATGCAGTGGATAAAGAGCGAGACAGACCCTGAGCTTATTTCTCAATGATAACCCGCTTACTTTGAATGCTGTTATTGCCTGATTTAGCGAACGGACGCGGCATAGGCTGGGCAATGCCATTAGCATCGATTGTGCGACAGCGAAGAGCGTATTGTCCGGGACGATGGGCTGTAATCAGCGCTGCCCAGTGAACAATCGCGTTCCGAATCGGCCAGCTATATGGTTTGCCGGTATCTGCGTCAATCTGGCGCGGGATTGGGGGCAGTTTCCCATCTGGCAGTCCGCCTCCCCAATGCTTCGGAGGCGGGAGCATATCTGCATCTTTCCATTCGGCCTTAGTAAAGTAGGGGTCGTTCTTCGGTAAGGGTCCGTCCTGTGGGTGCAGCCAGTATTGAACCCTGCTCAAGCCGGACATGCCCACTTGCGCTACTCCCGTAACCGGCGCCGGCTGTCCAGCCTTGATTTTCTTTGGAACATGGATAAAACGTGCGCAGGTCTTTAGATGACTGACAGTGTCGTTATTCCAAAGTGCATAAGTATCGTTTGCCTGATAATTGTTAGTTAATATGATATGCTGAAGCCACTTCACCGACTTGTTGGCATAAGCATCAGGGACGAGCATACGAACGGGCCCGCCCCGGTCAATTGTAAGCCATTGACCGTTGAGCTTGTAGCAAAGGATAACAGGATGTTCTCCAGGCGGGTCTTCAAGCACGCGGCCTATCGGCAGGGAACTTTGGAATCTCTGTTTTGGGTCCTCGTTATGATAGCCATAATAAAAGAGACGCCGGACGTTGGCAGCAGGACGAGTTAACCAAACGACTTCTCTCAGTGGCACGCCTTCCCATAGGCCCATCCCACATGGGGCCCGGCCGTTTGTGCACGTCGTCACGCTCATGAAGCGTACGGCGTGCTTCTCAGCCAGCTTCATAAACGCGTCCCAGTTCAAGGCAGTGCCCTGCGCTTTAGAAAGCGGCCGTTCAACCTTGGCATTACTATCCGGATCCGGCAGGACCTCAAGCTGCCAGCTCTCACGAACCAGTCCGACTTCACGAAGTTTTTCAAGCGGCAGCTTGTGTGGAGGTGGATCACCTCGACCGTAAGTGATGAAATTCTCTTCGCGAGTCAGATATTCCAGTTTTGAAACAGCTTCGGTAAGAAGTCTATTGGCTTTGTCCTCCTGGGCCCACAGCCGTGAGGTTGTTATAGCGGCGGCTCCCGCTGCGCCGAGTTTGAGAAAATAACGGCGCGTGAAATCAGTATGCTCTTTTGCGAGTCGTTCTATCCGGCCCATGATGGAAAGTATCCTGAATTACGGCTTTCCTATGTGTGGAATCCATATTCAATCTGCCCAGCTACAATAATGAGCTTTGGCAATATTACTATACCAAATCTGTCCTGGAAAAACAACGCAATACTCAAACAGAGCTTGAGTATATTATCAGCTAAAGGTAAAATATCCCATACAATATGTCGTAAATTGCTGTATAGTTTTTTATATATGCACTTGTTTAAGCACAGAGAATTTGTAATGGAGGTGTATAAATGGAAAGGCGTGATTTTCTAAAAGCAGTTGGTTCTGGGGCTGTGAGTATGGCTTTGCAAGGATGCGCAAACGCAACTCAACGGACTGGATTTGGAGCCAACAGGAAAAAACCGAATATTGTTTATATCATAGCAGACGACCTCGGTTATGCGGAAGTGGGCTGTTATGGGCAGAAGAAGATTAAGACGCCCAATATCGATAAGCTGGCAGCTCAAGGTATGAAGTTTACCCAGCACTACTCGGGCAATCCGGTGTGCGCGCCGTCTCGCTGCGTGCTGATGACAGGCAAACACAGCGGCCATTCACAGGTCCGTGGTAATAAACAGGTCGGCGGTGCTGAAGGATGGAAGTTAGGCTCAACGATAGGAGGACAATGGCCTCTAAAGGCCGACACTGTCACGGTGGCGAATATTCTAAAAAACGCAGGCTACAGGACCGGTGCATTTGGTAAATGGGGGCTCGGGCGCGTCGGCACCACAGGTGACCCGAACAAACAGGGTTTTGACCATTTCTTCGGCTATATCTGTCAACGTCAGGCCCATACGTATTATCCCAACCACCTTTGGCGGGACGGCAAGGTACAATGGCTCGAAGCCAACAAGGACGGCAAACAAGGGGTCTATTCACATGACCTTATAGCGGACGAAGCCCTCAAGTTTATCAAAGCCAACAAGGATAGATCCTTCTTTCTGTATGTTCCCTTCACTATCCCCCACGTTGCACTGCAGGTGCCTGAAGACTCGCTGGCCGAATATAAAGGTAAATGGCCGGACCCGCCATATACAGGGGACAAAGGATATTTTCCACACCCAAATCCGAGAGCGTGCTATGCAGCGATGGTGACACGGATGGACAGAGACGTCGGACGAATTATGTCTTTGCTAAAAGAACTGAATCTTGAAAGAAATAGCGTTGTTATGTTTACAAGCGACAACGGCCCGACCTTCAACGGGGGAGCGGACTCAGTATTTTTTGAAAGCGCCCGTCCTCTTCGCGGCCTTAAAGGTTCAGTCTACGAAGGTGGTATACGTGTGCCGTTTATCGTCCGTTGGCCGGGCAAAATCAAGGCGGGCAGCACAAGCGACCATATTTGCGCTTTCTGGGACTTTTTGCCGACCTGTTGTGAGCTTATAGGTGTTGATGCTCCGGATGATATAGATGGTATTTCGATGCTGCCGACCTTTTTGGCACAACGGGAAAAGCAGAAAAAACATAAATATCTGTACTGGGAATTACGCGGCCGGCAGGGGGTGCGAATGGGGCGGTGGAAGGCTGTTCGCCCAAGGCCGAATAGAAAGATTCAACTCTATAACCTGGATAAAGATATCGGTGAAAAGAACGACATAGCTGACGCGAATCCCAAAATCACAGGAAGATTGGCTGAGATTATGATGACCGGCAGGACCGAATCCGACGTGTTCCCCCTGCCAAAGCCAAAGTCCTAATCGACGTAGGATACCGCGTTGCAAAAGCCAGGACAGATGTTTTTAACCACGGGTAACGCAGATTTTTTATTAGACGCGGATTTACACTGATTTCGATTAGTGCGGAAAAAGGGCTTGATTTTTTGTGGGCCAAAAGAGTATAATTACAGACCAGCAGCGGAGACCTTCAACTAAGGCGGCAGGATAATTGATTCCTTCGACTGCACTCAGGACAAATGTTGGTATTCCGCCGAAGGCCAACCCAGCAATGCTGTTATGGTGGTGCTGGGTATCTTCGGTAACGAAAGGATGAAGATTATCAAGGTGACGATATGAGTGAACAGTTACCCGTCAATCCTGATATGCTTCGCTGGGCCAGAGAGACCGGCGGTTTTGGTATAGATGATGTTGTTGTCAAACTTAAACGGAAAAGGATAACTTCCGAAACCGTTGCATCCTGGGAAAAAGGCGCGGCCAGCCCAACATATGTTCAACTGGAACGGCTTGCTTATGAAATTTATAAGCGGCCTTTGGCACTGTTCTTTTTTCCTGAGCCGCCTGAAGAAGAAACTCCTGCAGAGTCTTTTCGGACATTGCCTCAAGAAGAAATTAATCTTTTAGAGCCAAGATTACTCTATCTGGTGCGTCAGGCAAAGGTAATGCGAGAGAATCTCAGAGAATTATTTGACGGGGTCAATCCTGCAAAAAAACAAGTATGTTCTGACATTACGATACATAGCTCAGATACCATTTCCGATGTAGCTAAAGCGGTTCGGGAATACTTAGGCGTTGGGCTGAATCAACAGTATGCACTAACGACAAATGATAAGGCATTGAAATATTGGCGCAATGTGCTGGAAAAACACGGAGTTTTTGTCTTTAAGGATGCTTTCAAGGATGATGAATGTTCCGGGTTCTGTCTATATGATGATGTGTTTCCCGTAATCTATATCAATAACAGCCAGGCAAAAATACGTCAGATATTCACACTCTTTCATGAACTGGCGCATCTTCTTTTCAAAACCGGCGGTATCGATTTAAGACATGATGATTTTGTCCAGAGAATGAGAGGCCCCAACAAGCGTGTAGAAGTATTCTGCAATAAATTCGCGGGTGAATTTCTTGTGCCTACCGAAGATATTAAACCTCGAATACGCAATCACACCATAGACGACAATCTCCTGACACGACTTGCCAGGAAGTATAGCGTTAGCCGGGAAGTTATCTTAAGAAAGTGTCTTGATCTTAACCACATCACAAAGATCACAAAGGCATTTTATGAGGCAAAAGTGAAGGAGTGGAACGAGGAGAGGTTTACGCGTGGTAAGCCTGGTCCGGGCGGTAACCCATATTATACTAAAGGGGCATACTTGGGGCCTTACTACATTGAGACCGCTTTTGGAAAATATTACCAAGGCGCTATATCGAAAACACAGCTTGCCGATTACCTTGGCATGAAAGAAGCACATGTGAGCACATTCGAGGGCTATGTACTTCATGGGGGGTCGACGGCATGAAATATGTTTTTGACAGCGATTCTCTTATTAACCTATTCAGGCATTATTACCCAGAAAGGTTTCCTACACTGTGGGAAAAGTTTGATGCTCTGGTCTCTGGAGGAAAGCTTATTTCGGTGAGGGAAGTTTATAATGAAATTGGATCAAGTGAAGATTCGCTAGCGATTTGGGCAAAAGAACAGAAAAAAATATTATTCTTGGAGTCAACAACTGAAGAACTTAAATTTGTAGGCAAGATTTTCCAAGTACGACATTTTCAGGCGATGATTCACAAAAAAGAAAGACTCAAAGGTAAACCGGTTGCTGATCCATTTGTTATTGCCAGAGCAAAAATTTCTGGTGCCTGTGTGATAACTCAAGAAAAAAATATAAAAAACGCAGCAAGAATCCCCAATGTCTGCGATCATTTTAGGATACCCTGCATTAACCTTGAAGGTTTTATGGAAAAAGAAAACTGGACATTTTAGGAAAAGATAGATATGGCATTACATCCTGATTTTCCCCTCAAAATCAGTTAATTTTTCACAGTTGGTTGTTCGTAGATACAAAATCCGCGTAAATTCGCGCAATCCGCGATTAAATATTTCTTCGTGCCTTTGTGTCTCTGTGGCAAATTTTTTTATTTTTTTGTTGACTATTGTTTGATAATCTGTTAAAATACCCTCATGTTTGCCTGTCCCTTAGGGGCCAGCAGGCAAACGTAAACCGCCAGCAGGCAAAGATGACATTTCAGTTTGCATGTCGTAAGCCACAGCGTGGCAAGGTCTTAGGGCCAGCCGGCCAAGTCAAATATCAATAATCAGTAAGAAAGGGCCCTATTCATGCACAAGCTTTTTGAGATTCCCTCTTTTACTCTGTTTCTTTGTGCATTTTGTGCATTTTTGTGGCTAAAAAATCCGTTTAATCAGCGCAATCCGCGATTAATAAACGACTTACGTGCCTTCGGCATCTTTACACTTGTAGAGAAGTCTCTACAAATCAACCTTTTTATGCAAAACAAACCCAATTTCCGAAAAAGTCAAATGAACGTAAATAAGGTTTTAACAAAGGATTATGAAAATGAGACACTTAGCGAACGCGGGAAAAACAAAGCCAAAACGAACCCAATACGAACCCAAACAAACCCAATTAAAGCCAATAAAATGCCAAAACAAAGCCAAAACGAACCCAAAACGAACCCAATCAAAGCCAATTTCAGAGGCAAAAATATGCTGCTGCGTATGACGATTAACACCCGGCGTAAGTCGTTTGGTTACCGGACGCTGCTGCGGGCGTTTTCAAGCGTGGCGGCCCGAAAAGCTTCGACATGGTCGGGCTTAACATGGACGAAAACATGAACTATAAACATGATATTTTCCTTATAGGTTTCGATATTTCAAGCGGAAGTCTACCAAATAAGCTGAGTATAGACAAATAATTCATTATTGTCGCAACGATTATGGGACCGTGCCTCGTGACCCGAACACGAGCGAGAAGCGGCGAGCCACGAAAGGACGCTTTACTTGCGATAGGAATGTTTTAGTAAGACCTTAAAGATGTCAAGTGCCGTTACTAAGCCCTGCACTCTGCCGTGCTCGTCCACCACGGGTAAACATCGTATGCCGGCCTGGCACATATTCTCCATTATTGCCGTAAGTGACGTCTCCGGCCCTATGGCGCAAGAGGGTTTGCTCATTATCCATTTGATCCTGATTTGAAGCGTAGCATCATCCAGTGGTCGACGCCATTTAGCAAATGTGGATCGTAAGTAGGGACTAAGCGCTCCTGTTAGATCAGACTTTGATACAACACCTTCAGGCACCTGTCCCTGGCCTATCATTATATAGCCGGCATCGTGCTGCTGAATCTTTGTAAGGGCCTGCTGTACGCTATCATCCGGATTTCCCCAGATGACATCTTTTTGCATAATGTCTTTTGCGCATACGGTTGAAGATGCGTCTTTACTACTAATCGCCGGTTTTTCCGCCATTGTGGATGGAGCGGGCTCACCCGGAAGGGCAGCAGGGGACTGGGCCATTTTTTGAATGGTTTCGGAAACCGGATGCTCTTCACTCTTGTCCGTCTCAGCCATCGTAGTTGCTTCTTCTTCGACATCATTGGGCTTTTGCTCTGCGGCTGCTTCGGGCTCCTGGTCTGCGGCAACTTCGGGCTCCTGCTCTGCGGCTGCTTTGGGCTCTTGCTCTACGGTAGCTTCGGGCTCTTGCTCTACGGCAGCTTCGGGCACCTGCTCTGCGGCTGCTCCGGGCTCCTCCTCTTTGGCAGCTTCGGGCTTTTGCTCCGCGGCAGCCTCTGGCTTCTCCTCCGCGGCAGCTTCGGGCTCCTGCTCTGCGGCTGCTTCGGGCTCTTGCTCTACGGTAGCTTCGGGCTCCTCCTCTTTGGTAGCTTCGGGCACTTGCTCTGCGGCAGCTTCGGGCACCTGCTCTGCGGCTGCTTCGGGCACCTGCTCTGCGGCTGCTTCGGGCTCCTGCTCTGCGGCTGCTTTGGGCTCTTGCTCTGCGGCAGCTTCGGGCTTTTGCTCTGCGGCTGCTTCGGGCTCTCCCTCCGCGGCTGCTTTGGGTTCTTGCTCTACGGCAGCTTCGGGCTTTTGCTCCGCGGCAGCCTCTGGCTTCTCCTCCGCGGCAGCCTCTGGCTTCTCCTCCGCGGCAGCTTCGGGCACCTGCTCTGCGGCTGCTTCGGGCTCCTGGTCTGCGGCAACTTCGGGTTCCTCCTCTCTGGCAGCTGTGGGCTGCTCCTGGTCTGCGGCAACTTCGGGCTCTCCCTCCACGGCAGCTTTATCTGCAGCGACGGTTTCCTCATCTGCTGGCTTTGCTTTCTCAGCAGTAGCAGCACCTTCCTCGGGTTCAGTTGCTTCCACCCCCTCACTGACGTTCGGGGCTCTGCTTTCAGTTTCTTCCTGGGCTTTTTCCTCAGTTTTTTCTTGAGCTTTCTCCTCGACTTCTACTTGCGCTTTTTCCTCAGCAGAGGCGACCTGTTCAGCACCCGACTCAGATGTGCCGGCAAAGATTGCTTTTGGGAGAATGACGCCGCACTTGAAAGTCGGATAGGTTCCGATTGTCATCTCGTATGGAACAAACACCAATTCTTCATCACCGGCCAGGCCTATCTTTTCCTCAGATTTGTCCCATGGATTTCCGATAAAAATATTAGTCTGTTCGAATCGGCCATGGCCATCTAATTCTTTGCGGAAGACCCTATCCCAGGCCCCGGCGAGTGCAGTGCCTACTTCTTTTAATACGCCACTCACTCTCTCGGCCTTTTCGAGTGAGCCGAATTTTGCGTCTTCCAGAACCATTTGCTCGGGATGCATAGCAACGACACCGGCCAGAATAAATAGTCCCTTCTGGTCGAACACTAATTGGAAAGTGCCGTTCAGCCCGCCTTGCCGTAAGGCATCCTGCGGATTGGCGGGTTCAGCCTTGACAGAGTAGACAACTACCAAGTCCTTAAAATGTGCCTGAAGACCTTTGAGAGTTTCGGTGCCCACTGCCTGCGGGCTACACTCCATATCCGTGCCGAACATGCCGGAAATGTCGTCACAAAAGGTCTTAAATGATTTCCCTGCTAATTCTATAACTTGTGATTCGATTTCTGTTTGGGTAGACACCATTTACCAAGCCTAATTGTTTAGCCTCTTTGGGGGTTCCCAAACGCATCTTATCGCGTTTGGGGTCCCTGAAGACTATTTGGTATTTTCCATATATAACAACGATACCTCTGCAATACATATCGTCTTCGATCTTACTCTCCCCTATTATTTTCGATAGCTTTTCGCGGTACTTTAAGAATTTTTTCCATATACTTAGATTTCTTTTGGTGCCAAATGCGTGAAAAGACCGGTTAATTGAATCTCGAACGCTTTTTTTCTCCAAATTCGGCTTTTTTTTGAATCTTTGATATTCGGCCTGCCTTCTGCCGATAAAGAGAGATAGCCTGGCGTCCAAGGTGGGCCCCGTTAGAGCTTTTTGCCGTGGGGCCTCTAACGGGGCGGGCAAAAAGGCAAAAAGGAGATAATCCGATGAGAAGCAAGAATTTATTGGCCGTTGCCGCAGGCCTCGCTGCCTGCATAATGGTGGTTTGGTTTTCCAAATCAATTCAAGGCGGCCAAAAAACTTATGAAGTCCACCCCCAAATTACCATACCAGAATACAGGACCGATGCTGCGCGTGCCATAGATGCCTATGAGCGTCTGATGGAACGGTATATGGACCTGACCGAAAGGAATTTAGTCAGGATTCAAACGAACCTGGGGAGTGTTGTTAGAAAATTAGATTCCATTGACCGTAAATTAACCGAGCTTTCCGCAAGAATGGCAAGAATCGAAAAGGCACTTGGGACGGGGGAGCCCAAACCGCCGGTCAAGAAAAAACCCCAGCCCAAAGCTCTTGACAAAAAAGCCCATAAGAAACCTTCACCGTCTTCGTAGAATATTTTGATATCCACAAAACCCGCCTGCCGGCGGGCTAAAAAAGGGGAAAACACGATGCTCAAAGCAAAAGACGTTATGACAAAAGATGTAATCAGCGTAACAAAAGAGGCCCCGATATACGAGGCCATGGAGCTTCTGCTAAAAAACGAAATTACGGGTATGCCTGTCGTTGATGATGATATGACTTTGGTGGGTGTTATTTCGGAGAAGGATTGTCTGAGGTTGTTCTACGCTGATGAAGAGGAAAAAGATAAAACAGTTCAGTATTTTATGACTCAACCTGCAGTTCACTATAACGAAAATGACAGCTTGAAAACTATTTGTGATTTTATGATGATTAATTATTTCAGAAGAATCCCGGTCACATCCAAAGAAGGAAAAGTAGTTGGCATTCTCAGCAGGCCGGATGTCATTGCGCATATTCTTCAGATAAGGCGTGAAGAAACGGTCCGTGCCGGCTGAGAAAACAGTTTGTTTTGGCTTTGAATTGGGTTTGTTTGGGTTTGTTTTGTCGGGGGCCGAAAGCGCGGTTTTTTTCATAATCCCTTTTGGTAAAGAGGTTTGCATTGGTTTTTGTCGTTTCGGAAATTGGGTTTGTTTTTTCGGGGCCCGAATGGGCGGTTTATTTTCATATCCCTTTGTTATGTAAGACGTTACGTTCATTTTAGCCTTTTTGAAATTGGCTTTGATTGGGTTTGTTTGGCTTTGTTTTTTCCCGCGTTGACCAAGTGTCTTTTTTTTCATAATCCATTGTTAATACGTTATTTACGTTCATTTGACTTTTTCGGAATTTGGCTTTGTTTTGCATAAAAAGGTTGATTTGTAGAGGACTCATGACATCTGTAAATGTTTCTCTACAATTGTAGAGCACCTTATAGGCACGTAAATCGTTTATTAATCGCGGATTACGCAGATTTCGCGGATTTTTTAGCCACAAAAATGCACAAAATTCACAAAGAAACAGAGTAATAGAGGGAATCTCAAAAAGCTTGTGCATGAATAGAACCCTTTCTTACTGATTATTGATATTTGACTTGGCCTGCTGGCTCTATGTCCTTGCCACGCTGTGGCTTACGACTTGCGGTTCTCCGCGAAATACCTGCCATTTCTATGGCTGTTTGTATTATACCAAACTCACCCGGAATGTTCAATAAAAATCGAACTTTTTTAATAAAAATATTCACCACGAAGGCACGAAGAATCACGAAGAAGATAGCCACGAAAAAGCACAAAATGCACAAAAGACAACAAAAAATGACCAAAAAAGTGCTTTTTTTGGGTCATAAATAACTGGATCCCTGCTGGATCCCTGCCTACGACATGCAGGGATTAGGATTCGGGCAGGCGGCGGAAGGCAGAGGGCGGGGATAGTTTAATGCAAACTGAAGTCGAGGAAAGTGGCGGCTAATTTGTCGTGCATTCTTCTTAACCGGAGGGCGATATCTTCAAGAGAACGCTCGGTGTCGGAGGACAGGGTCTTATCGTGTTCTACGAGGTTCTCTATCTTCTGGGCCTCGGAGGCAAGCTGCTTTAGCCATGATTGCTGGATTTGGCGAAATTCGCGGATTCGTCTCTTGAACGGGCGATTGAGAGCAAGAAGCCTGATTTTGTATCCAGCGGGAGGTTTGAGAGATTGTAGCTCGCCGTTGGGTAGTATGTCGAAATATGCGCGGCGGTTGTCTTGAAACGGGTCTATGAATCCTTCAACCCCGCTGACAGTATCGGGCGTGCCGAGGGCTGGCCAATGTGAAGACTTCAGACGGTTGCACCCACAGCAAGCCCAGACAAGATTGTTGGGATCGTTTTTGAGGTGGTCGAACTCAGGGTATTTCTTCGGCCGGAAATGATCGAGTTGCATCGACTCTTGCCCACCGGTTTCATTTTCATGGCTGTCGCAATACACACAGCGGCCTAAACAGTCTTCCCTAATTTCCTGCCTGTACGTCTGGTAGTCGGCGTAGTATGTACCCCTTTGCGTTGTAAGGTAGTTCTGTCTGCGAGCAATCGGCGGGAAGGACAAGGGGTCATGGGCCATCTTACTCATCCTTTGGCGATGTCTGATTAAATTGATCCATCACATCTTTGTGTTTTTCCACTAAATCCTCCAATTCCTTGAGTTGTTCAAGCTCGCTTGCCAGAATGGGTGATTGGCGTTTGAAGTCGAGTTCGTCGAGTTCATTCATTTCATCCGAAGTGAGAGTGTCATTGAGGCTTTTTCTGAGGAGCTCGCTGAACCGTTGCTCCCGTTCTCCGAGGATGTCCTTATAGACGTTCATGTGTCTAATAAGGCGAGCTTGGATGACACAAGCTTTTTTCGTATCTAGGAGATCCTTTTTGTCGATTATGTACTCAACACTCCACTTATTACCCTCAAATTCTTCGTCATCAACATAATTTGTTAGAATGTAAATAGGAACCTTGGAATCAATGCTGCGCAGAAACTTTGCAAGGTCTATACCCCAGTATGCAGCATGCCCCTTTTTCTTGAGCTTCTCGTCGATGATTATGGATGCAGTGTTTTTTTCGGAAAGGATTTTGCTGGAGCAATCAGTCATGTTAGGAAGTGGCAGGATTGCCTTGATATGGACATCATCGGGCATGAGACTTTGGAGTTCGCGACGATATGTTTTCAATTCGCTCTCGTCGTCATCAATAAACCAGAGGATCCGTTTGTCCATGTCAAGTGCTTACCTTATCTATTGCGCCGTGAAAGGTTAGGGATGGGTATGGCAATTTCGAACTCTGCTCCGCCCAAATCGCAAGGGGAACTGACGTTAACGGAGCCCCCATCATAGTCCTCCACAAAGCTCTTTACAATCGCCAAGCCCATGCCAGTACCAATAATCTCACCTTTATCGTTTCTCTTTGTGGAAAACGTGGGAAGGAAGATCTTGTCGGACGTTCCTTCTTCCAAACCATATCCGCTGTCTGCAAACCGAACGACGAGATTTTTGCCAGACTCTTTGATAACGACCCTGATTTTCCTTTCTTGGGCCTGTGTGTCTCTTAACGCCCAGACCGAATTAGTGATGAAATTCACAAAGATGCTTTCCCAGTCGATACGAAAACCCTGAATCGGGGCAACTTCCTCTGGAACTCTGTGGAGATCCGACTTGATGTTTCTTTCTTTGAGAGAGCTTTCAAATGAACGAAAAACATCTCTTGCTATTTTGTTGAGGAAAAGACGCTTTCGTCGGCGTTTGTCACGATTGACATTCTTCAGAGCGAACTTCGCAAAACTTTCGATTTTCCGGGAACCCTCCATAATGAAAAGGAGGTTGTCATTGACCCTCTGACTAACATCAGGCAAGAGCATGAACTGGCCCTCCTTGATGCACTCATCAAGCTGTTTCGCGTTGGTTGCCACGAGATTTGAGGCTGCGAGAGTTTCGTGACCGAACGAGGCGGTAAGAATGCCCAACGAGGCTAGGTTTGCAAGCGTGTCCTTTTGTCTCTCAAAGTCCTTTTCCCTTTCGTTGGACGCTTTTGCCAGCTTTTCTTGCGTCTCCTTAACGCTGTCGGCCGTACTTTTGACGTTGGCCACGGCCTCAGTGAGCAAGGAGTTCACTGCCTCCGCCTTTAGAGGAACATTGCTCTTCTGGGCATGATCGATCATTCCCTTAATTCGGCCTGCTGCATCTTCAAGCCTATCTATCGCATGATCCAAGTCTTGAGTCGATCCCTCCGCTTGCGTTTGGAGTTCTTCGTATTCCGTGGTCTCCTTCTTGTCACGCTCGAATTTCTCGCGGTTAATCTCAAAGAACCTAACGGCGTCTTCGGCAAAGGCCTTAAGATCGGAAAAAGCCGGCCCCTCAACAATGCTTTCGCGATTCGTCTGGTCGATCAAGTTAATATTCTTGTCTCGTTCGAGAAAAACAGCGCCGACGACTTGGTTGTAGCCAACCCGCCAAACTCCTGCTTTTGCACCTTGTGTAACACCAGCAGGGCTCTGTTGGCGTCTGTAGCTGAGCCTCAACCAGTCGCCTTCGCCATTTGGCTCGCCGTAAGGCTTCACCCGGAAACGGTCTCGATAGATTCGAACGCCCTGGTTGAATTTCAGGAATTTGATCAACTGAGGCCTTCTTAGGCCCAAATTTCGCAGATTTACTGGGTCCCTGGAGAAGAAATAGAGCTCAAATTTCAGTGGGCCACAGCGTGGTGTTTCACACATCTTGTGGAATTTGTCACTCCAGCGAGTTCGTCCAGACTTAAACGTTCTATCATGTCTTGGCGATGACATTACATAGGTGATGTTATCGCGGCTGTCAATCTTAGCGGACAACTTCCACTCTGCCGCGCTGAGCATCTCTGGTGAGGTAACGAGGCCGTCAACGCTCTCCCAATTCATGCCGGAGTCAATTTCGATGTGGAAATCCTTGACCTTTTTGAAAGGCGAAACCAAAAGCATGAGTTCTTTTCGCAAGTCCATCAAGTATTCGGGTGTCCATGCATCTTTGAGCCCGTGAAGAATCAGTTGCGCTCCTTTAGCAACGTGTCTTTGGACACCGTTTATAGGGTCTTTAATGGTTTTTGAGATGCGGTAGCATTTATGTTCAATTTCTTCAAGACGCCGGGCTGTTCTTTCATATTTTCGCCAGTCAATGACGAGTTCAACTCCATCAGTCTTGTTCTTTGAGAAGAATCTGGCGATAGTCTTCTTGCAGAGGCGATCCAAACCCAATCTGCCCAGACCTTTTTCGCCTGTGAGGACCCTATGTTTGACGGGCGATTTCCCCATCTTCTGCTTGTTTGCAGTTCCGAGGACCATCCAATGTTCGCGCAGCTGCTTTTCAGTCATTCCATTGCCATCATCTTCGATGACAAGAAAGGGATCATTACTCTGCAGGCCAGAGAAAAGTATTCTTACGGTCTCGGCGTCCGCATCATAAGCATTCTTAACCAACTCTGTTATTGCAACTATCGAATTGGAAATGCTCTCGCGTCCAAGTTGCATTGCTACACGAGCAGCCACAGAAAAGGAAACAGAATCCAACTCTGTGGGAACGGATACTTCATGTTCGGTGGTTGGTTGCTTCACTTGTTGAAACTCCACCAAGGTAATTCGTTCAATGAGCGGACGGTCAAGTGTCTGCACCTTATTCTATTATTGAGCCACTGGTCTGTTTTACGGGATTTGAGGACTCCGAGCAAGTTTTTACATTCCGAAAGCTTATTATTTTTTGACAAGAGCACTATAAGATGATTCTCGACAGCCACTTGGCGTTTTCCAAGTATGATTGTGGCGACTGCACGCTTGTCTCCTGGCCGAGAGGTTCTGCGGACGGCGACGAAAGGTGGCTGAAACAGAGTGCCATCGAACCTGCGGCGTTCGGTAATTCGTTTGACCATTGTCCAGCGAGGAAGGGGCTTGGCACGGAGATAGGCCGTAGACGGTCCTTTGTGAGCGTGCCGATGAGGCACAACCGCACCTACGTGAACGTCGAAATAGTCGCACACTTTGCCATCTTTGGGGTGTTTGATCGATTTCCACCAGTGAGTCTTGTGGCTATTCGGAGTCTTAGACTTAGACAATGTGAGCAGAAATACGTGGATGTCCGTCCACTTGTCGAATTGGCCGAATGTTGTTATTCGCAGGTCCTGTGATTGGGATTCGATGTGGTTTCGCCACTTTTCGTAGTTGGATCCTGAGCGAAGGACATCGGGAAGGATTGCGGCAACTTGTGTGCCGGGAGAGGCATGAGAGACGCAAGCATCTGTAAAAACTGCTGCCGCGGAAACCCCACTATTTGCCCAAGCGCAGTTGGCGGGTGCCATCATTTGAGTATACGGGGGATTGATTACTATGTGAGAAGCGTCTGCGATCGCATCCGGACAGGAGAGGAAATCATGCTGGCGCACCATATTGAAGCAGTCGGATGCGGCGGTGACATTCTTCTTCCAGAACCGATGGCCCCGGTCAATGGCCAGTAGTGTTAACCTGGCCTTGGCCGCGCGGACAAACTCGGGGCGGATGTCGAAACCCATGAGTCTCGAACTCCAGAGACGTAATGTCTCAGGGAGATCGGCAGCCAAAGGCAACTTTCGAGCTGATGCGAGAAGAAGGTCACCTGCACCACATCCGATGTCGGCGATCAGTGTATCTGAAGAAATCTCTCCAAGGCCCTGATTGACAAGTCGCCGGGCTAATCTGCTTCCGGTGAAAAAGGTACCTCCATCGCGTCTGGCCGCCAACGGGATTGCATCGCGAAGTCGTGCAGCCGGCTGACCATCGAGAATTGCTTTGATGGAAGACCGCTTGCTGTGCGAATTCGGGTCGTTAATTAGCCGTTGAACAAGGGTCTCGACCTCACGCACATACAACTCGAACGGTTCTTTCTGGCTCGTTGCCATGGCAGACAGTTTAATTTGCCTGTGTGGCTTAGGCAAGAGATTTGTGAAGATTACATATATATAAGTATCGAGATATCTACGGTAAGTTGGTAGAAAAGTCAAAAAGAATGAAGTGAGGGAAGAGTGCGGAGCGAATAAATGAGTAACAAGAAGGTTCGGCGCGTATCGGCCGGCTTTAGCCATAGGTTTTGCCGGCTTCATCCACGTAAATAGTGCTCTTTGCGTGCTTTATCACCTTAACCGCTTTCGGCACCTCGTCCAGCTTGGGGACTTTGAATAGCCTGCGGCACTTGCGGCATCTTATCCGACGGTCGGCGGCGCTGCCGTCGAGTAACGAGGCGCTGCCACATCCCGGGCATTGGGCAATAATCTGCATCGGCAGAGACCTTTTTCAGGGGCCAGATACTGAAATTCGAGGCCAACTTAGACACAAAGTATTTTAGCCGCAGGCCCGATGTGCATCCATCATAAATTTTCCTGCCCCCCAAATACATCTTTTCGCGTTTGGGGAACTTCCTTCTCCTTGTCCTATAATATCGCTTTATCACAAGCAGTTTCATCGTGAGTATAAAAAGTCTCAGGCCTGCGGCCCAGGCTGATGCGATTTTCCTTGATTTAGCTGTTTGAGTGTGCTAACATAGCTTTTGTTAGGGTGTGATGAAATGGTAAAGAGAATTTCATGTAGAGTTGTTAGTTCTAAGCCTCTCGGCAAAAGCAGTGACGCATTGCGGCACGTAAGACAGCCAGGTAATGAGCACCACAAGATTAGCGACGCTGCTGCTGTGAATATTCATGCCAGGCACAATAGCACTCCGGTTACCTATACAGGCCGGTTGGACATAGCAGGAGTATCTATCGACGATAGTCCGATTGGGCAAATTCTCGATTGTTACGTTTGAGGCCCGGCTTTGTAATTTAGGGGTAAGGGCCTGGAGCCCAATAGATGGCCTATACCAAATCTTTCAAATGGTGTCTTAGATAATAGCGGCATTGGGACAGTATCAGCGCGCTTGTCATTATGGTGACAAAGACGGCAGGTGAGACCTCATTTATCACGACGGCCAAGGCCGTGCCTGCGGCTGGGGGGTGTTCGACGTCCAGAGCTACCATAAGAAAGATAGCGATTCCGACTGCGCAGGGATACTCAAGTAAATAAGGCAGGGCGGTGAAGTAGAATATAGCTCCAGAAGCTAAGCCAACCAGATGACCGCCAATGACATTTTTTGTTTGTGCGGAGACAGCGGTGGGCATCGCGAATACGATAAAACTGGTGGCGCCCATTGCGCTGATTACGACCATTTTGTCCTTGTCCAGGATGAGGATGAGGATAAAGAGGGCACCGGCAGCCAATAAGCTTTGCAAGAGGTAATATTTCCAAAGCTTTTTGAATTTCCCCGTAATTGTGACATTCAATGCCATATTTGAGGGAGCCAGTGCAATTTTTTGGTTCCCATCCCTTTCATAGCCTGGGTTGTAACCAAAAAGAACGGCGAGGGATGAGTAACCGTTGGGGTGCCAAGTTTACACATTTCCTCGCCGAGTTTCCAAAATCCGTTCAGGCTGTGGTAACGACCCTCCGTGGTCGGCCTTGCGATTTAATCCTTTCTCTGTTAAAGCTTTTATATACTAAATTTTATGATGTTTTCTGCGGCTGCTCGATTGTTTTCCGGACTTTCAAGTTGGCCGGACAGTAAAAGCTTCCGTGCCGCGCCTACGACATCGGCGTCTGTTTGCGAGGCCTGCATTGCCCGGTCAATGAGAGAAGCATAATTAACCTGCACGGATACATCCGTGGGGCCCCCCAACGCATCTTTTCGCGTTCGGGGAACCGCCGTATCATTATCTGGAACAGCACTGCCGGAGTTGGGCTGCCTGGGAGATAATTCTTCCAAAAGATCGCGAATTTGATTGTTATTTATTTTCTCTATCATTGCATTACTTCTTTGCGGATTTTTAACCCACTATCCTTTTCGCACATTTTCGATAAAACTTTAGGATTTTTTGCCGGATATTCATTTTTTTTCTAAAGTCAACGCTCTTTTTAGACGAGAATATATGTTTGTGAACTTTCCTTTTGGGCTATAGCGTTGCGGCCACCTCATAAGTTACAAACTTGATAAACTCAAGCGGACTAACAGCTACTAACTGTTCACGCAAAGGCGCAAACCCCGATCGCATCTGATATTGAAAATAGCTTTTTATCCGATACTCAGTTGTTTTATCGGAGCTGTCCCAAATTTGCTCAAGAGCCCACAGTAATTGCCCATCCTCCAGGTCCACAAGCTTCAGACGAAGACCAATGGCCATATGAGGATAAGGCTTGAATTGGGTAATAGTTCCAATCAATACCGCATTGCACTTTAGTGTCTTGCGGATTGCGGTCAATTGGTCAAGGGTGTATGGTGACGGGACCCTAAACGCACTATTTTGCGTTTGGGAACCCGAGTTCGAGTCCAGCTGCAAACTGCGCCACGCAGGGTCACTCTGGCGGACAATAGTTAATCCGAAAAGCTGTTTCTTCTGCAATGCCTGGAAAAGCGCTTCGGTTACATCAGTGGAGATTTGTGGATAGCTCGATTTGTTGCCCAGCTCGACTAAAGCAGTCCTGCCAACGGTGGACAAATCCTTATCCGGATTTAGATAATAGTACTCCGGCATCGGTGCAGCAACTCTATAGTACTGGCAGGCTGATAAAAGAACCGGCAGCAACAACAATGTTGTGAATCGTAAATTGTAAATCATCGATAATACCGTTTTCAAGCTATTCATTTGCTTCACCTAAAGAAAGTTGGTGATTGGTTATTGGTAATTGGTTATTGGTAATTGGTTATTAGGCCGAATTTACCATTTACCAGTTACCAGTTACCAGTTACCAGTTACCAGTTACCAGTTACCAGTTACCAGTTACCAGTTACCATTTACCAGTTACCAGTTACCATTTACCAGTTACCATTTACCAGTTACCAGTCAACTACAGTTTAGACTGACCGGGTTCACCTTGCGATACGGCGGCTGAGCTTGCATTCTCATCCTGGGCCGATTCTACCTTGATTTCTCCGCCGAGAATATTAAGTATCCTGAGCAGTGCTTGCAGTTGAGCTGTATCGGCGTCCCGCATCTCTCCACGAAAGCCCAGGATGTTGGTCTTCCAATTATTCAGCTCAATACGCATTTCAATCATAAGGTCATTTGCCTCAGTTAATTCCTTTTGCGTCTGCTGCAATTGAACGTCAAGAGCGGTGACCTGGTCTTTAAGCTGCCGGCTCTTGGTGATAAGGTCTTGTTTTTCTTGTCGCAGGACAGCCGCCTCTTCGGAGAGTTTGGCATATTTCCCCGACAATTCTATCGCGGACTCCACTGCGGTTGGGGTTTGCGCGGTGGATTCCTGGAATCTCTTCGCAACAGAGGCGCTCGGCAACTGTTTGACGTTTCGCTGCGGTGGTTGAATAGAGCCGGGCTGAACAGAGAACCTTCCCGGTTCTTTAGTAACCGTGCAGCCCGACGGCAGAGAAATTAGCAGTGATGAGATTAGTGAAAACATAATTTTTTGGTTAGCTTGCATTTTTTTTCTCCATTTATTCTGTTTTGTCAGGCACCTGGTCAGGGACACCCCCCTGACCGTTTTGCGTTTTGGAGCCCTCGGGGGCCTGGGCACCAGCATATTCACATTTTAAGTACGTTCTTTCACCGCAGCAGCACGTTATTTCTATAACGGCAGATTCAGGATGGTTTTCCACAATACGCACCTGGGGCGTGGCCAGGGCCGCACTTTTCTCTTTTGGTCCGCCTGTGGGGGACTGCGCTTGCGCCACATCGAGATGGAATTGCCCTTCGAGTTTAACGTCGTCTCCCTTTAGAATGTGTCCCGCTGCTTTTGGCATTTACTATCCCAACCTTTCATTCCTCCCCGCACTAATTAGGCGTGAGCCTGAGCTCAATTAGTGCGGGGTAAGAGTTATTGAATCACGCGCAATAATCGATCGCGTCTGTGGCGGACTGGTCATTTTCCGGTTTTGGAGTCCGCTTTTCCGGCGGCTCGTCGGCCAAGCTGTTTTGCTCCTGTTCGGAACGCCCTTTTTCTTCCTTGTGTAGCTGCTGACGGTGCTTTTTGTGCTCACGGCGTCTGGTGGGAGTTAAAGCTAAAATATTTTGCAAATTTTCCACCGGCTTTATTATATTAGAATCATTATCTGCCATCTTTCCACTGCCTCAATTCTACGGACAGGTTAAATAGAGCACTTGCGTGCAGTTGACTGACGCGCGGCTCGGTAATTTCAAAAACCTCGGCAATCTGTTTCATCGTTAGGTGCTGCTGATAATAAAGCAGAACAATTTGTCGCTGCCTCTCGGTCAACTGTTGTATCGCCTCGGCTAACTTATCTATAAGCTCGGCCCGCTCGATCTGCTGCGCAGGAGTAGTCGTGTTGGCTGCCGTCAAAAGATCGCACAGTGCAGGCGTGTCCTCCCCAAAGCCGTCGATCGAGACGAAATGCTGGGCACGTGCACTTTGCAATGTCTCATAAAGTTTATCAACCGTTATTCCAAGTTTTTCAGCTAACTGGGCGTCAGCAGGTGCGGAGCCTGTCTGCTCGGTGATTTTCTGGGCCAGCTGCAGGGCATTACGAATCTGCTTGCTGAGGTTTGCAGGCAGCAAAGATGAGCCTCTGAGCTCATCGAGAACAGCTCCTTTGACCTTAGTATAGGCATATGTTTCGAACTCGGCATTGTGAGACGGGTCGAAATTGCGGGCGGCCTTGACCAGCCCAACAGTTCCGGCGGAGACCAAATCTTCAAATGATAACGGAGGTTTCAGATACACTACCACCCGGTGAACTATCTTACGAACCATAGGCAAAAATTCAGCTATCCGGTCATTCTCGACTCCGCCTTGAGCGGATTTTTTTTGGTCGGAGTATGCGCGTAATGCGGCGGTATTTAGGAGCTTGCGGCTATCTTTAAGGGTTCCCAAAGCCCCCGCTGCTTTCTGCCGAGAGGCATCCTGCGGCTTGCGAAAGCAAGAAGCGGAGTCAGCCTTGTGCTCTCCAATAGACCGACGTTCAGGAATATTTTCAGTCTTTACCGACATTGTCTTTTTCCTCTTGTTGCTTCATCTGGTTTGTAATCATCGCGTTTATCAAAATAGCGTTTATTGCTTTTACGGCCCAAGCTCCTGCTATATACGCAGCCGCTGCCCCCGCCAGAGCCCTCTTACAGCAGGTAAACGGCGAAAGACCGCTGGTCCAGCCGATAATGGCTATGCTGAAAAAACATATCACCGCAATGCTTACCGCAATTGACCGAACGTGTAACGGCATAATTTTGCGCCTCGTATTTTGTGGCCCCTGCAGCTTCGCTTTTGCGAAGCAAAACGGCGGGGGCGACGAATCAGATTATCAATTTGAAACTGCAGCAAGTTCTTGCTCCTTTGGCTGTGTCGATTCATCCTGCTGGAGGGATATAGTTTCTATTGGTTCTACTTCGGTTCCGAGCACGATTTCATCATAGGCCACGACCGACAGTAGCGGCACCGTTCGGGATAACATTGCTGACAAAGGCGCACGCAGTCTCGAATCGCACAGCAAAACTAACTTGTCCTTGCCTTTGTCCATCGCTTGCTTCCAGGCTTGTGCGATTTTTCGGCTTATATCCATTACCATCTCGGTCGGTAGGGCCAGAGTTATTCCATCCGCTTCCTGTCGCAAAGTTGAGGTCATCTGATGTTCGAGTGCGGGGTCAAGCGTTATGGCCGAGATTTTACCGGTCTCGTCCTGTAACTGGTCGGTAATGGTTCTACTTAACGACTTTCGAACCATCTCTGTTAAAACGACAGGGTTTTTGGTCTTTGGGGCGTGCTCTCCAAGCGATTCAAGTATGGCTGTTAAATCACGAATGGGTATTCCATCCTTCAGGAGGTTTTTAAGCACACGTTGCAGCAGTCCAATAGATGCTTCTTTGTCAGCGCCAACGACTTCTCCCACCAATGATGGTTGAGTCTTGCGAAGGCGATCAACAAGAAGCTGTACGTCTTCACGCGTCAACAACTCGTCAGCGTGTTTTCGCAGTGTTTCGGATAGATGTGTAATAAAGACGGATTCAGGGTCAATGACGGTATATCCGTTTAATTCGGCCTTTTCCTTGTTGGCCGGTGTAATCCAGAGGGCGGGCAAGCCATACACAGGTTCGGTAGTTTCTATACCGTCGACTTTGCTTTGGACAGCACCGGAATCCATAGCAAGGAACATGTCGGGCTCCAATCGCCCCTTTGTTACCACATGGTCGAATAGTCGAATCTCGTAGGCAGTTGGCTCGATACTGATATTGTCCCGCAGGCGAACCAGGGGCATAACGATACCGAGCTCCTGTGCGAATTTTCTCCGCAATGCTCCGATACGCTCAAAGATAGCGCTGTCTTTACGAGGGTCAACCATACTAATCAATCGGACACCGACCTGCACAGAAACTCTATCGACGTCCAGCAGCTCTTCAACCGGCTGCTTCTCAGCCTTTGGTGGAGGTGCAGCGCGCGCTACGCGGCCCTTTTCAGATTGAGCCGCTGCTCGTCCGAACAGAAAGGCGCCGGCAGCCAAGAGTAGAAAAGGTGTTTTTGGCAGGCCTGGCACAAGCGCCAACGAACCAATGATAACAGCCGCTATAATCAGCGGCTGGCTGGCCTTTAGAAACTGCCTGGACAGGTCCTGTCCAACGCTGTAGCGCGACGAGATTTTAGTTACCAAAAAGCCTGAACTTACGGCGATTATTACCGATGGTATCTGGGTAACGAGTCCATCGCCGATGGAGAGGATAGAATAAGTCCTTACGGCATCAGCAATCGGCATAGCGCGTGAATACCCCATGGCTATGCCGCCAATTATGTTGACCGCGGTGATTACCAGGCCTGCCTTGGCATCGCCCCGAATGAATTTACTGGCACCGTCCATTGCGCCATAGAACTCACTTTCCTTGACAATTTTTGCCCTGCGCTCGTTGGCCTGCTCCTCGGTGATAGTTCCTGCGTTAAGGTCTGCGTCAATTGCCATTTGCTTGCCTGGCATAGCATCAAGGGTGAAACGTGCAGAAACTTCGCTTATGCGCTCGGCACCTCTTGTGATTACTACAAACTGGATGACAACGAGGATTAAGAATATTACCAGCCCGACGACGAAACTGCCTCCGGCAACGAAATCACCGAATGTCTGGATAATCTTGCCGGCGTCGGCATGTAGAAGTATCAATCTGGTTGAGGCGACATTAAGAGAAAGGCGAAACAGCGTTACAAAAAGCAGCAGTGAAGGAAAGGTAGATAATTCGAGTGCCTCTTTTGACGATAGTGTAACTATCAAGACAGCCACAGCCAGCGATATACTACAAGCCAGAAACATATCCAACACCAGCGTTGGCAGAGGGATTATAAGTGTGGCAAGAACCGCCACCAGGCCAACAGCCAAAATAATATTGCTGTGGGACGCAAGAGGCGTATTGAAGGTGTCCTCATCCGCTGTTTTGCGCAAATGAGGCCCCAGCAATCCTGATGAACTTTGTTGTGCAGAGCCTGCCATTATGATTCCTTCTGATTTACGCCTGGGCAGCCTGGGCAGCCTCGGCAGCGACACCGGCGCCAAGAATCTGTTTTATTCTAATGGCGAACTGCCCGTCTACGACCACTATACTTCCAGTGGCAAACTTAGTGTCCTTCAAATACAGGTCTGCCGGTTCATCAATAGGTTTATCGAGCTTCAATACCGAGCCGGGTCCAAGCTGTAAAAGCCGCCGAACCGGTATCTCTGTTTGACCAACAGCGACCGTAACAAGTGTGTTCATATCCAGCAAGATATCTAAACTTCCTCCAGAACCAGCTCCGCCCTCGGCGGACTCAGCAGCCTCGGCAAATTCAACAGATTGTGCCTGCTTTTTTGAGTCTGCCTGTTCAGTATTTTCTTGTTGGTCCTGCTTTTCTTTAACATCTTGAGCTGTTTCTGCCATATGATGCTCCTTTCGTTACTTTCGGAGTGCCTAAAGTGTCTAAAGTTAGATGATATTGATTTTTTTAACTTTAGGCACTTTAGCTCACTTTAGTTCACTTCTGTAATTACGACGGCGTAGTGGCCGGCTGATTTTGCGGGCCAGCCGTGACAAACGGCTCGGCCATCTACGAGCAATTCAATCGGCTCATCAATACTCTTATTAAGTAACAGTATGTCATCAGGGCGAAGATTTACTATTTCTTCAAAAGTAAGCACTGCAGAGGCCAGTTGAGCCGTAACAGAAACCGGCATTTGCTGCATACGGTCAAGGATTGCTTTTGAAATATCCTCGGCTGAGAATCCGCCCAATCCGCCTTGGGCGGATACGGTTTTGTCCAGCCCAGATTCCAGTTTGTTGCAGAGTATAAAAATGTAAGCTTCAGAGCGCCTCTCTGCGTCGGTTTTCTTGACTTGAAAAGTAATTTTGCAGAGTTCTTCCGTTCCTTTCAGCTCAAGAGGCAGCCGTTTTTTAACAATGCTCTTATCCGGCTGGAAATTGCAATTTTCACAAGGGCTGGAAAAGGCCTCAACGAGTGCAGAGGCGATATCCAACAAAAGCGATTCTTCTAATTGCGATAAATCCCTTCCTGCATCCTCTTCGGATTCGGAATCACCAAGCAATTGTATTGCCCAGATGAATGCAGTTTGTGTAGGTATATAAATAAGTCCGCATAGATGCTCCTGGTCGGAGCCGAAAGCCAGGTAATAATTATCCTGCTTGCCCTCTGAGGCCTCGTTAAGAAGCTCAGCAGCGAAGTGCTGGGTGGTTGAAACAACTGTTACTTCGAACTCGTTGTTGCAAAACTTAGCGAATTTTTCAGCCATCTCCCTGGCTACTTCTTTTGTGAAATCTTCGAGTCTCTTGAGCTGCTCGCTACTGAAGTAATGAGGCCGCTGCCAATCATACTCAGCAGCCTCTATTTGTGTGGTATCCTCTGTTGGCTCGGAACCGACAGCAGCGAGGAGCTGTTGTATCTTTTCTCTGCTTAACCCTTCGCTGCGCTCGAGGGCAAGGTTGTCGGCAGCTGCGGTACTCATTGTATAGCGAACTCCTTAAAAAGAACGCGCTTGACCTGGGGCTTGGCATCAGGGAAAAGCTTTTCGTTAAAAGCGTCGACTATTTGCGATTGAATGCGCTTTAGGTTCTTATCACCTCTTATATCTTCAAGGCTTAAACCTGCAAGGTAGATGGTAAGCCAGTTTGTCAGGAGGGGGTTTTTCTCCTTAATAAAAGCGACGCCTTTCTTTTGATCTACCTGAGAGTCTATTTCGAGTGTCAGAGTCAGCCGAACATAGCGTGTTACGCCGGGCACATCAAGATTTGCTACAACAGGGGCTAAATCATAGTACCAGATTTCTTGAGATTTTCCGCCGGTCAAATCCGGGGTAACCGCTTTTTGGTCCTCTGCCTGATTCGGTCCGCCTTCGGCGGATTGGGCAGTCTCGTTTGTGCCAGAACCGGCAAATATTCGACCAATTACAAGCCCTACGCCGGCACAAAGTATTACAACAATAGCCATTATTATCCACTGCAAGAACGGGGTGCCTGACGGGGTGCCTGCGGCCTTCTTATCGGTCGGTTCCGGCTTTAAATCTTCCTGCTCTTTCTGCCCTTCCTGCCCTTGGTTTCTTGTATCATCTTCATCTGCCATTTTTGTCTTTCCTTTCCTCCACATCCCGATTTATCGGGATGTGGTATCCTTCTATTTCCCCACACGTAAGTGTGGGGTCTTAAGCGTTCGACTGAGCGCTCACGCCGAAGGCTGACTGCAAGCAACCGGTTCGCCCGGCCCCTCCGAGGGGCGGGGTTCGGCTGAGCTCACCGTCGAAGCCTTGCTGCCGATATCGGTGTATTTTGCCTCGCAACGTTCGGTCGCTAATGCCTAATACCTTTGCGGCTTTCGTCTGATTGCCTCCAGTCTGGCGTAAAGTATCCAAAATCGCTCTTCGCTCTACCTGCGCAAGCGGCACCCCCCCCAGTCCGCTTTCGCAATCCCGATGTATATCGGGATTGATCATTGATAAATGATTATTTGTTCCTGTCTTTTCACTAATCAATCCCGATGTATCGGGATCCTTAATCATTTCAGCCCCGACTTGTCGGGATTCCTGTGGGAGTGGTTGTAATTCATCAAAGAGCCACGAGACATCGGCCAACGACAGGGTTTCGCCGACCCCTAAAATGAGGGATGTCCGCACAACATTCCGCAATTGCCGGACATTGCCCGGCCAGTGGTATTTGGCGAAAATGCCCATCATCACCGTGTCAAGTTTAGTGATACGACGCTGCACTTCGCGGGCATAAAGATTGACAAAATACCATACGAGGTCAGGCAAATCCTCGCTGCGTCTCCTTAGAGGGCAAATGACTAATCTTACCCCGTTTAGCCGATAGTAAAGGTCCTGACGGAAGCGGCCCTGTTGAACTTCTTGCAATAAATCCTTATTGGTAGTACTTATTATTCGAACATCGACCCTAACGTTTTCGTTTCCGCCGACGCGCTCAAAATCCTGCTGTTCGAGTACCCGCAATAGCTTGGCTTGAAATTTTGTGGGTGTTTCGGCAATTTCGTCCAAGAGCAAGGTTCCTCCATGAGCCATTTCGAATCGTCCTTTGCGCTGATTATATGCACCTGTGAAGGCGCCCTTCTCATGACCAAACAACTCGCTTTCAAGCAGGGATTCACTTAAGGCCGCACAATTAACTTTAATGTATGGTCCCTGGGCTCTTCTGCTTCTGTGGTGGATAAGGAAAGAGAGCAGCTCTTTGCCTGTTCCACTTTCGCCACTTATTAAAACCGGCGCTGAGGTTGGAGCCACTCTCTTAGCCAAATCGACGGTCTGAACCATTTTTGCATCTCTGCCCACGATCTGATAAAGACAATTGGTGCCATCGCTGCCAGAAGCTATCGTTGAGACGCCGTGGTTGGGCAAGAAGGTATCCAGTAAGCTCTCTATTTTTTCACGGTCGAGCGGCTTGATGAGGAAATCATAACAGCCCATGCGAATGGCCCTGACTGCCGTCTCAATCAGTTGGGTGCTCGATGCTCGATGCTGGATGCTCGATACTCGTAGAGGATCGAGTTTTGCTATCATAACCACCGGCATCTCCGGCGAATTTGCCCTGATTTTCTGAAGTAGTTCGAAACCATCCTTGGCAGACCGGCTTATGTTGTCGCTGGTAAACACGAGGTCACAACTGCCCATGTCGAGGAAGTCCATCGCATCTTTTTTATCACCGGCCAGACGCCCTCGAATCCCCTTGCGAGCTAAAATCTCAAGCATAAATCGAGCCAGCTCGGGGTCGTTATCAACTATCAGGACATTCGCAATATCCTCGGGGTCGCCTTGGCTCTGTTGGTCTCGGCTTTGCTTTATAACTGCGTTGTTACTCACTTCAAAGATACTCCACCTTCCACTGAGAAAGTGGTCCCAGCCCCCGTTCTTGCTTTCGCAAGAAAGCAGGGGGCTACAATTGACATTCGGCAATCAAGATCCGGGGTTTGTCTTTCTGGTACCAATCAATTAATTCTTCCCGGGCTTTGGCCAGGTCCACCCACGGCGAATTGGGATATTCTGCAATTAGCTGTCTGTACATTTTCTTTGCCGTTGGCAGATCATCATCTCGCAGGCAGTTGCCTATTTGGAATAAAATCCAAGCCCTATCCTGGTCGGACCCTGTCTTGTCCGGGCTCTTGCGCTTAAGGGCTTCCTGATAAAACACCGCCGCTTCTTTTAGACGGCTGCTGAAAAACAAAACCTCCCCTAACTCAAAAGGACTGTCCAGCTGGTCAAGATGTTGTGCAATACTGCCGAGCATCTGCAATGTCTGGTCGGTTACAGGCTCGTATGGCAGTCTGGATTCAATTGTCTTTTTCTCGGGTTCTTCTTTCGCCTCTACGTCGGATCCCGACAAGTCGGGATTGGGTTCCCGCCCTGGGCGGGCCACCGGCTCGAGGATAATAACAGGTTCGGCAGCTTGCTTCGGCGGCTTAAACTCAATAGAGCGAATTTGCTCGATTAATCGCTTGAGCTCACTTTTGCTTCTGTTATCCTTTTCGTCTCCAGGAACACTAATCCTGGTCCGCCACAATTGACGTCCGAGGCGACTACTTAGGTTTCCTGGAATAGCAGAACCTCTGTGCGGCGATTTTTGATTGACCTCAGCGACAAAGTTTACAGCCCCGACCTTGTCGGCGTTACTGGTTTGTGGCTTCTCTTGCCGGATTGGTCGAATCTTAGCCTCCTTCATCTGAACGGTGGGAGTATTCACATCTTGCAAAGTTTGCGCTAAATAGGGCGTTAGAAGATCAGTTGGGCCAAGTTGTTCTGACCGTATTTGAGCACCGACAAGGGATGTTAAGAAATAAAAAGATAAAAACGAAAAGCAAAGGAGGCGAAAGGCGTTACTCGATGCTCGATGCTCGATACTCGATGCTCGATGCTCAATACTCGATGCTCGATGCTCGATACTCGATGCTCGATGCTCGATATTCGATGCTCGATGCTCGATTCTCGATGCTCGATGCTCGATACTCGAGTTTGGCTTTACGTTTTTAGTTTTAACCTTCATTGTGTTAACTGTCCTGTTCTATAGGATTCTATTTGGCTTCCGGAAGCGATTGGTTTGTGGTAGCCGGGCTGTCCGTTCTTTTTTCGTTTGGTGCTTTTGCCTCATTCCACTTGCCCAAAAGAGCCAATGCCGCCCTGTCATAATTTTTCTGCCGATTATAGGCTGCTGCCAGGATTTTTAAGGCCTTTTGCTTTATCGCATCTGCCGGGCCTAAATCTAAGAGCTGCGAGCAAATCGAGATGGTTTGCGAACTTTGGCGCAGTTTGAAACAAACCTCAGCCAATTCGAGAGCGATTTCGTGCGCCAAAGGCCCTGGTTCAACGATGATAAGGGCTTCGGCCAAGTTCCTGCGGGCAAGTTCCAGATTTCCTTTAGCAATGTAGCACTTAGCTAATTCGAAAGATATTCCGGCTTTTAGCTTTGGGTCGAGAATATATTGCGATCTGTCACCAAGTGCGGCAACAGCTTCGTCAACGAGCCCCATAGCGCGAAGGATTTTGCTCTTGAGGCATAAGATCTCGATAGATTCTTTCGCCGAGAACTGCCAGAGACGTGTGTTCTCTAATAGTTCAAGTGCCTCGATGAAATTCTCCTGCTGTATTTTGGCTTCGACTAAAGCCGAGACGGCCTCTACATATTCTTGCATGGTCAGCTGCCCTGCCGGTCCGCCGAGGGCGGCTTCAAAGGCATCGCAGGCCTCTTGGTTCTTTCCTAAACTTAGGTTGCTTTTACCGAGGAGAAAGCAGGCCGAATACAAGTTTCTGCTTTTGCTGTCTTTGTCGAGGTTGTTGATGTATCGAGTCAGCCATTTGGCTGCGGCTTCATAGTCTTTTTCCTCGTAGAAGCATCTGCCCGCCCCGAAGGCAGAGGCAGTCTGCGACTGAAGAGACAGACCAAGGTGGTAAACTTTGCTGTAGATTCGCCCAGCTTCATGCAAAAGTCCGGCCTTCATCGTGGCATCAGCAAGATACAGACAGGCCTGGCCAGAAAGCTTGATGTCAGGATATTGCTCGACAAGCTGCTTCAAATCGTCCCGTGCACCAGAATAGTCACGAAGATTAGTTCTTAGTTTGCTCGAATGTAACAAAGCGAAGGGTGCCAGAGATGACTGTGCGTAGCGATTAGCCACCAATTTATATTCTGCAACGGCCTCGGTGACATTGGCTCTCTGGGCTTGCAAAAGCGCCAGAGCAAAATGAGCATTGGGGACACGTTGGTCGTTGTGGAATACAGATAAAAATCTTTGCCACAGCGAAATAGCTTCCTCGCTAAGCAAAGATATGTGCTCTGATAACGAGGAGTAATCAGCCGGGTTGAAAATATTGACGCCCCCTCCCCTGTCCAGGCGGGCCAACAATCCAACGTGCCCGGCTGCCACTGTGATAAATTGCTGGGTGGTTGCTTCGTGCAGATACAAAGTTGCCGGTCTTTTGCGGACGGTATCTTTTTCCGCTTCCGAGCCCGGTGCGCCGCTGTCCCAGGCAATATTAAGGCCTGCATTGGCGGCAAATCTCGCCAGCAGCTCATCAATCGCTGCCCCGTTGCAAACAACAAACCAACGAGATGAGGTGCCCTGGTGCTCGACCTTTTGAATTTGGGGGCCCAGCAGGCCTTTGTTTAACTGCTCTGAGCCGGAGTTCAAAAGCAAACGTAGTCGTGCCTCGTTTAGGCCGGTAAAAGGGTCAACGTCCGCAGGACTGCTCCACAACCGGTCGGGAAGGTCTTTGTCAGCATCGCAGAGTGAAAGGACATATCTGGTCATCAGTTCAGCAACGAAGAAGTGACAATCCGGCTGCAGCGATGAAGCCCAAGGTTCGTCGAAACCCACTGCGTCAATTAAGGCAATTGTCTGATAAGCTCTGGTTCGTGCTTTTAAGTATTGCTTTTTCTGCAGTTCCATAAAGCCCATGTAATAATTGGCCAGCATCCTTACAACGGGTGAACGACTTCGTAAAAGAGTTCTGAATAAACGGTCGGCCTCGTCGAAATCGCCTGCTTCTTCGGGTTCCGAAGCGCGATTTTTGCCGTTTGCGGTCCCTTTCATACACAGAGCCATTTTTAGCTGAAGAAAATCCCTCAGCAATTCCTCTTCGGCACCTGCCGGGAGGCTTTGGCGAAGCTGGTTATAGGCGGCATAAGCCTTGTCGTAATCTTTCTGCAAATAGAGGTCTCGAGCAACTTTCAGAGACACTGGTTTTTGTATTTGCTCCGGCACTGCCTGTGTAGAATCCTCAACCGGCGTAGGGGGAGGTGTTTGTTGGGCGGCAGGTGGTTGGTGCCAGTTAGCGACAAGCACTAAAGGAGATTTCAACAACTTGTACAGCAACAATGCCGCAATCGCAACAATGCTGACAGCGAGGACTTTCTGGAAGGTCGAAAAATACTTGTGCCAAATCGACACCTCTGGTCCGCCTTCGGCGGATTGGTCAGTCTCGGCGTGCTGGGATTGGGTCGCAGCAGTTTGGGCCTGTCCCTGGCGGGCCAGAAGTTTGTAAAAATCTTCATCCCCAGCAAATGTTTCACGCTCCGAGAGCTTCTCGTGGACCTGGCCTGCAAATAATTCGGCATCCGCCGGTCCCGGGTTGTCGGAACTCTCTTCGAGAATATCTTGTTGGTATTCTGTCGCCATAGCTTCCAGCTTCGCTCTCAATGTGGTCCCGATGAATCGGGGCCCGCTCAGGAAAGAATGTGAGAGCGTATTTGGGGCACCGCCCAGCGGGGTCCCTCATAACCTATTCATAGAGTAGCAATAATTGTGCCAGACTTGGCTACCGATGCCAGTTCGAGCGCGTTTAGGAGCCTTTTGCCTTTTTTTAGACAGGATTTACAGGATTTCTCTTGTTTTATCTTGTTAATCCCGTCCAAAATGAGGGCGTCCATATTGCAAAGGGATGTCAGGATTTTAGACGTGCCGATAGATTTTCTGACAGAAATTGGCTCGTGCTTTCAAAGGGGTGCCATCCCCAAGCTGCGCTCGAGGCTGCCACGCGCCTATGGCGGACCGGGCAATTGGTGCGGGATTAAAGATTAGCAGGCCAAGTCCTTAATTATGAAGTAGTTACGCGCTGAGGTAAGGATGGTGCTGAGACTTCATCCTGCGCTTCTTTTGCGTGGTCGCCTGCAAGTAACGAGCCTTTTTCGATATTGTACTGCTTGACCTTAGCATAGAGTGTTGCCCTGGTTATGCCGAGAAGCGCAGCAGCGCGTGTCTTTTGCCAGCCTGTTTCCTGCAGAGCGCGGGCAATCAGCTCACGCTCGGCCTTTGCCAGTGAAAAATCCCTGGTGTAATTAGTTGCCGGGCCAAATGGCTCACCGCACTCGTCCGGGTTAATTATAATGCCGCTCAGGCCGATTTTGTCTGTTGTTTCCAGCAGTATCGCCCTTTCAATAACATTACGCAGCTCACGGACATTGCCGGGCCAATCGTGTTTCAGCAAAGCTTCGAGAGCTAATTTGGTCAGAGAGGTTATCTTATCGCTTTTTTCCGGACAAATAGTAGATGTCTTGAGGAAATATTTAACCAGCAGTGGAATGTCCTTTTTTCGGTCAGGCGATTTTAGAGGGGCAATAATAACAGGACAGATGTTGAGACGATAATAAAGGTCGCGTCGGAAGCGATTAGCTTTAGTCTCCCTATATAGATTGCGATTGCTTGACGCCATTATCGTGGCGTTGCAGGTGATAGTTTTGACACCGCCGACCTTTCGGAAAGTTTTTTCCTGAAGGACTCGGAGCAATTTACTCTGCAGGTCGATTGGCATTTCACTTATTTCGTCAAGTAACATTGTTCCGGCCCCAGCAACTTCTAAAAGGCCTGTTTTCTCACGCTCGGCGCCGGTGAAAGAGCCCTTTTCATGGCCAAAAAGCTCGCTTTCGAGCAGATTTGCCGTCAGCACAGCACAATTGACAACTACAAAAGGGTCTTTTGGATGCCTAAGCATATGTATTGCCTTGGCCGCCAGCTCTTTTCCGGTGCCGGTTTCTCCTACTATCAAAACCGGATTGCACCGGCTGGCGGCAACGAGTCTAATCATGCCAAGCGTTTTGATGAATGCTTTGCTCCGGCCGACCATAGAGACCGAGGCAGCACAGTCGTCAATAAAAAAATCACTCGTATTTCCTTCAAAGTCAATAGCCTTGGCTTCGTTTTTGACCCGGCTTACAATTTGCTCCAGCCGGCTGTAATCTTGGCTTCCGTGCAGATAGTCGTAGGCCCCCGTCCGCTTGAACTCTACAGAGAGGTCGATGTCATTTTCGTCGTTACCAACAGCCACGATGGGAGGGACATCTATCGAATTTTTATAGGCCGCATCGTGGAACTCGTGGATATGAGCTGGGCTAAACCGATGGTCAAAAAGAATTAAATTCGGACCGACCGTTTCGACGATATCGAGAGCCTCGGCCGGGTCATCAGCCACAAATATTTCCTGGCCAACCTGCTGCGCTAGTTGTCTGACTTGCGCTTCCTTGCTTACAACAACAATTCTGCGTAGGCTCATCTTGTTACAAAACCATTTACAAAACCATAAGCTTTATCCCCCCTCTGTGTTGTTTTTAGGCCATTAGGCCATACGGATACTTCTGCTTCACAGATACTGGATACCCCATACCTATAGACCGATACCCCATACCTATAGACCGACAGACAACTAAATCGACAGATGACCAAAAACAACTTTAATTTTTTTATGGGACCGGCCAATAATGTCACTGATTTGTTAAGGCCAAAGAGGCATCGATGTTATGCGACATTCTTATCGGACATCCCGCACCTATTAGGCATGAGCCTATGCTCAATAGGTGCGGGACAAAAAGGCAAAACAGAAAGCCAAACTTATAGCGAGACGGTGTTGTTTCTTATAGGACGTCTTAGTGTCGCCTGTCAGTATATAGCAAACAATAAAAACTTTTGGCACATCGCGCCCGCGAGAACCGGCAAAATTTTCCGGGGCGTAGGAAAATTTATCCTCTTAGCGAATTCCCAATGAACCCAAGCTCGACATGTACCCAACTTTCTTAGTTTTTCTAACCTTTTTTGTGTCAAGAAGTTATATATCAGGAGGCCGGGTCTGATTTTAATGTGGCATACCAATTGCTCGCGTTTGTTCTACTGCCCGTGCCAATATTGTACGGAGTAGCAGTGTTGTGCTGCGAAACTTTGATTATTTTTGGTCTTTTGGGAAGGTTAAAAACTTATGAATCCGATATCAGCAACTAACATCCAAATGGATTATATGAAACTTCTCATAACGCAACTGCAAAACCAGGACCCACTGGAACCGTTGAACAACAACGAAATGGCTTCTCAGCTGGCGCAATTCTCACAGCTACAGCAGCTCGAATCAATGAACTCTAACTTTGCAGAAGTTCTCGCGATTACCAACCGCAGCTATGCCAATTCGCTAATAGGTAAGGAGATTACATTTTTAACACGAGATATAGGGACGGGCGATTTGGTTCAGAAAGAAGGCATAGTTAATGAAGTTTACAATGACCTTGATGCAGGAGAGAGTCTTTTGAAGGTAATGGTTGCAGATGATGAGGAATATACGCTCAGTTTAGACGCCGTAATATTGGTAAGAAACTAAAATCAGTTGAGATTCCAAGAATAAGGTATAAGGAGACAGAAAGTTGAGTTTTGAATTACCAGCCCGAATTACCGGGTTGCAAGCCCATCAAAAGACGCCGGATATTGCCGGCAACAAGCCGGCCAATGTCGAAACGAGCGCTTCTGAGCCCGGCAGAATAACCTTCTCGGAGCTGCTGAGCGAGACGATTAAAAAGGCATCACAGCCGACGGCCAATGAGTCGCAAGGCAATATCATAAATACGGGCAATCCTCTGGACCTGGCGATAGAAGGAGAAGGCTATTTCATATTGAGTGACGGGCAACAAAACATTTACACTCGCTCAGGTGCATTGGCAGTTGATGCGAACTCGAATTTGGTTGACCCTGCCACGGGCTATACTGTCCAGCGTATCGGCTCGGAAGGTGAAAGTGATGGTTTTCAGACTCCGGGTGATAGTAATGTTCATGTCCCTTACAATGCTGTGATGTCGGCAAATAAGAGCACAGAGATAAAAGTATCCGGTAATCTAAGTGGCGATGCAACGATGCCTTCTGCGCCACAAACACAACTGATAGCCTCGAATATAGCTTATACTACCAACGGCGGCACACTTGCCACCACGGCTACAGAAATTGGTCAGCTTGACCAATTTAGCGGCGGCTCAGGCACAGATGGCGAGCTCGCGGCCGGCGAGTCAGGAACAATTGGCATTTGCGGTTATAATCCAGACGGTACTGCATTTAGCAGCGGCCTGACGTTTACCGTCAATCCAACCACCACGCTTGGAGATTTTATCAACCACCTAAATACCAAGGTTCTGAGCGGTGCAGCCGCTTCTTTGCTCAATGGCAAAATCCGAATAACAGATGATACCAGCGGCTACAGCGGGACAGACATCACGCTGTCATACTCCGGTGACGGTTCGCTGACAACGCCAGGCTATTTTGAAATATTGGCCGTCGGTGGAGAGGAAGTCAAAAACGTCAGTATCACGATTTACGACTCTCAAGGTGGTAAACATGTTCTCACCGGCGCATTTGTTCGAGCCAATTCGCCCAACACATGGGATATGGTGCTCAGCTCGGTCACCGGCGATGTCAGTGAGATAACTATGGCAAATCGGCGTATCGAAAACATAAGTTTTAATGCAAGCGACGGTTCTTACGCTGGTTTAAGCGGCCCGGATTTGCCCCAATTTGTAATAACGTTTGCAGATGATAGACGCCACCCACAAACCATCGAGATGCAAATGGGCACTGCGGGCAAGCTGGATGGCTTGACACAATTCAAAGGAAGCTCCACCGCAGCAGCAAGAGAACAGGATGGATATGAATCAGGTAGACTTTCAACCGTTTCGGTTAATAATGAAGGTATAATCATCGGTGCCTTCTCCAACGGCATCAAGAAGAACATCGCGCACCTGGCGATAGCATTATTTGGGTTCCCGCCCGGCGGGGTCCCTCAAAATACATCGGGGCTGGAAAGTATTGGCAGCGGGTATTTCATTCCTTCAGCCAACTCGGGCAAGGCGGCTGCTGTCGGCGCTATGACGGGCGGTGCCGGCACCATTCACGGCGGCGCACTGGAAAAATCCAACGCCGATGTGGCAACAGAGTTCGTTAATATACTTGGCGCCCAGAACGGTTTCCAGACCAACGCGAGAACCATCAGAGTCGCCAATGAAATACTACGAGAACTGAGCAATCTTATTAGATAGTAATTACTGACTGGAACTTATTTTGTAAGTTTAAGATGATAACAGCACCAATAATGACAACAGTGTTAAACGCCATTATTTTGGGGTCCCTGGCTCTTACACCAGAACAGCGGTGGAAAGCTGCGACCGGTGGCTTCGACACCAGCTTTATAGTTGAGCATTGGTTTCTTCTAACCGCAGCGGCTCTGGCAATCATATTAGCCGTGCTGCTTTTAGTGGTTTACCGTAATTATATCGTGCAGCAACGCAAGATGGGTAATCAGCTGTTTATTGAGTATGCTGAGAAGAGCGGCCTGAGCGAGCGCGAGCGTCAGTTTCTGCTTGATATAGCAGCTAAAGCAGGACTCAAGCAAATCGAGGCGATTTTCACCATGAGGAGCGCCTTTGACCACGGAGCCGCTATAATGATAGCAGAAAGCGTCGCCAGGCAGCAAACATCCGCGCAAACCGAACAGTTGAGAGCCGAGCTGTCTTTTCTGCGTGAAAAGCTTGGCTTCCAGAAACGCGCTCTCGACTCAGTAGGCTTGTCAACGAAGGCGAAGAGACTGAGCAGCAGGCAAATTCCCATAGGTAAGACAATTCATATGGCACGCCGAACGGGCCGTGTTTCAGACAGTATTGAGTCGACCGTAATAGAGAATAATGATATAGAGCTGGTGGTTAAATTGATAAAGCCGGTAAAAATTATTTTCGGAGAGGTTTGGTGTGCGCGTTATTATTTTGGCGCTTCGGTTTGGGAATTTGATACTTCGGTGATCAGCTGCAACGGTGACGTATTGGTTTTAAATCACAGTGATGAACTGCGTTTCGTTAATCGCCGGCGTTTTTTGCGCGTTCCGGTAGACAAACCAGCCTTTATCGCACACTTTCCATTCACCAGAGCACCTGCCGCAAGTGGTCGCAAAAGTATGAAGAGCTTCAGAATATACCGAAGTTCGGTAAGCGCTTCTGAGAGCGGTTGGGGACCGCCGGAATTTGTACCTGCGGTTGTTACTGAGCTGGCCGGTCCCGGGTTGCGTATAGAGGCTCCGCTGGAAGTAAAAGTAGACGACAGAGTGTTGGTAGTGCTTAAGCTGGATGATGAAGAAGAGGACCAAGATTCGGCCCCAGCGAGTCAGGAGGACGAAACAGAAACATCAAAAATAGTAGAAGATATCGGCGAGGTTAGACACACCAAAGTCATACCAAATGGTTTTTCAATAGCGGTTGAGTTGATAGGCTTAAGCGACTCAGACATTAATGAGCTGATTCGCGCTACCAATGCAGCTTCGCTAAGAACCGGGGCTGAAAGTCAAGATGTTCCGGTTTCGGAAAACGCAGCGGAAGGCGCTTTGGAGTCTGCGGCCGTGCAAGGGGTTCAAGATGTCTGAGATTACAGCCCAAATTAGTACAACCATTGATGCGTTAACGCGGGAATTTGATATAATCGCGCACAATCTGGCCAATGTAAGCACGGTCGGATACAAGCGTAGATGCAACGCTTTTTCAAAATCCCTCGAGGCACAGGGAACGGGGCTGCAAACTTATTCTCCCGGCAGCATTGATTTGAATTCGGTATTTGATTTTTCTCAGGGCAGTATTGTAGAGACAGATCGGCCCCTGGACTTTGCACTGTATGGCAAAGGTTTCTTTGTGATAGAGACACCCGAAGGTCCGCTTTATACCCGCAACGGTGTATTCCTTACGAATCAAAACGGCCAAATAGTGGATTCCGTGGGAAGGATTGTAGCAGGCGAAGCCGGGCCGATCACAATACCGGGCGGTGTGGTACTCTCGCAACTGTATGTCTCAAGCGACGGCAGCATCAGTGCCGGTGACACAGCTATAGGGAAATTCAAATTTGTTGATTTCAAAGACGATGAAAACAAACTTGTGCCGGCCGGTGAGAATTGCTACCGGATGCCAAAGCAGGATGTAACGCCGGTTGCAGCCGAACATATAGCAGCCGAACATATAGTTGTAAAACAAGGCTACCAGGAGGCATCCAACGTTAAGATGGTCGAAGAATTAGTGGACATGCTGATGGTGTCCAGACTCTACGAAGCGAACATGAAGTTCGTCTCAGCTCAAAAGGAAGCCACCAGTAGTATTTTAAGTGTGGCTATGGGTTAGGGGCACCGAAGCCTGCTTTAGAATATATGAACCATTAAAATAAGGAGAACAATATTATGTTAAGAGCATTTTCCACTGCGGCGACGGGTATGACAGCCCAACAAATGATGGTGGATGTGATAGCCAATAATCTTGCCAACATTAACACCACGGGTTTCAAGCGAAGCCAAATTAATTTTGGTGATTTGCTCTACATCACGCTGCAAGAACCCGGCACGGAAGTGGCATCGGGCATAAATTCTCCCGGTGGTCTGGAAATAGGCAGTGGAGTCCGCGCTATATCTACAATAAAAGTGCATACCGCCGGTGAGCTTCAGAATACCGGCCGAGCTCTTGATATTGCTATTACGGGCGAGGGCTTCCTTCAGGTAACTTTGCCAAATGGCGATCTAAGGTACACCCGCGACGGATCACTGCAAAGGAATGCCAACGGTGAGTTAGTTACTACCACCGGATACACCTTAGAGCCGGCGATTACTATTCCAGCAGACGTTACCTCCGTAAGTATCGAAAAAGATGGAGGTGTTAATGTTACCGATGCTGCGGGGACATCATCAGTTGTAGGTAATCTTCAATTGGCCCGATTTCCTAATCCGTCGGGTCTTTCAAGTGAAGGAGATAATCTGCTGGCAGAGACCCCGGCAAGCGGCACACCTACGACCGGCACTGCAGGAGATGCGGGTTTCGGCACTATTCAATCGAGATTTCTGGAAAAAGCCAATGTCCAGATGGTAACTGAGCTGGTCAACCTTATAACCGCCCAGCGCGCATACGAGATAAACTCGCGTACAATAAAGGCAGGCGACGATATGCTTCGAACGGCAAATGAAATTGTTAGATAAGGAACCACTATGAGCAGAAGAAAGAGCACAAGAGCAATCGAATATCGAATATCGAATATCGAATATCGAATGACGAACTTCGAAATTCCTTGTTCGATATTCATTATTCTTTGTATGACCTGTGTACTTTTTTGCCGGGCATCAGCTAACGGGGCGAATACCGAAGCCAACGACTTACAGAAGGATTCTACTCTACAGCTCTACCTGCCGAGAGAGGTCACAATCAAAGACGATACTATTAGCCTGGGTGAAGTCAGCATAATCCGGGGCAATCCGCGTGAAGACGGACTTGCAGCCAAAGCAAGCAAAATTACCTTGGGTCGGATTTCAGTGCCGGGCCAGGAAATCGTCATCGACAGGTCAATGGTCCTGAGCAGATTGGCCTGCAACGGAATCCCGGCATCAAAAGTGACATTAACCGGTGCGGAAAAAATAACGGTAAAACGGCAGCAGAAAATTATCAAAGGCAGCGAATTCGTTGAGCTGGCAAGCGCGTTCCTGAAAAAAAATCTCCGCCAATGGCGGACTGGTTCGGTTTGCCAATGGGACCCGATACGGATACCGAAGGATTTGGCCGTACCTGGAAAAAGCAAAGATATAAAATTGTCCCCACGTTTGGTCAAAAGCATCGCAAGAAACCAGACTAAGGTCCAGATTGTTGTGATACAGAACGGCAAACAGATAGGGGAGTGTGAAGTAACTTTCCGCTTAAAATACAATTGTCACCGAGCAGTGACGCTGGTTGACATTCCTGCAGGTGCGATTATCAGCTCTGAGAATGTCAAGATAGAAAGCGCCATATCAAGCCATCCGGAGCCTGCCAATTGGAGGCCACCCTATGGTCTTATCGCCAAACGCCGGCTGCCGGCAAAGACCGTGCTTGGGCCGCATATGTTGGGCCCCGTCAAGCCTGCAGTTATTGTCGGGCGAAATAAGAATGTTGTTATTCGAATTGAAAGACCGCTGTTTCTGGTTACGGCTATCGGAAAAGCTATGCAGGATGGGCGAGCTGGTGAATATATAAAGGTGCGAAACCTGGACTCACAACGAATAATCTTAGCCAGGGTCAATGAAGACGGGACCGTGGAACCGGTTTTCTAAAAGGAGAAAACAATGAGCAATAGAATAGGTTTAGTCCCAAGGGGGACACCTCTCGGTGTGTTTATCTTAACGGTTTTTTTGCTCTGCTGGGCTCCGCCAATGGGTGACTTACAAGCAGATTCTATCTGGCATAGGCGTGGCAAGAATATGGGAGCTTTATACGCCGACGATGTGGCCCGTAACATAGGCGATATACTGACCATTAGGATTAGCGAAGATAGCAAGGTGGATAACAAGTCAAAAAGAGATTTGAAAAAGAAGGTTGACAAATCAACCACCTTTAATGGAGAGCTGGGGATCATAACACCAAATAATAATCTTCTACCCCGCATCCCCGGTTTTACCATGGCGGCTGAATCCACTAATGAGCTGAAAAGCAAGGCTGACTTCAAAGACGAGCGCAAGTTCGTCGATCGTGTCACCGTGGTCGTTGTGGATATCCTTCCGAACCGCAACCTCGTGGTTATGGGAATACGTCACCGTAGTATTGCAGGTGATATACAAACCATTGAGGTAAGCGGGATAGTCAGGCCGAGCGATATTACGTTTGATAACACCGTTAAGAGCGAACAGGTTGCAGACTTTCGTATAGTAACCAAGAACACAGGTATCTCTGCACCATACACTAAGCCAGGCTGGCTCGGCAGAATATTCGATGTTTTTTGGCCATTTTAGACAGGATTTATAGGATAGAAGAATAAATCATAGAAAATCCTGTTAATCCCGTCTAAAAGTGAAAAAAGGAGTTCAGATGAAATCTCGTTTAATACTTTTGTTCGCAATTCTGCTAAGCACGGTTGAAGTTGGACAATGTGAGCGAATCAAGGACATTGTTGATATTCAGGGGATACGCAGCAACCCGATCAGAGGTATCGGGTTGGTTATTGGTCTGGCCGGGACCGGTGACAGCACAGTGCTGTCGCGACAAATGCTGACGAATATATTAAGGGATTCGGGACTGGTTCTTACTCCTACGGATTTGACCGGCGGCAATATTGCTGTGGTTATGGTTACAACAGAGCTGGGACCTTTTGCCCGTGAAGGCTCACGAATTGACGTTGACGTCTCTGCTATAGGAGATGCCAAAAGCCTTCAAGGCGGAATGCTCTTGCCGACGCCATTAAAAGGTCTTGACGGCCAGGTTTATGCCGTGGCCCAGGGTGGAGTCTCAATTGGCGGCTGGACGGCAGCAGGCGATAAGGCTTCAATCACAAAGAACCACCAGACGGTCGGGCGAATTCCGGGCGGCGCTATAGTTGAAAAGGAGGAAGTAGCTCATTTCGTCGAATACATCGCGGGGCACAGGCTTATCACGCTTAATCTTAGAAACAGCGATTTTTCAACTGCAGAGCGAATCAGTAAAGCCATTAACGCAGCTTTTCCAAACAGTGCAGCAGTAGTTGATGCCGGCACCATCAAAGTTAAAGTCCCCAGTGAAATTGGTCAAACGGGTATAGCCGGCTTTATCGTTGATATTACAAAGCACGACGTCAAGGTTGATATTCCTGCGGTGGTGGTTATTAACGAACGCACCGGCACAATCGTAGTCGGTGAAAATGTCGGCATATCTGCAGTGGCGATTTCGCAGGGAAGTCTGGTTATAAAGATCAGGGAAACCGCAAAAGTTTCTCAGCCGATCGCACCTTTCTCTGATGCCGGCACAACGGCAGTTATTCCGGAAACTATAGTAGGGGTCGAAGAGAAAGAAGGGTATCTGATTCCTGTCTCCAGGACAGTTACCGTCTCGGAGCTGGCCAATACCCTCAATGCCATAGGAGCGACACCGAGAGACATGATAGCGATATTCAATGCCTTGAAAAAAGCCGGTGCCCTTCAAGCCAAGCTGGTGATAATGTAAGTAAAGTGACTAAAGTGCCTAAAGTTAAAAAAATAATCAATAATCAATAATCAATAATCAATTAAAAATGGATAGCGCCAAATTGATATTAACCGAACCCGTCTCCCTTCCTCCACCACTGGGGAATTTAAGCAAGGTCGACGGCATTTTAGAACAGAAAAAAGAACAAGCAGCCAAAGATTTTGAATCGGTTTTAATCAGTAAGCTGCTGGACGAAATGAAAAATACTATCGGGGACTGGGGCTTTGACGAAGACGGGGCTTCCAAACAAATTCAGGGAATATTCTGGCTATACCTGTCCCGTCATCTGGCAAATAGTGGCGGCTTGGGGCTCTGGAAGGATATTTACCGGACTTTAACTAATCCGGACCAGACAAACAAAACGACGCAGTCACTGGATGGGCGTGTATGAAAGCGACGGCAATTGAAATAGAAGGTAAAGTCGATGAATTGCTGACTGTTCTCGACAAAGACATCCAGCATATACAGGAGAGTCTGTCAAAACTGAATGAGCTGCGCAGCCTGGTTATCAAGCATGACGATGTCGCTTTGGGTAAACTACTTGAGAGCATCCAAGCTGAGACGGACGGAAACCTTCGCCACGAATTAAAACGGCAGTCGATACGAAAAGAATTGGCGAGTGCTTTTGGCTGCGGCCTCGAGCAAATGACTCTATCGACACTCGAAGCCAGCCTGCCGAATGAAAAAAAAGAGCAAGTGACCAGGAGGAAGGCGAAATTAAAATCATTGATTAAAGAGCTTAAGAAAGAACATTTGAGCACAGCGTTGCTTTTGTCAGAGTGTGCCAGATTCAACAGAATGCTTTTGAAAAGCGTTTTCAACCTTGGGAATACAGGGACAGTTTACTACGGTTCCAATGGTGCAACCAGACAGCGAAGTGATATGGCTTTTGTTAATCTGCAGTTTTGAGAATGGTGACGTGAACGGAGTCCAAAAATGGATAGTTTCTCCATAGGTCTTAGCGGCCTTGACGCAGCTCAGAAGGCCCTTGATACGATCGGCAATAATATTGCCAATGCGGCCACTCCGGGCTACCACCGCCAGAGGATAAGTCTGACTCCTGCACGCACGTCGCAGGTTGGCTCGCTTGTATTGGGAGGAGGCGTGGATGTCGCCGGCGTCTTCAGAATGATCGACCGCCTTTTGGAGCAGGAGCTGCTCCGACAGCAGTCGTCATTAGGACAGGTCTCGCAGGAATTCGCTACGCTGCGCACAGTCGAGAGTGCACTCGGAGAGTTTTCGGCTGGTGGCGGCTTGAGCACAGTTATAGATGATTTTTTCAACAAGTTACAAGACCTTAGCGCTAATCCAGCAGTGAGCAGGTGCCAAACCGACGCTGTAAGCGCAGCTGAGGCTATGGCTTATCGATTTAGAACATTAGGAGAATTTCTGACCGCCCTGGAAAACGAGATTAAATTAGAAGCTGAAAACACTATCGAGCAGATTAACACGCTGACAAACAGAATAGCCGAGCTAAACAGTAACATAGAAAGGATAGAAATAACTGGGGGGCAGGCCAACAATTTATGTGACCAAAGGGACCGGTACATAACAGAACTGTCTGAATTGATTGGTGTCCAGACTCAGGTCAAAGAGCATGGTGTGGTTGATGTCAGCGCTGGGGGGACACCCGTGGTGGCAGGCCCCTATGTTACTGAATTGGAGGTAAGTTTGACAGGTGACGACAAGCTGGGTATGTCGGCCGCTGGGGTGTGCAGTTATATTACAAACGTGGAGGGCGGCCGGCTCGGCGGGCTATTGTCGTTGAGAAACGAACTTATCTCTGATATTCGCAACGACCTGGACACCTTAGCAGGTGCAATAATACAACAGATAAATCAATATCATGTCCAGGGAGCAGGTTCAGCGGGCTCGTTTACCGAACTGACCGGCTGGGCAATGACCACAGAAGATTTGTCCAGCATCAGCGGTATAACCGACGGTGAAGTATATATAAGAATTACCAACACCAGCACGAAGGAAATAACACGGGAGTTAATTAGTATTGATGCAGATGATAATGATGCTGGCTGCGATACATTAACTGATGTAAAAGACGCTATTGAGCTCCTTACCGGTGTAAGTGCTTCGCTAAATTCTTCAAATCAGCTGACCATCACAGCCGAGACGGGCTATAAATTCGATTTTCTCCCCTGTGTACTGCCGAAACCTAAAACTGCTGATATCAGTTTTAGTGGGTCATCGGATCCCATTGTGTCTGTATCAGGTATCTACACAGGCACAGATAACGACACTTTCAGGTTTACGGTATCAGGCACCGGCTCGGTAGGCAACGGTACCTTGAAGCTTGAAGTGAAGGATGACGACGGTGCCGGAAGTGTGGTTGCTACCCTCAACATTGGTTCCGGTTATGCGGCAGGTGAATTGATTGACGTTGGCAGTAGCGGTATCAAGATATCCCTTACAACCGGCGACCTGCTTAATAACGACTATTTCAAAGTAAATGTTTATGGTGATACCGATACCTCTGGACTTTTGTCTGCGGTTGGAATCAACACCTTTTTTTCCGGCAGCAGCGCTTCAGATATAGCGGTTTGTTCGGATATATCTGCTACACCCGGGCGAATAGCGACATCTCTGGGTGCGGATATGGATGACAACACCAATATTGCCCGAATGGCAGGCTTGAAGGACAAGACGACGATAAGCAGCCTGAAAAGTATGACACCCGGAGAGTTTTATCGCCGGCTGGTTACGGACATAGGTCAAGAACTCTCCATTAAACAAATTCGCGAGGACAACATCGAGTTTATAATCCAAAACCTTGCCAATCAACAAACTGAGACAAGCGGTGTCAACATCAACGAAGAAGCTGCGCAAATGCTGGTCTTCGGACAGATGTTTCAGGCACTGGCCAAATATTTAAGTGCAGTTCAGACGTCGATTTCAGCTATTATGGAAATAATATAAACAGCTAAATGGTAACTGGTAAATGGTAACTGGTAACTGGTAAATGGTAACTGGTAACTGGTAAATGGTAACTGGTAAATGGTAAATGGTAACCAATTACCAATCACCAATAACCAATGAGGTTTTAATGAGCGGAACATTAGGCAATATTTACAATAATATTAGCTTTGCACTGAGTTTGCACGCCGAGGCGATGGCTCGCCTGCAAGAACAAGCGTCTACCGGCGCCCGGATAAATCGGGCCTCTGACGGCCCGTCTGCCGCATACCGGATTTTGGGGCTCAACTCTCAGGAAAGGTCTTTAGAAAATTATATAGACAACCTCTCGGAGGTCGTTAGCACTTTGGAGCTTTCCTTCAGCATTGTTCAGAATATGTTCGATGAGGTTGCAGGGAAGGAAGGGATGAGAGCACGTCTAACTCAACTCACCGGAGGCATCTATGACGAAGCGTCACGAAAAAGGAACGCAGAGGTAGTCAACGATTTATTGGATCAGGTAATTATGTTGGCTAATACCAAACGTATGGGCCAATACCTGTTTGGAGGCGGTAATACGAGCTCGGCACCCTATGTCGCAACACCTACTAATGGAACAATCACCAAAGTAACTTACAAGGGCAGCGTTGAGGGCCGGGATGTAGAGGTGGCTCCAGGTGTGGAATCATCAGCTTTTTATGTAGGTGATGATCTCTTTCGCTCGAATGATCGCAGCACACCGGAATTTATTCTTGGCAATACCGGCGTTACAGCCGGAACAGGGACATCGAGTGTTACAGGTTTTACCTGGCTGACCGTAGCCGCCGAGGTAAACGAGAAGCAAACCATTACAATCACGGGAACGCCTACGTCCGGCAATATTAACATAGCCTTCGGTGCTACGGTGCCGCTGTCAGTTAATGTTGGCTACCATGCTACTGCTGCTGACGTTGAAAATGCGTTGGAAACTCTGGGTGACATTGGCAGTGGTGATGTAACTTGTACCGGCGATTTTCTTGATGATGCCAATGGTATTACCATTGAATTTACCGGTGCACTGGAACTGACCAACGTTGCAGAGATGGTAGTTACTGATGTCGACCTGAATAATGGAGCGGTGCCGGCGATTTCAACAGACAACGATGGAGGCAAGCAACTTTCCATTGACGGCGGAACGGCAGTTGGTATCCCCATCGGTGATAAGACCAACGTGGCTATAATAAATCCGGATGGACAAGTCCTGTATGTTAATGCCTCGGGAACAATCAGTACCGGTGTTGAGCTGGTAGTCGTAACCGGGACCCATGATATATTCAACGCATTCATTACTATTCGGGATATATTGAAAAATGAAAAAGGACATACCGATGCTCAATTACAGACGCTGCTGAGTAATTCATTTAATTCGCTGGACGAGATAAGGAATCTTTTGGTCCAAAGTGAGGTTCGTATAGGGTCAAAAGTCGGCTTTCTGGACAATCTCAAGGAAAATTTAGAGGATATACGGTACAACGCTATGGAAGAAACGACACGCCTGGAGCAAGCCGACATCGCCCAGGTTGCCATAGATCTCTCTCGCCGCGAGGTTCTATACCAAATGTCGTTATCGGTGGCTGCAAGACTTATGTCTATGTCGCTGCTGGATTTCCTCTGATAGCTGCTGAGAACAACGGTTAAAAACCAAAGGATGATTTTTCGAATGACATAGATGTTTGATATTCATACAAATTTTGTATTTGGAACTGCGGAATTGCAAGTGAATACCCGTCTTTTGGTTAACGGCACAGGATTTGCACGACGGTTAGTATATGGCTATTAGGCCATGCGTTTGGGAAGCCCGTAAATATGGAGCAAAGTAGATGACACTGGTAACAAATTCGAATCACTACGAGAGGGGTTTGGAATTAGCTGAAGCCGGCAAATATCAGGAAGCTCTTGCTTGTATTCAAGAACATCTTCACACAGCACCGGACGATGCACAGGTGCTGAACGATGCAGGGGCAATTCTCTATTGCCTGGGGCGCTGCGATGAAGCCATCAACCATTTTGTCAAAGCTAAGAGTTTGCAGGGTGACTCTGCTGAGATAGTGTGGAACCTGGTAGAAGCATATCTTGGCGAGGGCCGCGCAAACGAAGCTATGCAGCTTTTTGATGATATGGAGTGGATGGGCATATTGGACGCGGACGTACTTAACAGAACCGCCAACACATTGCTGGAGCAGGATAATAAGGGCGGCGCTATCGAAATGCTGCTACGCTCACTCGAAATCGCGCCCGACCAGAAAATCCTCCAGCCGATGATCGAAGCAATCCATTCTAAAATGCCGAAGGTGGCTTTCTTCTGCGGCAGCGATGGTACGAGGTTTCTTAACGAAATTGCCGAATTTACAAAGCAGCGCTTTGAAGTACACCTTTTTGAAGACCAGACAGAAGAAGAACTGGTAGAAGTAATGAAATGGAGCGATATCTGCTGGTTTGAGCGGTGTACCAATCTTGCAGTAACAGCCTCGAAGCTGCCGAAAGTTTGCAAGAACATTATAAGACTGCACCGCTACGAAGCCTATAAGCAGTGGCCCCAAGAAGTTAACTGGGCCAATATCGACATCCTCGTCACTGCCGGCAGCAGCTTTGTCAGGGACGCCCTTATCCAAAGGGTCCCAGGGCTCGATGAGTCAACGTCGATAGTTACTATTCCCAACGGTGTAAATCTTGAAAAATTTGCGTTTACAAATCGCCGACGCGGCAAAAATATTGCTTTTTTGGCCAATCTGAGGATGGTAAAGAACCCCGCTTTCGTCTTGCAGTGTATGCAAAAGCTGCACTACATCGACCGAGAGTACCGTTTGTTCTTTGCCGGAGAATTTGCGGATGCGGCTCTTGAACAATATCTAAAGTATATGGTTGATGCTCTTGACCTTCGTGATGTGGTGTTCTTTGACCCCCCTATGGCGGGGCAAGAAGATGTGAGCTGCTGGCTTGAGGATAAACATTACATCGTTTCCACCAGTATCATTGAAGGCCAGAGTATGGGGCTGTTGGAAGGGATGGCCTGCGGCCTAAAACCGGTCATCCATAACTTCCCAGGTGCCGACCAGGCGTTCCCATCCGAATTCTTGTTTAACATCTCCGAAGAATTCTGTGAGCAGATTCTCATCTGTAGGTACGAACCACAAAGGTATCGCAGATTTGTTGAGGAAAACTACCCGCTTCAAAACCAGCTGATAAAGATCAACGACATTTTCATGCAGCTCGAATCCGAAAGCGTGACCCCGGACGAGGGACGAGAGACGCCGGACGAGGGACGAGAGACGCTTTGTTATCATCCATCGTCCATCATCCATCGTCAACCGTATCGCGCGAAGCGTGAAAAAAAGATTTTAATTCGGTGATTGAACTACTCGAAAGAGCAGAACAAATTGTCTGCGGAAAAGAATTGCTATGGACATAACACAAGACGATACTGACCAGCAGTATGATTCAGCCCAGCAGTATGAAGTGCTGCAGGCACTTGGTGACTGTTACATCTCTAACGGCAACTACACACAGGCACAGCAATGCTACGAAAAAGCAGCCGTCTTAGGCCCTGATGAGGCGGGTCCCTACGTTGGCCTTGGGGTAGTCGCGCTGCAATCCGCCGATGGCGGACTTGATGACGCTGAAATAGCCTTCAGGGTTGCTTGTCGGCTGGACGCCAATTGCGCCAAGGCCTATGCCGGCCTCGCTATGGTCGCCCAGCAAAGAGCCGACTACAAGCAGTCTTTTGAGATGTATCTTAAATGCCTGGAGCTGGACACCGACAACCTGATAGCTCTTCTGGGTCTGTTTCAAACATCCTGCCAGATGGGCTCATTCGCCAAGGTCATTCACTACCTGGAGCTGTATTTGAATATGCACCCGGGCGATGCCTCTGTTATGTTCCCTCTGGCAGCGCTGTATATGAAGGATGACAGGCTTGAGCAGTCCAAAAAAATCCTGCTGGACATGTTAACTCTGGACCCGGACAACAAAGATGCAGCCAATCTGCTGGAAGAAGTCGAACACGGTTTGGCCAAAGAAAGACAAGCAGGAGTTCAAATCGGATGACTACCAATAATACTGATGTAATTGGCGATGACCAAATACATTTGCTGGATGAGCTGCAGGTTCTGTTAGAAAAGCAGATAGAGTTGGCCCGGCAAGGTAACATCAAAGACGTCGGGATATTAAGCGAGCGAGGCGCCTGGCTTGTTGAAAAAATTGCCCAGACAGGGATTCTTGACCCCGCCCCTCGGAGGGGCGGGGGAGGGCGACGAGAGAAATTGCGGAAATTATACGAAGACCTATGCCTGGCCATCACAGCTCAGAAAGCCGACGTTTCCGAGAAGCTGAGCAGGGTTCGTAAAGGCAAAAAGACCATACAGATTTACCGTAGTCATATTTGATTGTGCAAAAGGCCCCGCTGCCTTCTTGCGAACCCCGCCTCTTCCAAAAGGGGCGGGGCGAAAGCAAGAAGTGGGGCAAATATGGGATAAATAGTTAAGTGAACGTGTTTTTTTAGCGAAAATAGAGTTTGGAATAGTACAGGCTTTAGACAGGACAACAGGATAAAACAAAAAACAAGATAAAAAAAGGTCCTCTGGAGACCTTTGTAAAACCGTTAGAGGTCAAAAAGGCAAACAAAAATGCCAAGTTTACGTCTTCCAGGCCTGTTAACAGGCATTGACACAAATACCCTCATCGCTCAACTAATGGCAATCGAGCGCCGTACGCTCTACATGTACCAAGATCGCAAGGGGGTGTGGGAAGAAAGAAAAAGCGCCCTGAGCAGCCTGGAAATGAGTCTGGGCACCTTAAGAACCACCCTTCGTGCTCTTTCCGATGCCGATGAACTTCGCTCTTTTTCAGCCGCTTCCAGCGACAAGGATATATTGACCGCTGAAGCGTCCTATAACGCCTTTGAAGGTAGTCACACAGTTGTAATCAATCGGCTGGCCAATGCCGAGCGGTGGGTCCAGACGGACGGCCTCGAATATGTCGAGGATTACGTCGGAGCAGGAACTTTTATTTACTCATATAACCACAAGGAAACAATCCTAACGACCACCGCTGAAACAACGCTGGAGGATTTCGTCGGTTTAATCAATAACGATGCGAACAATCCCGGCGTTACGGCAAGTCTGCTGCGCTACAACAACACCTACCATCTGGTACTGAATGGCAATGAGGCCGGCACGGATTACAGAATCTTCATAAATGCAGGCAGCACGGAAGTCTGGCAAGCTAAACCGGATTTTACTTTTACTGTTGATTCTGATAACGCCACTCTGAGCACTAAAATCACAGAACTTGACCAATTTAGTGAGAACGGCGGTCTGCAGGGAGACGAACAGATTCAAATAACCGGTAAAGACCATAACGGTGCTGATATAACCCATCCACCCCTTAGCGTTACGGAAAACACCACAGTCGGCCATCTTATTTCGGAGATTAATGATGCCTTTGACGGGATTGCCAAAGCAGTTTTTGAGAATGGCGAAATTATTTTGACAGATAATACCTCAGGCACGAGCAATCTTGAAATTCTTTTGACTTACGCCCCGGGCTCAGGTGACACAACGCTGACGTTGCCTTATCAACTTGGAGATTGGGACGAAACACAAGGCAACAGCACAACAGCGTCGGGCCTTAACAACAATTTTCAACCGGCAGACTTTACTCTAAGCCAGGCTGCTCAGGACTCTAAGATCAAGGTGGATGGCTTTCCTTCAACTCCAGCAGTGGCAGAGGTGCAGTATCTGACCTTTACTGACAAGGGAAGTGGTAGTGATACGTTTACCCTGACTTATGATGGCCAAACAACCACGGATATTGCCTACGATGCTCCTCTAACTGGTGTCGACAGCGTTCAAGCGGCATTAGAAGCGTTGCCAAACGTAAATGCTAACGACATAGTGGTAGGCGGTGATATTTTGGATACGAACGGTGGAGGTATCATGACATTTACATTCACCACCACTGCAGGTGACGTTAACATGCTTGTTATTGACACGAGTAACCTCACTCCTCCGACCGCTTCGGAGTGGGTGATGTCCGAATATTACAAAGGCCAGGATGGTTACATCAGCAGAAGCTCCAACACTGTTGGTGATGTAATAAGCGGTGTAACATTGCATCTGCACGATACAAGTGAGGGAGAGAAGATAACTCTGACAAGAGACATCCAATCGGTCAAAAGCAAACTGAACTCTATGGTTAACGCCTATAACGCTGCTGTTACGTATATTAAGGAAAGGACCGGCTACAATGACGTCTTAAAGACTGCCGGTGTGTTAATGGGAGATTATATCGTTTCAACTATAAGCTCGCAGCTTCTCACGCCCCTTATCTCCCGGACCAGCGGATTTATAGAGGATATCGACACCTTTCTGCTGCCGGGGCAAATCGGTCTTGAGCTTGACAAGGACGGAGTATTGAGTTTAGACACAAATGTCTTCGATGAGGCCATAGCCGAAGACTATATGGACGTTCTTGCCATAATCGGAGCCGATAAAACCGGCAGCTCCGACAGCAACGATATAGAGTTTTACAGCGCCAGCAGTAAGTATACGACAGCAGGCAGCTACAGGGTCAAGGTCGAGTATTCCGGCGGCACCATCGACAAGGCCTGGATAAAACTTTCAAGTGAAGGTGATTCGAAATATCGGGAGGCGACCATTAGTGGCAATGTCATTACCGGCAACAGCACCTTCGACGACAATGGCGACACGGTGTACCCCGAAAACGGTCTGCAGGTAACCGTTCCCACCACGGGCAGCAGCACCATCTATGCTACCATCCGGGTCAAGCAGGGCTTTACCGGGGCTATTGAGGATGCCATAGATAGAATGCTCAAGGCGTCGAGCGGCACCATTCAAATCGACCAGAAACACGTGGGCGATATAATAGAGAACATCCAGGAAAGAATTGAAGCTGAAGAATACCACCTGACTAAAAAAGAAGACAGACTGATTGCTCGCTTTGCCCGCCTTGAGAAAACATTAGCTTTGATACAACGACAAATGGCTGTCTTGAGTTTTGGTATTTTCATGTAAAGACTTTTTTTGACAGGATCGACAGGCCCGACTTGTCGGGCTTGTTTTATCCTGTTATCCTGTCTAAAGCCTGTACAGCGAAACTAAGAAGAAGCAGCCACAAAGACACCAAGACACGAAGTTGATTAGTTGATTAGTTAATTGCTCAAACTGGGCTACTAATCCGCTAATTCGCTAATTCGCTAATTCACTAATTCACTTGCCTTCGTGGCAAAAATCAGATCGGCTGTCCCTGCCCCTGGAGGGGATTTTTCAGTTTCCAATCAAAGACATATTTTATTTTTTCCTATGCCGCAACCGATAGATCATAGCCAGCACCTCTGCTACCGCCACGTATAAAGTCTGCGGGATAGGCCCTCCGAGCTCCACTGTCGAATATATTGTTCTTGCCAACTCTGGTTTTCTTATGATAGGCACGCCGTAAGCCCGTGCGATTTCCCTGATTTTTTCTGCCAGCTGGTCCGCTCCTTTGGCCACCAGGACGGGCGATTCCATCGTCTTGGCATCGTAGCGCAGCGCAACAGCTACGTGTGCCGGGTTGACGAGGACCACACTGGCCTTGGGCACTTCCTGCAGCATTCGCTTCCTGGCCAGCTCGTACTGGGCCCTCCGGATTCGAGTTTTGACTTCCGGCGAACCTTCTGTGTCTCTGCGCTCTTGTTTTACTTCCTGGCGTGTCATCTTCAGCTCCTGGAGGTATTTCCATTTCTGATAAAAGGCATCGGCAATACCTATGACCAATAGCGCAATGCCAACGCGTATCGCAAGGCCGAGTATTATCTTCGCGATAACTACAAGTATCTGTGCGGGCCAGGCCCATCGAAGGTTAGCGAGCATATCGAGCCTGCTCTGAAGATAGAACCAGACGATGAATGAGACAAAAAGCAATTTTAATATGGATGCTAAGAGTTTTACCATAGACCGGGCGTTTACGAGCTTGCCAAATCCTGTTACCGGATTTAGCTGACTGAATTTCAAGCTTATAGCTTCCGGTGCGAAATTCAGGCCACTGATAGCAGCACAAGCCAAGACAGAGCCTGCAAAAAGTGCTGCAAGAATGGGGCAGACAATAAGTATCGAATCGACAATTTTTGCTTTTGTAAAACTCCAAAATGCTCTGCTGTCAGCGAAAACAGCAATTTCACATGACATGCCGTGCTTGACTTGCATAATGAACCATTGCAGCAGACTCGGACCCAATAAAGCCACTATCATTATCAGTGCCAGAAGTGTCACAATCGACGTCAATTCCTGGCTCTGCGGCACCTTCCCCTTCTCCCTGGCTCTCTCCAGTTTCTTCGGTGTTGGCTGTTCGGTCCTTTCGGCAGCCGGCTTCTCTGGCATACTCTATCCTCTATCTTTGGTTATTGGTAAACGGTAATTGGTTATTGGTTATTGGTTAAATAATCACCAGTTACCAATCACCAATCACCAATTACCAGTTACCACTCACAAAGGCAGCAGTTTGCCCATCCAATCAGCGAATTCGGCCACGAATGCGTTAATAAATGGCAAAAACATCGTCACCATTAACAGGCCCAGGCCTACACGCAATGGTAGAGAGATGAATAGAATGTTCATCTCCGGAACTATGCGGGCCAACACGGCTAACACCACCATCAACAGCAAGAACGCCGCCAACATTGGTGCAGCCAATTTTAGCCCGGCAATTAACATTGTTGAGCCGGCTTTTATTACTCCGACAGTCAAAACCGTTACTGTCGGGATACTACCAGCCGGAAATGCCTCGTAACTTCTCGATATAATCAGCAAAAGCAAATGGTGACCATTGGCGCTTAGAAACAGGATTATAAATATCATTTCCAACAAGCTGCCCAGCGGTTGGGTCCTCTCACCAGTCAATGGGTCCAAAACCTGGGCCATAGCTAAACCCATCTGCCGTTCGATAATCCGTCCGCTGAGCTTAACCGCAGAAAATACAATGGCGGCAACTAATCCCAGAGCTAAACCGTAGATTGCTTCATTGGCTATCAGCAATATCGCCTCCAATACAGAAACCCGCGTGGGCTCGATGGCCAGAGGTGTTATTACCGAAAAGAAAATCGCCAGCAGAACGGTCAGCCCAACTTTGATCCTAACCGGAATAGTCCTCCAGCCAAAAACAGGAAGCACCATAAAAAACGCTGAAATCCTTGTCAACACCATCACAAAAGCAAGCAGTTTTTCGATCATCAGCGTCATAAGTCAGTGCCCAATATTCTGGATATGGCCAAAAATTTCGTTTGCAAATCTAAGTATCAGCTGAAGCATCCAGCCGCCACACATCAGTGTGACGATACCAACAGCCAGGAGCTTGGGGACTATCGTTAAAGTCATATCGCGTATGGAAGTAACTGCCTGCAGTAGTGTCACCACCACCCCAACCACTATGCAGGTCACCAGAATCGGGGCAGCTAAAAACAAAGCCGTCTCGAGAGTGTGCCGGCCCAGGTAAAGAACGAAACTACTATCCATTTTCAATTTTCAATTTACTATTTACTATTGCGTCCGTTGTCCATAGTCTTACCGCGCACTTACCTTCGCGCCTCTGTCTGTCTTCTGTTTTTCAATAATCAATAGTCAATATTCAATAGTCAATTATTTGAAACCCAAGGTAAGACTCTTCGCCAGCAGCCCCCACCCGTCAACAAGAATGAATAGCATCAGCTTGAAAGGTAGCGAAATCATCATAGGCGGCAGCAGCATCATACCCGCACTGAGCAAAACGCTTGCGATAACTATATCTATCAACAAAAAAGGAATAAACAAGAGGCAGCCTATCTCAAATGCGGTGCGAAATTCGCTGATAATAAATGCCGGGATTACTATATGCATGCCGATATCCATTGGAGTGGCAGGAGGCTCTATTTTGGCCATCTGCACAAAAAGAGCCAAATCAGATTCTCGGCTCTGCCGAAGCATAAATTCCTTGATACAATGGCCGGCCCTGGCTCCCGCAGTCTGAAAATCAATCTGGTCTGCAAGATAGGGCTGAATTGAGCTCGTGTTGACCCTGGCAAATGTGGGAGCCATTGTATACAGCGTCAGAAACAAGGCCAGACCTATAATAGCAATAGTAGGCGGTATGGTTTGTGTGGTCAAAGCGCGACGAACAAAGGCCAAAACAATAACTATTCTCGTAAACGATGTCATCATCACCAGAAGACTTGGCAAAATCGCCAGGCCGGTAAAAATGATTACAAGTTTGACAGGTGTCGACCAATCTTTGTCTTTAGCCTCGTTGGCGGTTGCCTTATCTATAAGTGTCATCAAATCGCTGATGCTTGGGACCCCGGCTACAGGCACACTTTCTGTGGCGGTATTGCCCGGCAGTGTCGGCATCGGTACTTGAGGGAACTTAATAACATCTTTGCCAAAGGAGAAACGGCCCGGTGACAAAACAACAAACAACAAGAAGGATATTCTAATAAGCTTACCAGCCATTTATACCCTCACAGCATCCCTCTCTTGCGCTGATAAATCCGCCAGCGCATCCGTTACGTCAGCCAATTTTGTGATGCTTTCACTCGTACTACCTATAAGAAGCCATTGGTTACCTATTTTGAGCAGATGTACCGTTTTGCGCGGCCCGAGGTGGACTGTTTCTGCGATGCGAATCTCTTTGCCGGGCAGGTTAGTAATCCTTGGCAGAAGCTTTCTTGAGATGTAAATCGCTGCTGCGCCCAGAACAACGACGAGCAAAATCGAAAGCATCATTTTAAAGAACAGATCTTTGCTGCCGGAGCTATTGCCCGGTCCCTTAGAAAAATTGGGGTCACTTGCGAACAGGGAGCCAGCTATGAATTTCGACGCGCCACCGGCGTGTACTGATCGGAACCCAGCGTTGCTGGGTTCTGATTCCGGCCCGAAAGTTCCCGATTGACCCCGGTAGACCACAAGCATACCGCTGCCCACCGCAACTGTTACCAGAAACGCAACGATTTTTTTCTTATATCCCGTCATGCTATAGACACAAGACTCAAGACCTGGGTCTTGGGTCTGTCCGTTGGGTCCCTTATGCTTATTTGGTATGCAAATACCGTGCCGAGATACCAGAATGGGCATTAATATGCTGTTAGCAACAATTTGAACGCGAAGGTGGGTGGATAATCGGACAAATTGTCGAAAAACTTGACAAGTGCACAGTTTCCCACAGATTAATCGCTCGCCCTCAGGACCGCGATTAAGATCTGCGACCGTCTGGAAATCGGGCTATCTTGCCCTACCCAGTCGCCGCCGGGGCCCGCCCCCCACGAATAAACAGGCCAATTGGACGCTGAAGGCAAAGTACCTTGCAGGAAGTCCGCCACCACTTTGGCCCGCCTCGCTGACAATATCCACTGCTGCTTCTCAGCTGCCTCATCACCAGCCAAACCAAGCACATAGAGCTTGATAGGCTTAGAACCGGAATCTTGCTGCAAAAGCAGGCTAAATTCGGTCAAAAACCGCTTTGCCGGCTCATTCAAGGTTGCCCCGCCGGGTGGAAAGCGAATATTGGTTATTGAAAAGTTGGTCTTTTTGGCGACTATTTGTGAAGGCAAAGTCTTCATAGACCGTCTCACATCTTTGAAAGCCCGACGAATCTCTTCTTCTTTTGCGTCTATGCTCCTGCCGGGGAATCGCTTATCAGGGGTGTCTATGAAATACTTGATTTTAACACTGCCGAAGTCAGGCCCTCGCTTTCTGTTATAAAGCATTCCAAGCCCGAGCTCTTTCATAGATTGCAAAAAGGCACCCCGGCCTTTGTAAAATAATTCCGGGTCCTGGACAGTCGCTAAGCTCAGGAGCATCACAAAGAATGTCAGCAGCAGCGTCGTCATGTCTGAAAATGTAACGATATACGCTGGGACTTTTGGTTTTGTCTCGGTTGCCCGCTGCCGACGTCTCAATTGTAAATACTCCGTTCTAATAAAACTATCTCAAGCATCCGTTCAGGTTCTCCCGCACCAATTAGGGGTGAGCCTGGGCTCAATTGGTGCGGGACAAGAGTGCTTGCCGCTGAGATGCTGAACCGTCTCTTGTCAAGGTTTTGCTCTGTTGCAAAATACTTCAACACCGCCCATGCCCGCGTCAGAGAAAACTGTTCACCGCCCCCGTTGTCGCCCGGCCTGTTTTCGCTGATGACTATCCGGTTGGGCATCTCTTTTAAGAATGACGCCATGATAGACATAATACCGCGACCTTCAGAGGAAATAGCTGTGCCTTTACCCCAAAAAATTCTTTTAGATTCGATTAAGAATACCTTGCGACGGTGGAAATCCACAGGCTCTGTATCTTCTTTTGTCCTCTCTTCAGTTCCTTTATCTAAAGTAGGTTTCTCGCTACCTTCGTCCAACTGCACTGTTTCCTGGATTTGCTTCGTAGATAAAAATGCATCTGTATCCTTTTTGGCCTCCGGAGCGACCGCAGGCAGAGCATCGGCGAAAACGGCCTTTAATTGCCGAAAGATTTCCTCATCGAAGGATGAAAAACTCAAAAGAAGCACAAAGAACGTCAACAGCAGCGTCATACAATCACTGAAAGTGACCATCCATACCGGTGCACCTGGAGCATCATCGGATTCCGGCTGGCTTTTCCTCATTATATGGTAGCCTTTACTTCTTCCCGTCTGCTCTGAGAAATAAATACCTGTATTTTTTCTCGAACAATAGTCGGATTATCACCTCGTGCAATAGCGCAGATACCTTCAACAATCATTTCCATAGCCGTCGACTCTGCCTTGGAATAGAGCCCCAGTTTTCCAGCCAGTGGGATAAAGATCAAATTAGCACTTAGTGCACCGTAGAAAGTGGTAATCAAAGCTACCGCCATTCCTGCGCCAATCGATTCAGGTGAATCCAGGCTTCTAAGCATCTGAATCAGACCGATAAGCGTGCCTATCATCCCAAAAGCAGGTGCAGCCGAACCCATAAACTCTAAGATTTTCTTGCCTGTTCCATGGCGGTCCTGAAGGTGTTGAATCTCCATAGACATTAGTTCATGAATCGCATCGGCATCCTGTCCGTCCACAAGCATCTGCAAACCCTTGGCGAAAAACAAATTGTCTATCTTTTGAATCTCCTGCTCCAGAGCCAGCGGCCCATCACGTCTGTTGACAGCCGAGTAGTTAACCATCTTTTGAATCAGCTCCGACTGAGCCGGGACCTTTGCAATAATTGTCTTCTTGATTACCGAAAATATCCCTAAAAACTGCGGCAGCGAGAAATGTATGAGCGTAGCGCACAGCATTCCTCCTATGGTAATCGCCAACGAAGGAAGATGGATAAATATGTGCCAGCCGCCGCCGGTGACAATGGCGGTCGTAATGACCACAAAACCAAGAAGTATTCCTATTATCGTTGCAATGTCCATAGAACTACTTTCCCTCGGTTACCTGTTTCAATCTCTGGCACAAAAGAGATGCAAGCTGGGGCTCAGAAGTGACTAACTCAGCTAATACTTTGGCTTTGGTCCTTTCTGTCATATAGTGCAGAATCTTCACCGCGTCATTGAGGCCACTGCCCCCCTCTCCAACACCAGCACTCTGCATTTGCTTTGTCATACTCGTCAATATTTTACTTGCACTGGTAGGGTCCATCTTGTCATAAGTAGCTGCTATTGATACCAGGTTAGTCTTTTCCGCCTGGACAATCTCAATTCTGGTCTTACGTAGCTTATCCCGCTGCTCCTTGAGACTGGCAGTGATTGAAGCAAGTTCGACTCGCAGGATATTTAGGTCTTCGATGTCCTTTTTTAACGTATCCTGGGCGGCTTGCAGTCTCTGCTCTCGCAGCTGAAGGGCCTGCAGCTTATTGTTATACTCCTGCATCTTTTCCCGGATGTCGGCGACAAGATTCTTGAGCCGTTTTTCCGTCATAGCTTTCCCCGTCGTGCCATCCTCGGGGCCAACGGTGCCTATGGCTTCTGGCTGCGGCAGCCTTGGCTTGGTAATGGAATCGGAAGCAGCAAGCGTGGGCTGCTTCAACTCATCGCTGGGGCGAACCTTCGCTGTTTTAGTAAGCCATGCGTAGACGAACGCTCCCCCAAAGCTTATCAGCCCCGCTGCTGCTATCATTATTATTAGTTTCTTACTCACTGGTTTTCTCCTATACTCGATACTCGATACTTGATACTCGATACTCGCTTCTCGACGAGCATCGAGGATCCACCATCGAGGATTTAACCCGCCTTTGGCGGGCAAAATCTCAACTCTTGTTATTTTCTATTTTTTCTTGCTATATCATATTTCGAGCGAATGAAATTGTAGCTGTCTCGTCTAATTCTTTCTGTTCAAGTTTCTCCTGCTCCTTTATAAATTGTATTTTTGCTTCAGCTCGTAATCTTTCCAAACCTTCTTTAAACCTTCTGACCTTTAAGAGCTCGGCAATCTTCTCTCTCTGTTGGGATTCCAGCTCGCTTATCTTTTCTTTGAGTTTCTTAATCTGCTCATCACTTGTCCCTGAATATCTCAAGAAGAATTCCTGCTTGCCTAATCGCTTCTTAGGCTTTTCCCCGGCCAAACCAGCGATTATCTCATCCAATATCCTCTGCTGCGTGAGCAGTTCGCCTGCGCGCGAAGCGAGCCTTTCGGTCAGCTCAAGCAGTTCTGCTCTCATTTTTTGTTCCTTCTTTGTTTTTATGTCGAGGACGCGCTGCAAACGCCATACAAATCGCTTCATTTAATTTCCAATTCTCAACTCTCGGTGCTTAACGGGCCCCCCAACGCGATTCATTGCACTTGGGAGCCCAGCAGCTCACCCCACGATTGGGTAATAGCAGTTAATCGTCTGACAGTTTCTTCAAAATCGGTTCTCTCTCGAATAGGCTGAATGAGAAAGGCGTTTATCCTTTCAATCAGCGCTATCGCTCCATCGATACGCCGATTACTGCCCGCTGCAAACGCACCAATGTTTATTAAATCCTCAGCGTCAGTATAAATGGCATATATTTCTTTGAGCTTCTGTGCAGCAAGCCTGTGTTCTTTGCTCACCACTGCGGGCATCAGTCGGCTGATGCTTTGTAAGATATCCACGGCAGGATAATGTCCCCTGTCAGACAATTTTCTTGACAGCACAAGATGCCCATCCAGCAGACTCTTTGCACTATCAGCCACAGGGTCAGTCAGATCATCGTTCTCAACCAGGACTGTCAGAATACCTGTGATGCTGCCGCTCTCGGCACAGCCCAGACGTTCGATAAGTCTCGGCATCACTGAAAAAACGCTCGGGCAGTAGCCCTTTGTGGCCGGCGGCTCACCCGCCGCAAGGCCTATTTCCCGTTGGGCCTGGGCAAACCGCGTAAGCGAGTCCATCATAAATAAAACGTTCATGCCCTTGTCTCTGAAGTATTCGGCTATTGTGACAGCTACGAATGCTGCCTTTACTCGCTGAATCGGAGGCGAATCCGATGTGGCAATGACGACAACGCTGCGGGCCAAACCCTCTGGACCGAGGTCCCCCTCGAGAAATTCGCGGACCTCTCGCCCACGCTCGCCTATCAATGCCACAACATTGACAACTGCATCGCTCGAATTGGCAATATCACCGAGCAGAACACTCTTGCCCACTCCACTGCCCGAGAAGATGCCTATTCGCTGTCCCCTGCCGCAGGTTAGTACACCGTCTATTGACCTGATCCCTAAAGCCAAAGGACGGGTAATTTTTTCGCGACTCAAAGGCGGCGGGCTACCTGCGTCCAATTGTTTCTTGTCCGTCCCTGCTAATGGCCCTTTACCATCGATGGGCTCCCCTAAGCCATTTACCACTCTACCCAGAATACTTTCGCTTAGGCTAATATAGCGTGGAGTAGTTCTGGTAGTTACTGTATCACCCGGTGATATGCCTTCTATATGCTGTAGCGGCAGCAGGATAAGGTGGTCGTTCTGGAAACCTACCACTTCAGCCAGCACGCGCCGGCCATCGCGAATATGGATGCCGCAAAGCTCACCTAAGCCCACAATTGGGCCGTTAGATTCAATCGTCAGACCCGACACTCGCACCACTGAACCCCGGCAATCTAACAGATTTACATCCTGCAGTGCCGAGTGAAATTTCTCAAAATCAATTGAGCAGTTTCCAACCTGACTCGTAGTCATAGCTTATTCCGCCGTCTTAAGTGCTTTACCAATTCGTTCCAGATGTTCGTCAATCAACGATACGATTATTCCTTTTGGAGTCTCAAGCAAACATTCCGCCCGCCCAATATTTTGGTCCGAAACAAACTTAATACCGGCAAAGCTGCCATTTGGCTCATCTTGCTGCGCCTTTTGGCACAGAAGATGGTCTTCAGGATTCAAATGCACCACCACATCCTGACGTGTGGGAGCATTTTTAAGTGCTTCCTTGACAATAGATTCTATTTCATAATCTCCATCCTGCACTTTTTGCATCAATATTTTTCTGGCGATTTCTACCGAAAGTCTGGCAATTTCTTCTTTGTGCTCGGCAAATAATCTATCATAAAACTGATTGAGCTTAGCAACCACGCCATTGAGCGCCTGGCAGGCTTGCGAAAACACGGCAATCTCTGCCTGTGAATCCTGTACCTGAATTTGCTCGGTACCCCCCTTCTTGCTTTCGCAAGAAAGCAGGGGGGAATTGTCTGAGATCTTTGCCGATACAATCGGCTTCTCAAGATGGACTGTAAGTGTCCGTGACATTGTGCTATCGCCCCACCATTCTAAGTTTGCCCTCCTCGTTGGCTTCCCGCAACGGCCTGACAACTTCTTCTCTCGCATCAAGAACTTCTTTTTCCAGCGGCTCCTGCATCAGTGAAGCTTCTTCGTCGAGCATAGCCGCAGCCCGCTCAGATATATTTGAGCGTATCTTTTGCGTGACCTCTTCATCTGACCCATAGAGTGCCACCGCCAGTTTGCTTGACTCTACGGTTCGCAGCGCTTCCTGCAGAGACCTGTCCGCTATTGACGGAATATCTTCCCACGTTACCATCAAATTCCTCACCATCTTGCCGGTTTCCTCATCGTGTTTGCTGATCTCACCAACCAATTGGTCTCGCAGGTCTCTCTCCAGACCACTTAGCATAATAGCAAGTTTTCTCAGATTTTCTTCTCGTCTTCCCGGTTTTACGACAAGAGTCTCTGCTTTTCCTTTGAGACTCTTCAGCCGTTCGCTAACTACAGATGCTATCCGCTGCTTCACTCCAGCTCCCAGCAGATCCGGATTGGTCATCTTGCACACGGCTTTGAGGCGAGCCTCTTCGCCCAAAAGCGCGAGAACCTCCTGGCTTTTCTTAGGAGCCAGCTCCGACAGTACCACAGCAATCGTCTGTGGGTGCTCACCCTCCAGTGCAAGAACCAATTCGTCCGTGCTGGCCGAACGAATACCCGTAAACAGCTCTTTTTGTGCCGTAGTTATTCTAATCTGAGATTGAATTTGCTCCGCTTTGTCTTTGCCAAGAGCATTTACAAGCATCTCGCCGAAAAAACCTCTCATACTAAATGCCTTAGTCTGCTTCTCTTGTCGAAGTGAGCTACAGAACTCTCGGACAACCTTCGCTTGTTCCTTGGTATTGCGCTGCTCCGATGCGTCGATTCGCGCAAGCTCCATAGCAATCTCTTGAATCTCTTCGGGGTCGATGCCCTTGAGCAGCTCGGCAGCAGTCGTGGCGTCCAGGCTCATTAACAGCATCGCAGCTTTTTGTCTACCCGCTAATACCACTTACTTAATCCCTTCCAAATGTTCAAAACCTCGCCAACATGTCATTGCGAGGAGCGCAGCGACGAAGCAATCTCAAAACCTAACGGTTGAGATTGCCGCCCGCCACAGGCGGACTTCGCAGGCCTCGCAATGACACCTGTTTTGGTCATTTGTATTTTGGTCATTCGTATTTGTTTCGGATTTCGTGCTTCGAATTTCGTGTTTTTATCTGTATTGCACCAAGCAGACCGTCTCGAAGCTCTTTACCCAGGCTTCGCAAAATCACGGCCATCTTCCTTAAAGACCGCCCAAGCCGAGTTGGTAAAGCTTCACTTGCGCCACCGGCTGTAATAGCCTCGAGACGCTTGCAAACCGTCTCTGCTATCCGTGCCTTTGCTTCCGCTGTCATATTCTCACAAGTGGTCATCCTCCTGATGGCACTGAGCCGGATACTTTCGCCGAAAAGATCGAGTACATTGGAGCTTTTCTTTGCCGGCAGTTCTGATAAAACCACGGCAGCAGCACGAGGGTGCTCTTTCTCCAGAACTGAGGCTATCGTTTGTGAATCAAGGAAACGAATACGTATAAAAGGGTCGTGTTTCTGCAGCAAATTATGTATCTGGGTCTGGATCTGCTCTGCCTTTTCGTTGCCTACCGTGCTTTTTAGCATTTCCTTCAGGAAGCTTTTAAGGTGAAATCCCTCGCCCCGCCCCTCGAAGGGGCGGGGTTCGTCGGCCTGAAGCGAATTGCAGAACTGCCGGGCAATTTGGGTGCTCTGCTTACCGCTGCGATAACCAGCGGCGTCCAGATATGCCAATTCCACCGCCAATTCGCCAACCAGCTCGGGGTTAACACCCTTGAGCAGTTCAGCGGCGGTTGCAGCATCGAGGCTCATCAACAGCATCGCAGCTTTCTGTTTACCCGTCAATGCCACTTACTTAACCTTCCCTTTCTTCGAGCCAGCTGGAGAACAATTGCTTGGCCTGTTCAGGATTACGCTGCAAGGCATTGGCTATCTGTTTACGCAACACTAATGACTCAGATTTCCCCGCTTCAGATGGAAGAAGGCCGACAGATCCCTCAGCTCCGGGCAATTGCCCTGTCCCGGCCGTCGCCGCAGCTTTTTTCTTCGCACCTTTGAATATCCGAAGAACAAGCAGCGCACAAACTGCCATAATCCCTAAAGATGCATGGCGGACAATTGCCATATAACGAGGCCAACTGGACGGCTCTTCATCAATCATCGATCCAACATCCAGGCGATGAAACTTGACGTTCACCACTTTAAGCGCGTCAGCCTGCCTAAGACCAAGCGCGTTTCTAATAATCTCTTCCACCTCAGTCAATTCCATAATCAATGCGCTGCTACCAGTGGACGCTGCTTCATTTGCATCAGCTACCGATAAGTCAACAAAAGCAGCCACCGAAAGAGATTTTATTTGGCCCGGCAAAATAATCTCCTGCTTCACAGTTTTGCCAATCTCGTATTCGGTATTAACTGTCTCATCTTTCTTTGTACCGCCTGGTATGGCTGGCTCGCCTGCCGCGGACGGAGTACCAGGCATAGGTTCAGAAATAGTTATAATATCTTCCTTTGAAGCAACGCCCTTTGGCTCTAACTTTTCCGTAACGGTAGTAACGCTGTTCATATCAATAACGGCACTGACTCTTACCGTTGCCCGGCCGGGCCCTAAAACAGTGGTGAGCATCTCTTCGACCTTGTTCGCCAAATTCTGCTCCACCCTCTCCCTATAATCTTGAACAGTCCCAGCCCCGCTGGCCATTATTTGATCCGACCGACTCGAAAGAAGACGTCCCTGACTGTCTATCACAGTTACATTTTCAGATGTCAGTCCCCCAACACTGCCGGACACCAAATGTGTAATTGCCGCTATGTTCAAGGCGCTCAATCTATAACCAGGCTTTAGTCGAAGAACTACCGAAGCGGTGGGCTTACCAAATTCAGATATAAAAAGCGTTCGCTCAGACGTTACTATATGCACCCGTGCGTGAACCACGCCATCTATTATTTGGATACTCTTTGCAAGTTCTTCCTGCAATGCTCGCTTGAGGTTAACGCTTTGAACGAATGGGCTGACACCGATTTTTTCCTTATCAAATATTTTGTAACCACCCTGCTCACCTACAGGAAGTCCCTCTCTTGCCATATCTAAACGAAGCTGGTAGACCTTTTCTTTTGGAACGTAGATAGTTGTCCCGCCGTTTCGCAATTCGTAAACAATATCCTTCTCGCTGATTTTTTCTGTAATCCTGGACGCTTCTTCCGGGGACAGTTGCTGATACAGCACTCTCATGTCAGGTCGGCGGGCCCAGTGAGTGAGCAGCGCACCGATAATGATAAAGGTCAGAACAATCGCAATCAACAAAGCCTGCTGAACAAGGCTTACCTTTTGCCAAATTGCGCTTATCTTCTGGAAAAAGTTCATTAAAGGCCTTTGGTTATTGACTATTTTCTATTGATTATTCTTAATGTCTTTTACAATAATCAATTATCAATAATCAATCATCAATCACAGTGGCATATTCATAGTTTGCTTGTAGGCTTCGATTAATTTATTTCTAACGCCCACAAGAAGCTTGAAACTCATGTCAGCTTTAGCCACCGCTGAGACCACCGAGATAATATCCTCATTTTTGCCGGCCAATAAATCCTTTATGGACATATCTGATGACTGTTGAAGTTCATCGACCTTGGATATGTATTTCTCGATAGCCTTAACGGTATTATCAAAGTCTAACTTCTTGGCATTGGCATTATCCGCCTTTGGCATCAGCGAGCTGGGCTCCCAACCGCCCTTCATTGCGTTTTGGGCCCCACTTACATTGCCATTTAGGTTAATCATTGCTTACTCCCCGGCTTATTTAAGTAATTCCAGTGTAGTTTCTACCATTTGCTGATAGCGTTTCAGAACCGCTGCGTTAGCCTGATACGCCCGCGTTGCAATAGTCAAATTCATCATCTCTATGGGCAAATTAACATTGGGCATTGCAATATAACCCTGTTCGTCCGCCTTTGGGTTGCCGGGGTCGAAAATCATGTGAAAATCGCTCATATCCACAAGTATCTCGTCTATGCTAACGCCCCCGATACCGCCGCCGTCTGTTTCGAATATCGCCTCAAGCCTGCGGTAAGGCTGGCCGTTGCCGACGTCGGTTGTACGAGCGTTGGTAACGTTCGATGAAATCACTTCTATCTGTTTGCTATGGGCCCGCAAGCCCGAAATCGCTATATCTATAGGGCTGAAGGTATTGTTAACTTCCATCTGCTCTATCCTTTCCCATCTCTTTCTGGTCGTTGTCCGGCTTGCGGCCCCTCAACAACCAACAATGGATAACTATTTTATTTTATGCTCATTGCCAATTCTATTTGGTTGTACTTCTTGTTGAGCAGCCGAATATAAGCCTTGTAGCGAAGAGTATTTTTGACCATTTCGCCCACTTCACTTTCCAAATTAACATCATTTCCGTTTGACTTTACCGGCGTCTGTTTGGGCTGATGAATCTGCGGCTCAACTTCACTAAGCTCAACCGCCCCGGATGAATCCAGAAGCTTGGCAAGTAACTCTTCGAACTTGACATCGATCCTGCGGTATCCCGGGGTCTCAAGATTGGCAATATTATTGGCGATGGCCTTCTGACGAAGGCTTTCGGCCCTTATGCCGGCTTCGAGAAAATCGAGTATACTGCTCGTTTTAGACATCCTTGTTCCCTGATATCCCTGCACAAACCTTCTCTTCTCAAGAAACATCAGCAATAATCGTGCCAAGTACTTACAGCGGGTCGTTTTCAATCTGTCAACCGGCTTTTCTTTGCGAAAAACCAGCTAAAACTCAAATAACCGCCTGTTTACGTCCTCACAGAGGCGTCAGGTTTCTATACACCCGCGTGTGTTTTTTAACACGCCCACACGCCCCCCCGCAGCGTCCTTTTACCTGCACCTCAGTTAAACCGGAAATTCTTTCCTCTCCTCAGGAATATTTCTCCGCAACCGCAGCTAATAGCCGGGCATTTCTGACCAATCGCCATCTTTTCAATTTCTATAAGTCTCTTATTGCCAGACAGTTACCATCTAACAAAAGCCCTTTTAACGACTACTGGCACGCTGCTTGCTCAAAATACGTTGGTTTTTATAAGGGTTGCTGTATGAATACTAACTTGTTGGCAATCAGTAATATGTTTGCAGGCACAAGCGGTGCTGGTCCAGCCCCGGCAAAGCCCGCAGCAATCAAAAAAAGCGAGCAATTTTCCCCACCCACACTTGATAATACAACTAATGCTCGTGGAACAGAAACGGTCGACAATACCCTTGTTAATCCCCACAACAGGCCCAGCAAGGAACCGCCGCGAGGGTTTAGCCATACCCTTCGCAAAGAAATAACGACTAAAGTGCCCCAGAAAGCTAAGGATAGCAGAAACACAAAAACGCAAAACATGACCCGGAGCCCAGCCGTCCAGCCGAGCATAGTCCAGCTTTGGTTAGCTCAATACTCGCTAAACGCCGAGCACGGCAAAGAAGGAGTCGCCAAGAAGGTAGAGCCGAAGGCCGGATATGAACTTGCCCAATTGCTTACCAACTTAAAACCGGACAGATTTCCTCCCGGCGCCGGAAAAACCGCCAAACCACACAAAAACGAACCCGTTCTAATCATCAACCAAAAGCAAATCGGGCTCAAAGCCGCTCCACCTAACACCTCCAAGGCCCTGCTTGCTACCGATACTCCATCCAATGAGGGTAAAAATGCGAACAGAATACAGATGCCAAACACGAGACCGCTCGCTACAAGAGGCCTTACCAACCAACAAAGCGGCGAAGGATTGACCCTGAAAGCTCTTGTTGATGCTCACAGCACAATAGCCACTGCCAGTGAAAAACCGGCAATTGTGCCCGCTTTGAACGCTTCCGGCAGTCAAAAAACACACCCATTGGCTGGCGAAGAATTCGCGTCCGAGGCTCTTGTTGATGCAGATGCCAGTAAGAAACCGGCTATCGCAGGCAAGCCAGTCGTTCCCGGCGGCCAGAAAGTACCCGCACCGAATCCCAGCTCCCCGCCGGTTCAGGGCAAATCCTCTGGTCTTCAGTCCCAACCTGTCGGGATTGGTCCGGAAAAATCCCCATTAATCGCCGAGAAAGTGGTTGATAACAAAACCAACCCCGCTCAGCAAGGTCAAATATCCCCGGAACCATCAACTGACAACGAAGCTGCTGCTGGTCAGCCAGGTCGTAGCGGCACGCCGCGACTCTCAGAACCGCCGGCCGACGATGGCATAGGGCAGGGCGGCAATTCCCGAGGCAACCCCACACACCAGAAGCTGCACCATCCGCAGCTCCAGGTATCCACCGGCCAAACAAAAGACCGCGGCAGCTCGGCCTCCAACAATAACTCCAATTCAGGTTTCGAGCAGATAGTCTCTGCTGATAACTCCGCAACCTCCATTACAGAGCAAACATCGGCCTTTTCCGAGGCCGTTAAGACCGATAATCTGCCAGCGCAGACTCCACCCGGCGATGTCTCTGCGAGCATTACCGAAAAGATTCTGGAATCTATTCACAGCTCTTCATCCCAACAAGCAGGGACCCAGCAAATTACCATCCGTCTCCATCCACCGGAGCTGGGGAAGGTTTTTGTAAAATTCGAGCAGCAGGAGGGCCAAATCACCGGCTTATTGGAAGTCAGCAGGGCACAAACCAGATATGAGGTTGAGCGGGCACTGCCGCACATAATCCAAAACCTTGCAGATTGCGGCATTCAGATAAAGCGGCTGGAAGTCATGCTCACAGACCAAAGCGAGCAGCAGCCTTACAGAGACCAATCGCTGCAGGACGGCTCATTCCAGCAGCATCCCGACTTTCCGGAAGGGAGCAATCCCGATAATCCCGGCGTCGTCGGCGATAACGAACCCGCGATAGGCGTGAACGATAGCAGCTATCAGGATAGTCTTGAACCGCAGGTGCAGATTACAGACAACTCTATAAATGTGTTGGTATAGCCATATCCCGCGACTATTGAGCGTAGGCTCACGCCTAATAGGTGCGGGACGGGAACCCACGAACAATCACCGATTAATCTTTCTACGCTTCCATTTCTGACGGGCGGTCTCGATCGACCGCAGAAATGCCTCTTTGAACCCGGTCATTGAGAATCGCTCTATAGCGGTCTTTCGGGCCTCTTTGCCCATTATTGTCGCCAGAATCTTATCTTCCAGCAGCATCCTGGCATATTTGCGCAATTCAGCAGGGTCGTCGCTGAGGAAACCACTTATGCCGTGTTCGATGGGCGAAGCGGGGTGCCGATTGCCCAGGATGGGCAGGCCCGCAGCCATTGCCTCTAAGGTGGCCATATTGTATCCGTCTTCAAGTTCCGGATTGGCAGTATGGATGTAAAATCGATGAGACTGCAATATCCTCTTCAGATGGTCCCAATTATTGGCGGCTCTAACGCCTCGCATATTCGGATTGTGGCCGACAAGACGTACGGGAATGCCATCAAATGCCTTTTCATAAAAGTCCCATAATAAAATCGTCTTTCGGCTCTCAATAAAATTGCAAATACGAAGGCCGCAACTTGTTTCTCCGGAATAGGGCGGATAATCATCCGCATTGACCGCAAAAGGTACAATGTCCTCAGTAAAGCCCCACGATTTGCCCTTCAACATAGAGACAGCCACCGCATGACCGCCGACCAGCTTCAGGTATGTATGCAGCGTCTCTTTCATCATTTGCGGAGTAACATCAGATTTTTCCTCGAGCGCCCGTCCCTCGAGCGTCGAGTGAATGACCATAAGCCGCGGCTCGGGCCTGTGTTTAATATCAAGCAAATCAGTTACATTGTGGGTTATGATACAATAGTAACGGGTCTGTGACTGCTGCGCTTCCGGCAAAGTGAGCAATCGTGAATTGGGCGGCACCGGCCGTATTTGCTCATCCCACGTCTCTTTATATCGGCCCTTAAGGCCTATAATTATGTCAAGCTCATACCCCAATACTCCAAGCTGATATACCCATGCCTCATGACAACTAAATACAAGCAGCGTCCTTTTGTGAGTTTGTGCTTCTTGTTTCCGCATATATTGCCGCCACTATCTAAAGTCGCCCCATCCTGCACCAATTGTGTTGCGTCGGCCGAGCGCAAGTTCGCGCTTGTTTGGTTCCGCAGCGCCCCATGCAATTGGTGCGGGACACAAATACGGTGCAGCATCGGCTTGAACTATATCTGCTTGGAGCAATCTGAGCAAGAATTATTCCTTTGCTATCAAAACCTTAGATAAGGAAGTATTTACGTCCGGTAAAACTATAAATTGGGAAATTTTCGAAGATAGCTGATTTTCGTAATTTTTTTGGCTTTTTTGCTATTCTTGGCAGCTTTGCTGCAATATCGGGCCCCATTTCATTGAGATTACCGGTCTTACGATTTTGTAGTCATTTTCCATTAACAAATTCCTAAAGTCTTCTCTTTCCTGGCCGATAATAGTTTTTGGTAGTAAAGCTTTATGGCGTGCTCGTTGCACGTTGGATGTTGGATTAAATAAATGGGGGCTTTTGAAGCCAGTAGAGTGTTTACTATATTTTATTAAGGAGTCTAAAACATGTTAGCAATTAAGAACAATCTTATGGCAGCAAATGCTGCCCGGCAATTGGGCATAAACTACGATGCCCTGGCCAGGTCGGTCGAGAGGCTCTCGTCGGGTTTGCGCATCAACAGTGCAAGGGACGATGCAGCAGGCCTGGCTGTTCGTGAGCTGATGCGTGCCGACATCGCTGTGATAAACCAGGGTTCCCGTAACGCCATGGACGGAATCAGTATGCTGCAGACAATGGAAGGTGCTATGCAGACAGTCAACGATGCACTTGTGCGTATGAATCAGTTGGCCGAGCAGGCGACTACCGGTTCGTATTCTTCCGCGCAGCGGGTAATTATGAACGCTGAGTTTGCCGAAATGGCCTCTGAAATCGAGCGTATCGCAACCGGGACTAAATTCAATGAAATCAAAATGCTCGACAATACAGATGATGTGAAGATTCAGTTCGGCAGCTCTACCGACGTGGTTACCGTCACCGGTGCTGATATGACGCAGTCCGGCCTTAGTATCGAGACAGGCACCGGCTTATTATCTGCTTCGACCAACCAGGCCGGTTATGCTACTACTACGGAGGATGTGCTCACTGTTGCCGCTAATCCCTTGGTAATCGACATAGACTTCACTGACGCTGACAGCACGAATCAGGAGACGATACAGGTCACCTTCGCTATTGGCAGCTATAACCTTGAGGAGATAGCGAATGCAATCAACTTGGTTTCCAACGACCCGGACCAAATGTACGATGAAAACGGCCGTTTTCTCGGCTACTCCGCTGCTTCGATTGTGGATGCCGGTGGAGACAACTACAAACTGAAAATCTCCGCTCGTGATACTGACATAGATGGCATGACTATCGCGGAAGGTGGTGCCAGTGTTGCCACGATAACCGGCATATTCGGTACAGTCGCGACCGATGCATACGACTTTATGACTGATGTTGATCCTGACACATTCCAGGAATGGGATGGGGATGCCTGGGTTGTTGACACAGACGGTTTCAGAGATGAGGGCATTAACATCCTTACTCCTACTGCCGCAAATGCAGCGATGACCGCTGTTACGGCTGCTATCAACGCAAAGGATACAGCTCGTGCGGCTTTCGGGTATAAGATGAACCGTCTGGAAAGCACCATAGCGGTCCTCAACATTCAGTCCGAGAACCTGCTGTCAGCCGAGTCCCGTATTTCCGATGTCGATGTGGCTACCGAAATGGCGGCATTGACCAGGTACCAGGTGTTGTCACAAGCCGGCGTCTCTATGTTAGCCCAGGCAAACATGATGCCGCAGATGGCGTTGACCCTGCTCAGATAACAGTAACAGGATTTGAAAATTCGGGACTGCCAACGTTTTTATGGCTGTCCCTAATTTTCTTTGGTACAGCCACCTGTTTTAAAAAACAAAAACAGGTGGCAGTCCCCGATAAGTCAAATTCGCCCCGCACCAAAAGAGCTTCGGCTCACGCCTAATTGGTGCGGGAAAAGCAACGCCATCAGGGTTCTCCGCACGGTAATTGTCATACCTGCGAAAAGTTGAAATTCGGGACTGCCAACGGTTTTCTGGCTGTCCCAGAATTTCCAAGTGTCAAGTGTATAACGGAATAACACGATGAAGGAGTTCTCAGCATATCGGGACGCGGCAGTTACCACACAAAGTAAAGGTCGGCTCATTGTCCTGCTTTACGACGGCGCAATCAAGTTTATGAAGTTGGCAATCAAAGAATTGGAGGCGGGAAACAATGAAGCAAAGGGCCGATACATAACCAGGGCCCAGGACATAATCAACGAGCTCAATGCAGTTCTGGATACCGATACCGGCGGTGAGATAGCTGTTAATCTTCGCAAGCTCTATTGTTTTATGAATAATCGCCTGTCCGAGGCCAATACAAAACGCGACCCTCAAATGATTCGTGAAGTAATCAATCTGATGGAAGAGCTGAATAAAAGCTGGAAAGCTATCATCGGCTAAGTGCATCTTTCAGACAGGATTTACAGGATAGAAGAATAAATGATAGAAAATCCTGTTAATCCCGTCTAAAAGTGAAATTAGGAGCTCAGATGCTCAGAGCAAAAGACATAATGGTAAAAGATGTGATTACTGTAAGAGCAGACACCCCAATATATGAGGTCCTCGAGCTTATAGCAAAACACCACATATCAGGTCTGCCGGTGGTCGAAGATGATATGACCCTGGTGGGGATTATTTCAGAAAAAGACGTACTAAGTTTGTTCTACGACCAGGAGGAAAGGTGTGAAAAAACAGTTGATGATTTTATGACACAACCTCCGCTTTTCTTCGATGCGGACGAAAGTCTGCTGGATGTTTGTGACTTTTTGGGAAAGAACGTTTTCAGAAGGGTCCCGATCACGTCAAAAGGAAAACTGGTCGGCATTATCAGCATAAGAGACGTCATCGAATATATTCTTCAACTAAGGAGGGAAAAAATCACTACCGGCTGAGAGGACCCGGATAAAAACCTCGCTGCGGTGTTTGTCCTCGTCCCTCGTCTCCCGTCCCTCGTCTCTCGTCTTTCGTCCCTCGTCTCTCGTCCCTCGCCTCTCGTCGCTCGTCTCTCGTCTTTCGTCCCTCGCCTCTCGTCGCTCGTCTCTCGTCCCTCGCCTTAGCGGCCTCCGAGCATCTTGAAGGCATCCTCACCTCCGTTTATCAGATGAATCAAAGGCTGGGGCCTGTCAACACCTTCGATGAACGCAGGGCGCCCTGCCCAGGGTGTGACGCTGCACACGCGCGCCTGATCCATCCAGTGCTGCAGCCGGGCGACCGGCAAACCCCAGGTCATATGGAAGTGATTGGCCGGCGGATACTGCTTATACTCAACCATACTTGCGTATTTCGGGACGACAAATGTATGCGGCCAGGTGGGTGTAGTCAGCTCACACATCGCCTGGGCAAGCTTCTTCGGCACCTCGGTTGTGCGGGCCTCGTCCCATATCATACTGAATAGTCCGGTGGTGCTGCTGTAAGCGCATCGGGCCGCGATACCTTCGATTCCAGCCGGTGTCATAAACGTAACCGAATTGCCGCCGCCGGGGAAGTAGGACTCATCGGCAAGAGGCATTCCAACGCCATCCATAATCTTCTCTATGGATGCTCCGGGTTCCGCCGCCCAATCGAATGCCCCGCTTCCGGAATTGTCACCATCAACCAGGCCGCTGTTTATCCAGTCCGCTTTCTTATCCAGTTTCTTGACGCCGATTTTTTCAGCCAGCTCCTTGATTTCCCAGGCCTCCCATACCTTTCTGAAGTCCATAAACAGAGGTGGATTTCCGCCGGACAGATACGTCATAAACAGCATCGTGAGAAGTCCCTGGACATCTGCTTCGGTGGCATAGGGCAGCGGGGCCTTGCGGCCGTTATGGTCAAACGTGCTGTTAAAGAACGATTCCATCACGTCAGCAACGGGCAGCGGAATGCCGCGCGGGTCACTGCCCCATTCCAGCTGGCTCATAAAGCCGCCGCCGATTGCGTTTAGGTCTGCCATCAGGTCACGAACAATTAAGTACATTGCCAAACTCATATTGAATCGTTCGCTGTCGGCTTCATCACGAAGCTCCAGTCGTTTGCCAACGTATCTGTTAATCCAGCCTCGTAATGTTTTGAGCTCCTTTTCGCTATAAGCCTTTTTGTTGAGCATATCGGCCAAAAGCTTCATATCCAAACGGGTGATTTCGAGGCCGAAGGTGTTCCTTGTCGGCAGTACGTGGGCCAGAGCCGTTTCCATTCCCATCGAGTCGTGGCCTAAAATCACGACCCGTCGGCCCCGCAGGGCCACAGCCGTTACCGCGGCATAGCACCAATCAATAAGGTTTTTGGCCGTCTGGTCGGTCATCTTTGGGTCCATTCCTGTATCCGGCCAGGTGCCGACGTTTAAGGTAACCAATCGCCCGTATTGGCTAATCGCACCATTGAGCGCATGGGCATAGACCACGCCGGGCTTGGGACCACTATTGCCGCAGGTAATGTTTATGGGCGTATTGGGTGGGAACTGCTGGAGCAGAGAGATAGTGGTAAGCTGCGGGAAAGCCCAGGTATCCGGCACACATACCAGAATATCCACGCCGGCTTTGCGAAACTGCTGTGCTACAATGTCGGCTTGCGCCTCGCCATCTATCAGCACGGTAGAGTAAACCACCGGGACCGCTGTCTTATCAGGCATAACTACAGAGCCGCTTATACAATCAGCCGCCATCTTTGCGATGTTCTGACAGCGAGCTCGACTGGCCTTATCGATACGTGGGTCACTGGTGGCAAAAACACCGATAACGGGAACCTTTGGCGTAGCGCCCCTTTGCTTCGGCAGGCGTACTGCTTTAACTTTCTTTGCCATTTCGGATACTCCTTTCTGGTAATTGGTTAAATGGTAACTGGTTAAATGGTAAGTTGAATTACCAATCACCAATTACCAATCACCAACACTAAACGTGGACGCATCTTCGAGCAGCTTTCTTACAAAGTCCAGGAACTGGGCTGCGTATGCACCGTTGGTGACTTTGTGGTCCACCGAAAGGATCATACTCATCAGCTTGCGAACCATAATGCTGCCATCCTCAGGCACGCAGGTCTTGGTTATCTGGCCGATGCCCAGGATGCTGCACTGGCCGGGCACAACTATTGGGATAAAGGATTCTATCTCAAAGGCACCAAGGTTAGTTACCGTGATACAGCCGCCCTCCAAATCTGTGGGAGCCAGTTTATTGCTGCGGGCCTTCTCAACCAGTGTCTTACTGTCACGTGCAATCTGCCTGACATCTTTTTTGTTCACGTCCTTGACAATTGGTGCAACCAGGCCGCCCGGCACAGAAATCGCCAGCCCAATACCGATTGATTTTGCCAGCTCGATAGTATCACCGGCCAGCTGACCCGTCATAATCGGGAATTTCTCCAGCCCGATTGCAACCGCTCGAATAATAAAGTCATTGTAGGCGACCTTGATGTCGCTGGTCTTGTTCAATTTGGCCCGCAATTCAACCAGGTCGGTAACATCAGTCTTTACACTTAGATAAAAGCAGGGTATCTCGCGTTTTGACTGCAGCATTTTTTGCCCGGTTATCTTCTGAATCCTGTTGAGTGGCAATTTTGCTCCAGGTTTGAGGCCTGGTTCGGGCACTGGGGCTGCGGCTGGTTTGGCGGGCTGCGAAGCAGCAGCATTTTTTACATCCTGCTCGGTAATTCTGCCGGCAGGTCCTGTGCCGGTAACTGCTGCCAGGTCCACGCCGAGCTGCTCAGCCAATTTCTTTGCCCGCGGTGAGGCCTTTACTCTCTCGGCCGGCTTGGCTTCGACTTTTGCGGGCGTCTCTGGCTCGACTGGCTCAGCGGTGGTGGTCGCCGGTGCAGCTTCGGCAGCCGCTGCAGCAGGTGCAGCAGCCTTCAGCGAGTCGACAAAGCTTTGCGGTACTTCTTCGTCCTTGTCACCAAGTACCAGAAGCGGTGCGCCAACGGGCAGTGTCTGGTCGGTCTCAGCGAGAATATATTTTACAAAACCATCAGCGGGCGATTCCATCTCGAGGGTTGCCTTGTCCGTCTCTATCTCAAAAATCACATCGCCCTTTTTCACCTCGTCACCGACCTTGACCATACAATTAACGATTGTTCCTTCTTCCATCGTCTGGCCAAGCTGCGGTAGTCTGACTTCTCTTGCCATTACTTAATATCCTTCCCTTAGTATTTTTTCTTTGCGTATATAATGCGTCGTGAGAAATAAATTCGAAATTCGAATATCGAAATCCGAAACAAATCCAAATGACAGAAATTCAAAACTTGTGCCTGCGAAGGCAGGCATTCCAAACGTTTTGGTCATTTGGACATTCGAATTTTGGTATTGTTTCGTGCTTCGTGCTTCGGATTTCGTATTTTACGTTAGTTACACAATTGCTTTAACAGCTTCGACAATTTTCTCTACGCTTGGAATACTGGCTGTCTCTAACGGCTCACTCATCGGCGGAGGCACATCGGCTGCTGCCAGATTTACCGGTGCCGCATCGAGATAATCAAAGCCGTGGCTGCCGTCGCCAAACTCGTATTCCATAAATTGTCCGGCGAACTCCCTGCCGGCACCGCAGGTGCCGAAGCCCTCGCTGACGGTTATGAGTCGGCCGGTCTTACGAACAGATTCAGCTATTGTTTTTATGTCCAGCGGCTTCAGCGTTCGCACGTCGATTACCTCGGCGTCGATGCCGTGCTGCTCGGCCAGCACTTTGGCCGCCTCCAGCGAGAACATCGCCATCCTGCTGTAGCTAACGATGGTCGCATCTTTGCCGGGCCTTTTGATATCCGCCACACCGAGCGGAATGATATAATCGCCTTCCGGAACCGGACCGAGCTGGCCGTAGGTCGCCTTGTGCTCGATAAAGACCACCGGGTTGTCGCTGCGTATAGCGGCCTTGAGCAGACCTTTTGCATCATACGGCGTCGACGGCATTACCACATACAGCCCTGGGGGATGCATAAGCCACGCTTCGAGCGATTCTGAATGGTGAGCGGCGATACATCTGCCGACGCCACCTTCGGTCCGCAGCACCATCGGGACCTTGGCCTTGCCGCCGAACATATAGCGGTTGTAGGCGCCGACGTGAACGAGCTGGTCCATCGCTATCGTAACAAAATCGACATACATAATCTCGGCGACCGGCCTTAGCCCTCGAAGAGCGGCACCAACCGCGCCACCTGCGATGGCCGCTTCGGATATCGCGGTATCAATGACTCTGTCGGTACCGAATTCGGCCGACAGTCCGCGAGTTGCCTGATACGCCCCGCCGTAGAGGCCGACGTCTTCACCCATCACAATAACGTTATTATCTCTTCTCAGCTCATCAGCCTGTGCGGCAGAGACCGCCTGGCCGATGGTCATAACATCCATACCGAACTTCGACTTCACGACTGCTCTGGCTCGCTCGGTGGCCTCTTTCTTGGTTTTGCTGGTAGATGAAGCAAGAGCAGCTTCGAAGACAGCGGTTGCTTCCATTACCTTTGCAGAGGTGGCTCTTTCGGACTCGATAAGCGAAGCCGGGTAACTTTCCTCGACATATACATCTTTGGCTAAATCGGCGGTGTTTGGCCAGGGACTGTCCAGACCGAACTTTGTGGCCGTCTCGATTGTCGCAAAGGCCTTGTCCTTAATCTCGTCCAGCTGCTGCTGTGTGGCAAGCTTCTCGCTGAGCAGTTTTTCGCTCAGGACGATAATGGGGTCGCGATCGTGCCAGGCCTTCTCCTCGGCCTTTGTGCGGTAGGCACGCGGGTCGCTTCTGCTATGGCCGTACCAGCGATAGGTCTTGGCCTCGATAATGGTCATCTGACTTTTCTTTCTGGCCCTTTCGACTGCGGAGCGGACCGCAAGAAAGACGGCAGCCGCATCCTGGCCGTCCACAATCATAGCCGGCACGTCATAGGCAGCCGCCCTTTGCGCAATATCCTCGATGTTACTGGCTTTTCTCGTGCCCTCGACAGGCGAGCCGGAGAACGGCACGCTCATTCCATATAGGTTATTTTCGATTATCGCCACTAAAGGCACTTTCAAGGTCGATGCCATATTCATCGACTCGTGAAAACTGCCGCAATTGGTCGAACCGTCGCCGAAGAATGAAAGCACGACTTTGCCTGTTTTTTTGTATTTCTCTGCTAAAGCTGCTCCGACTGCCGAGGGCTGATTGCCGCCAACGATGCCGGTTGAGCCGAGGTTGTTTTGCTTATCTACTTCGGCTATGTGCATCGAGCCGCCCCGCCCCTTACAGTAGCCGGTCTCCTTGCCCATCAGCTCAGCCATCATCTGGTTCCAGTGGTTCTGGCGGTCCCGCTCAGTGTCAGCGTATTTGTTGCCGATAGCCCCGCAGTGACCGTGGCCGCGGTGGGTCGAGCCGATGACATCGCCACGCTCAATAGCGGCGATGGCGCCAACGGCGACGGCCTCCTCGCCGGCGTAGAGGTGTGAGGCACCTTTGATAATATTCTGGCCCAAAAGCTCAAAAACCTTCTCCTCGAAGAACCGAATCTCGTAAATGCTCCTGAGCCAGTCAGTTGCGTTGTCGAGAGTGATAATGCCGTCTTTTATAAGTTCGTTTAACTTCGGAACCGGTTTCTTTCGCGTGTCCTCAATGCAAAAATCCATACTTCAAATCTCCTGTAATTCGTAATTGGTGAGTGGTAACTGGTAACTATTTAACCAATTACCATTTGACCAATTACCAGTTACCAGTTACCAGTGCAGCAATATAGCACATTTCGCCCTGGAAAAGCAACCGAAAACGTGTCGTGAATCGTGCCCAGAAGACTGCAGACCCAGGACCAAAGTCTTGAGTGGGCTCCTATTTCGCCATCTTTTTGTGAAACGGGGTCCTGCGTCCAGGGTCTTGTGTCTTGAAAACGAGCCATGAACCCTTACCGAACCATTACCTGTCCGGAATCGGCAATGAGCCCCGTTAGAAATTCTCCAATAGGAGCAGGCAATACAATCAGAAAGGAAAAATTTCTAATGGGGCGAGCGTTTGGCCCGTGATGGTCCGGGCTCTGTCAGAACATAAAAAGACAACGGAATCGGCGATGTCGTGCCCTGTTATTTCGCGGTTTAGAGCGGTTTTGCTCACATAGTAAGGGATAACTTCCTCAGGTTTTATGCCGTATTTTTTGGCACAGACCTTTATGTATTCCGGATTCCAGATTCTTGGGCCCTCAAATACATCGCCCGGAGCGAGGCAATTAACCCTTATCCCGTATTCGCCCAGTTCGAGTGCCCAGCCGCGGGCCATGTGAATTTCGCCGGCCTTTGTCGCATTATACGCAGTATTGTTCCTGCTCGCTTCGAGGCCTGATTTAGAGCTGATATTTATGATACTGCCCCCCATTCCCTGCTGAATCATAATTCTCGCGGCCTCTTTTGCCACAAGAAAATATCCGGTCAGATTCACTTCCAGAGCGAGACGCCACTTGTCCACGGGCATATCGACGAGTGGATATGCCGGAGCCACGCCCGCACCGTTAGAGACTTTTCCCGTTGGGTCTCTAACGGGGCCCGCCGCATTGACCAGAATATCAAGCCCACCCCAATTGCCGAGCACCGCCTTGAATCCCCTTCTAATACTGGCTTCGCTGGTGACATTGCACTGCACCGCTATTACTTCAGCTTGTTCGCCTGTGGCGCATTCTTCACCGGAGTCCCCTTTAATAAGCGCAGCAGTCTCCTCTGCCGCTTCGGTATCAATATCCGCAAGCCCAACCATTGCGCCTGCCCTTGCCAGAGAAATCGCGATACTTCTGCCCAAACCGCTGCCGGCACCTGTAACGACGGCAATACGATTTTTCAGCTCACCTTCCCTGTCCCCGCTCGCCAATTTCTTGCGAAACGCTTCCGCTTCCCAGTTGTTAATGAAATCCTGCTCGCGTTTCGTCAGGGCGAGTACGCCGCCGAATTTCGCCGCGTAAGTGCGGACAAGAAGCGAGCAGAGCGTAATTTCGGCGATAACGGGCGCGGCTTTTTTCGGAGCCGCCACAAAGAGGCCCATACCCTTGACCAGAAATGCCGCGGCTGGTTTCTGGCCTTTATTGACCAGGGCCCTTAGTTTCCGCGTGATTGTATTGACGTTACAGTTTTCCAGGGGTTTCCTGACCCCGTTTTTTTTGCGTTTGCGGGGCCCCAGCCAAATCGCTGAGCCATTGGCGTACACCAGCTCGTCCGGATTCATCGCAGGTGTCGCCAGCAGCTTTGCCGCATCCTTACGCCGCATAAATGCCGCCAGAGGCTCAGTGGTCAAAAAGTAGTCTACCGGTAAGTATTGGCCGGTGGCATCGAAAACCGCCTTGCGAATCGCTAATTTGGCAGCAACGATGTCCTCGTAAACAAGGGTTTTGGGCTTGTGGGCCTTGGGCTTTTTTAACTTACTGCTGCAAAGCTTAATTATCTTACGAACCAGCCGTAACGCAGCGTCGGCGGTATCGGCGCTGATGAAAAGCCCGTGCTTTTGAAGGAAAAGAATTGCCGGCTTTTTGCCGAACCGGTTCTCATAATGTACAACCAGCTTCTCTATTCTCTTTGCAAGCGTAAAGCCGGGATCTGTGTATGGCACCCAAAGTGACGGCAGGCTTTTTGATGTCCCCGCCAAGGGGCGTCCCCCTTGGGACAAGCGCTTGGGGGGGGCCGTCCCCTTAAAAAGCTTCCCAAGTTTTGCTTTCCCGTTTTTGGCATTTACATATGCGCCCACCGCAATAGGATGCAGATGAATCACGCACCTATCGAGAAAAGCGTGCAAATGTGATTCCACCGATGGCCGGGCACCGCTGGTAACCTCGTCATCGCACGCAAGAAGCAGTCGATTCACCACCTCAATCTCCCTGGCCTGCGCGTCAAGCCGTACTATTGACTTATCTTTTATAATCGACAGAACCGAATCGAGCCGTAACCTTCGCCAGCCCTTTTTCGTTGTCATATCTTTCAGGGCCGTACCGCTGGCCTTGATATACATATATTTACCATCTGCACTTTTCACCGATGTATTGCCGCCCCCACCCTGAACAAGGGTGGAATCTTTCCCCATCACATTCGATATTCTTATCAAATCCGCCAGAGCCTCATTCATTATGATCCACTCCACTTTCATATTTGCAATTTGTTAACTTAACACCGATACGCTTCATTCAACGCCTTTCTTCTCACTTTTCTCTTTCAAGCAAATCCAGATTGTGCCGAAGACGAAATAGATTACCGTCGCATACAACAGCACTTTGTGAAATTGCTTCAATCGGCCCGCATAAACATCCGCGCCTCCGCCGGCCACCCATATCGATATACCTAAGCAAAATACAAGCGACACTATGGCAATTAGGCCGCAAATATAATATATTCGTGACTTTTTAGCCCGGTAGTTTGTCCCCGGCCCGTCTAAATCCGGGACGTCGCTGAAGTCGGGCCGGCCAAACTGACTGGCTGGCGGTTCCTCTTCGGGCAGCTCAGGCAGCTTTTCGCGTGCACCAAACTTATATGACAAAACTATATAAAGGATGGCCGAGCAAAGCCACACCGGAATAATCAGGAAAAACAGATGAAGCACCCCTGTCAGCCAAACGATAACGGCTGCTGCCAACGTCGCGCCCCAGGCAATCAGGGCCGGCCGATTAACCAACTCTCCTTTTCGCGATATCCAGTATTGAGTAAGCCCAATCCGCGGGAAAATCCAGTGCTCTACAAAAACTATGGCGCCTATCGGCATAAGCAGCAGACCATAAAGCGCAACGAAACCCAGTAATTTCGTGAATACAAATGGAGAACACGCGATTATGGTAGTGACGGCTCCGGCAAGCAGCGTCACCAGCCAGCGGGGCCAGTTCGGCGTGGTAATCTGCAGGGCCAGGCCCGCCCGGTAAATCGTAGGATTAGCCGTCGTCCACCCGGCAATAACCACTGCTATGGCACCAGCCACACCCAGAGCAGTAGTTGCCACCGAGCCGGGATCCAGCTCCGTAAGAGGAGTCTTCAAAAGGATGGCAGCGCCTGCCCCCATGATACCGGCACAAATCCACGCTAAGTAATGTCCTAAGTACATCCCGAAGGCCGAGTAAAATCCATAGCTGGCCCGCTTGGCATAACGCAGTAGTGCCATATCCGACAACCCTAAGTGCATAGCGAGATTACAAAGCCAGGCAAACGAGGCTATGTGCAGGAAACCTAAACCGCCCTCCTGCCCCGGCCAAATTTTGGCATCGGCCAATCTCCAGAAATCATAGAAGCTATGAAGGGATTTGATTTCCGGCGTGTCGGCCACTATCGCAGGCAGCATCGCAAGGGCACCCGCGACAAACATCAGGAACATCCAGGGCGAGCAAACTTGAGCAAACTGGGCCAGCTTTTTGAATCCCCAAATAGCCAGAGTCACCACCACTGCTCCGACGCCCAGTACGACAAAGACAAACCTTATGTCCGTCGGGAAGAACCCTGTCTCAGGCTCGATACCAAAGGGTATGCGCACTGCGGATGCCGAAACCGTTATCATTGCCCCCGCTAAAATGCAGTACATCACCGCATTAAGGATGTTATAGATGACCATTACGACCGGGCCGCCTATCTTCCGCAGATACCAGTAAAGAGTAAGACGCGTCTTAATCGCAATCGGAGCGCAAATCAACGCCCACGACAGGACCGCAAGCAGATTTCCAAATACCAAGCCCACAATAACATCGCAGGTATGTGCCCCCTTGCTGACAAACAAGGCCCCAATCACAAACTCCGTGGCCGCTACGTGCTCGCCGGCAAAAACCCCGGCAAAATGCCGACCGCTCTGCAATTTGTCCAGAGTAACCGGCTGCCGTTCAAATTCGTTAAGTTTGTCGAGCCGTCTGATAAGACCGGAAGACTTTGATTCTGCCATCTTCTTATCCTTTCACTTCTATTGTCAATTGTCAATCATCAATTACGTTTACTGGTCACCCGGGCTTCATAATCTTTTATCTCCTTGAGCCAGGCGTCACCTGCCGGAACTTCCATTTTGCTGCAGTCATAATCCCACACCGCCCCGAAGGGCAGCGTCTTTAGCTCCTCCAGTATCGCCAGCCGCGAGGTAAAGTCACCGCTATGCTCGAACTCACGCAGCTTGTCCGTCGGCTCCAGCAGCGCAATCAAGAGGGCCTTGAGCATACAGCGGCTGCCTATCACCCAGGCCGCCACCCGGTTAATACTGGCGTCAAAAAAATCGAGCCCGATATGCACCCTTTCAAGGTAATCGCCCCGCACTATCTCTTCGGCGAGGCCGCGCAGCTCGTCCGAGAGGATAACTACATGGTCACTGTCCCAGCGGACACCCCTGCTGACATGAAGCAGTATCTCATCAAGAAACGCCATTACCGATGATATCTTATCGCAAATTTCCTCCGTCGGATGAAAATGTCCCGTGTCCAGACAAAGTAAAATGTTATTTTGGACGGCATAACCCAGATAAAACTCATGCGAGCCGACAACATAGCTTTCCGAGCCGATGCCGAAGAGTTTGCTTTCAACAGAATCTAAAAGCCACCTGCGGTCTATCTTTTCGGCGAATATCTCATCGAGCGATTTTCTAAGCCGCTGTCGAGGACCTTTGCGGTCCACAGGAATGTCCTTGTACCCATCCGGAATCCACACGTTTGTCACACACGCACTTCCGAGCTGCCGCCCAATCTGCTCGCTGATCTTCCGGCACGCAATCCCGTGCTCCACCCAGAAGCGGCGTTCACCTTCATCGGCACTGGCCAGCGTGAAACCGCTTTCGGCCTTCGGATGCGAAAAAAATGTCCCGTTAAAATCCATCCCCAGGCCTTTTGCTTTCGCCCAATCAATCCAGGCCGCAAAATGCTCCGCTGTCAGCTCGTTACGGTCTACTTTGCCGCCCGTTTCCGCGTACATTGCGTGCAGGTTCAGCCGGTGCTTGCCCGGTATTAGACTCATCGCCTTTTCCATATCCGCTCGCAGCTCGCAGGCGCTTCGTGCCCTGCCGGGATAGGCACCAGTGGCCACCAGGCCTCCACCGCTGAGGGTACTGACGCTGCTTTCAAACCCGCCCACGTCATCTCCCTGCCAGCAGTGCAGCGATATTGCTATCTTGCCCAGCCGTTCTATCGCCTTGTCGGTGTCGACGCCAAGCTCAGCGTAACGCTGCCGCGCTGACTCGTATGCTCTTTCAATCCCTTTCGAATCACTCATCTTGTCTCAAATCCCTCACGCAGGAAATAAAAACGAAAACTGTAATTCAAAACTTAGAATCGCTACTTGATTTTCAACGAATCTTTATCAGGCAGTTTTGGAAAACCAGCGTGTGGCTCAGTTTGGTACCAGAACGCAACGGAAGAGAGGTCATCCTTGAGAGGCAGATACCTCCCGCCACTTTGCCATCCTAATGCCTGCATCGTTACTTTCAGGTCCTCCTCGAATCTGATTGGATCCATAATATGCCAGCGGTACAGCCCGAAACGCGGCTGCGTTTCAGACTTTATAACCTGCGGCATACCCGCATAAGGCGTGTTGAATTCCTGATACCCACCGCCCTTGGGATTATCAAATCCGTAAGAGCCGCAGAAATAATCTTCTGTCCCTGTCCCGCAGATTGTCGGGAATTTCTTGTCCCCATCCATAAAGAATTTAATCTCACCTTCACCCCACCAGCCGGGGCTGTTCGAGCCCCATATCATATACGTTCCTACGTATTGCCCTTGTCCACGTATGCCATCAACAATGGTGTAGTCTTCTTTGTAGGGCAATGGATTAACACGCCGAAACTGTGCGTGAAAGTAAGCCAAATCTTGCGGAACATCGGTCAATGTGTAATCGATCTGGTAATATAGCGTCATCGGCTTCTCATCGATATTGGTCATAGTAATCCTGCATCGCTTTCGAAACGGCATCATCCAATAACAGTTGAATCCGCTCTTTGGATTAACACAAACAGCCAGCGAGGTCACCTTAATATACTGGCCCATGCCGCACACGAAGAAGTCTCCGGCTGGGCACTCAACGGAGGGATTCTCCTCGCCGTCCCAGTAAATTCTCAGGATATTCATACGATTGTCACCTGTCGGAGTCATCCAGATGTGCTGTATCGCGCCGGCCCCTTCGATATCGGCCATCACGAAAGTCTGCCCTGCCTTTATCCTGACCGACGGCGAGACTTTCCAACTCTGTCCTAACTCACGTGCCGCGTTGGCCCCGGTGCCCTCTGTTGCCATCCCTCCCTTGCCCTTCTCGCCGGTGAAGCTCTCCGGACTGATTGACCGAGTCTTAGCGTGTGACAGGCGAGGCAGATTTCCCATGTTCATTTTCAAACCGTTGAATCCCGATTTGTGCCCGGAGCACCCAGTAGACAAAAAGATAACCGACAAGAGTCCGCAGAAAAGCCAAATTCGCTTGTTCAATTGTTGCCTGATTGCTGTGTGTTTTTCCATAATCTGTTCCTTTCTTCATTCATTAACTTCTTTTACCTTTGTTTCTATGAATTTTGATACATTCCCAACAGTTTCTGTTCCGCCTTCTTCGTCCACAAACCGTTATTCAAACACCCACCTACCTCCGGCATTTTTTCACTCAGCTCTTCCAGCATCACCAGCCCCAGACCGCGGCAGCACGGATAAACGATTATCTTGCCTGCTATTGACCTGCTCTCAACGGCCCGAATCCCTTCGGTCGCACCCTCAAGCCCACTAATGGCCGCAACGCTGACATTGGTATCGAGTCTGCCGGATTCGGCTTCCGCCAGCATTCGTTTCATATCATCCAAAGTGGAGCCGCTTGTCCCAATAAAATATAACTTTTTCTCAATGTAGGAATCCAGGTCAATCTTGCCGGTAACCGTGGCGCCAATGCCCGCAAAGATGTTTATCAGGCCCCGCTCGGCGGCACTGTGCACCGAAGCAGCAACCAAATCAGGCACCGGTACCATCAAAACCGTATAATCGAAAGAGGCCGCAATTTTCTCTTTGGTGGGATTGTACGGCTTATACTCAACCCCATTTTTCTCAGCCAGCGGCGCAGCAATTCTTGTCAATATGTCCAGTCTCGTATCGTCCAAATCCCCTGCGAAAACGCTGACACCTTCAATACCCCCGTCTCTATTTAGCAGGATGTTTCGTATCACGTGCATTGTACCCATAGGTCCACCTGCGCCGATGACATTAATCCTGTCACCTGCCCGAATCTCGTCGGCCTCGGGAATTACTTCCATAGAATCAGCCGGCTCCGTTCCTGTGGTGCCCACTATCCGAATACGACCGTAGTGGACCCGGCCCACCATAGTAACAACATCTTGACCGAGTTTACCGCCGCAAAGAACGATATTCAACAGTCCTCCTGCAGCAACCTTTGCAAACAACGCTTCGACAGTTTCGGCAGAGCTGCCGAAGTAGATTATATCGTCATAAGTAAAATCTGTAAGCCCTGATATGTTTGCACCTTTTTTAACGGGTACATCCAATTTTAGTACGGGCGGTTCGCGAACCGCCCCTACTGCAACCCATGTTATTTCAGCCGGCTTACCGTAGCGATTAAACAAATTCCGAAAAGCATCCTTAGTAACCTCTGTATCGGCAGCTATAAGCATCTGCCCGTCTGATTTCAAAGTCGTCCGTTCGCTCGAGGCATAGGCATCTTCAACGCAGGCCCACGGCTCGACCAGGGCTATGGCCGAGCCCGAAAGCTCCTCTGAAACCGGTATCAGCGTAGACTCGCCTGCCGGCGAGGTTATGACCCTTTCATCCATCAGCACGTATTCCTGAAGAGCACCTTCAAAGTTATATCCGAAGGCGCCGTTAGAGCTGCCGGTTGCCAGCCAACGGTAATCGGTTTGGACAAGGAAACGGCCGCCGGGCTTAAAGCCTTCTACGCCGGGCCCAACCGCTTCAATTCTCACCACCGTTTCGTGACCGGGAACAGTCGGCTTCTGGCCGGGGACATAGCTGGGTATCTCTTCGAGTATTTCAGGGTCAATCCCGGAAACTATTTCACTTTTGCGAACATGTGAGGAAAATTGCTTGAGCAATTTAAGGTCGGAAAAACACAGCCCGACCACTTCCACCCTGCAAAGAATCTGATGCCGACCGGGCCTGAAAACCTCTTTGGATTTATTCAAAACAAGCTCGTCAGGACCAACCAGCTGCACAGCATATTGCGTTTCCGGGATGTTTGCCATAATCTTTACTTCCCTCATCGTCAGCCACCGACTTTATCCAGTTTCGTAGGGTGGGCTTTAGCCCACCGAACAAAACTCTACCAGGCCTCGCAATGACGGTCCCTGTCAATTGCTAATCTTGTCTAATATTTCCTTAGCGGTTACATCCTCACTTAAAGTGCTAAGTTTATCTTCCTTTTCCGGCTCAAGTGTGCTTCCAAGCATTTGGAAGAATTCATTTTTCTCCGCAACGCTTTCAAAATTTTTCTTGGCCCAATCGCTTGTATATCCCAGCCCACATTTTTGTTGAAGCACCGAATGGGCATAAACAATATGCGCACCTTTTAAGAATACCGGTACCAACGGCGAGAGCTCCTCGCTATCGAAACTATCCACAAATTTTTGCCCCGGGCTGTTCATTTCCGTCCCGACGACAACAGGCAAATGCAGCTTTTGGGCCAATTCCACTACCTGGTAGAGGTTCTCCACCTTCTCGTCCCCGGGCCCCACTCCATAATTGCGGTCAGGAATAATATTGATTGCCGCCGCGCCGGCAGCTCTGCCCACTTCCAGGAGCTCTTCAATTGCCTTTTCCCCATCGCTGGTGCCGTCAAGCCACGTCATAGTAGGGATGCCCCCGGCAGCAAGCACAAACCGATTGGTATCGGCCATCAATGGGAACGAGCCTTTGTCGGGCACCACATACCCGACACCGCCGCGCTTCATGGTTTTTGCTCGAATCGTATTCAGCAATTCTCTGCCCTCAGGTAATTCTAACGATTTGCCCTCGACGCCCAATTTCTCAGACCAGAACTGCTGCAGCGCATTATCATCATCGAAGATTTCTCTGGCTTTGCGGGAGAAGGCCAGACAAATATGACGCTCGGTCGGGTTGCCCGATGGCGTCAGAACAAGCACGTCCCGCTCGTAATCCAATTCCACAGGCCGAAGATGCTTGTTCACTCGGCCCATCAAATCCCGGTTTCTCTGCTGGGCAGTTTTACGGAGATTAAGCAAAAACTCCTTCAGCCGGCCTTGCAGCTTAGCACTTGGGAACCCTACACCCATATGGTACGTAATACCCGGCTCACCGGGCGAAGTCATCACTCTATCCGAAAATTCCGGCACAAAAACCCGTGTCTCCAAGCCGGCGCAGCCTTTCAGACCGAGCATTCTTGCCGCTTCAAGAAATTCTTCAAGAGCATCGAGCACATCAAAATCCACCACCCCCGCAACAGCCAGCCCACGCCTGCGGGCCAGCCACGCAAATTTGCTCGGCGAATAGCCGTAACTATTGTAAGAGAAGAAGGTATGGCAATGCAGGTTGACATCCGTGCCGGGCTCCGGCAAAGTAATTTCGCCCGCCCGAACTTTTTCACATAGTGCAGACAGAGCTTGCTTTCTTTCTGCAGAATCAAAACTATCGAGCTTTTGCTCAAGCTCTTCAATCAAAATATCCCTTTCCATACCGGCATACTGCCGTCAGCCAATAAGAGTAAAAAAAGTAGTACACTTATGACTTGTACACTTTCTTGTATTGTTGTTCCCAGAGTGATGCTTCCTGCGGCTGATACTCTTTTAGCTCAAATGAATTGCGGACAATTTTCCTCAGCTCGTCCAATGTTTTTATCTGTCCCGCCGCCTTGGCCTGTATCAAAAGATTGCCGCTCGCTGTCGCCTCTATCGGCCCTGCGATTACCTTCCTGCCGATTGCATTGGCTGTAAACTGACACAACAATTCATTTTGTATCCCCCCGCCAACAATGTGCAATACCTCAATCGGATGTGCTATCACCTCTTCGATGGCTTCCAGCACAAAGCGATACTTAAGCGAAAGACTTTCCAGTATCACTCTTATCATCTGCCCCTTGTCATGGATTGTCATTTGCCCTGTCTCAGCGAGGTAATCATTTATCCTCTTCGGCATGTCCCCGGGCGCAAGAAACGCGCTGTTATCAGGCTCAATATGGCAGACAAAAGGCTCGGCCTTTTGGGCCATCTCGGTCATCTCTGCATACGATAACTCAGTCCCGTCTTTCTGCCATTGTCTTCGACATTCCTGCATCAGCCACAAACCCATTATGTTCTTCAAAAGCCGAATCGTATTCTCGACTCCTCCTTCGTTCGTGAACTCATATTTGAAGCTCTTATCATTTACAATTGCCCGAGGTACTTCAACACCCATAAGACTCCACGTCCCCGACGACAGATACGCCCACTTCTTATTCTCTTCAGCCGGCACCGCGGCGACAGCAGAAGCGGTATCGTGTGAGGCGGTTGCGATAACAGGAATCTGGGTGCACCCGAGTTCGTCTGCGATTGGTTTGGTTAACCGGCCTACAACTGTGCCTGTGTCGATGATGTCCGGCATAATCTCAATCGGCAGAGACAGCTTATCGAAAATCGCCTTCGACCATTGTCCCGTTTTCATGTCCATCATTTGTGAAGTGCTTGCCAGGCTGTATTCGCCGAAAGCTTCGCCGCATAAATAGTACGAGAACAAATCACCTATAAAGATTAGTTTTTTGGTTTTGCTCAGGGCTTCCGAATTTGCCAGGCGCATCGCGAGTACCTGATACAAGGAATTTAGCTGCATAAACTGGATGCCGGTGCTTTCATAGATTTCGCGTTTGCCCATTATCTCGAATGCCTTCTCCAGCATTCCGTTGGTTCGTTTGTCGCGGTAATGATATGGACTCTCAATCAGTTTTCCATCGGCATCCAGCAGGCCGAAATCAACGCCCCAGCTATCGACGCCGATACCTGATACTCCACTTCCTGTTTTTTTTACCGCTTTACTTATGCCGGTTTTTACCTCTGAAAGCAGCTTGTCAAAATCCCAGCGGAGTGTGTCGTTCTCTTCAATTGGGCCGTTGCTGAAGCGATGTATGTCCTCAAGAGCAAGTTTATCAGCCGAGACCGAGCCGAGCATCACTCTGCCGCTCTCGGCGCCGAGGTCAACCGCGATATATTTCTTTGCTTCCGCCATTGCCAATTCCTTATTGTTTGGTTCGTTAATATCGAGCATCGAGTATCAAGTATCGAGCAAGGAAACGATTTTATAACCCAAATTCTTTGTTATTGCAAATCGAAAATCGAAGTATAAAGGCGTGCCCATTATGTTTGTGGGTATGGAAACTACCTTTGTGCAGCAGCAAGACTTCTGGACAAAATCCAATTGATTTGGGAAAATTATACGACAATACGCAATGCGAATACGGATTTTGCGACCAGGGACGGCCGGCAGTTACCTGCTCGGAGGTGATTGGGTTGGCTGGAAGCGCATTTTGGCCTCGCCGATGAGATAAAAACTGCCGGTAATACAAATCAAGTCTTCCATGTCGACAGCGCTTTTCGCAAGTCGCAGTGCTTCACCCAGAGTTGTAGCCGTCTGGCACATCTTGCCGCACATTTCCGTATACATATCAGCCAGCTCTTCCGGGGACATCGCTTTCGCCGAGTTGCTGCGGGTAAAAATAACCTTGTCAGCCCCATATCTCAATTCGTGAAGCATCCCTTCAACGTCCTTGTCACTGTTGCAGCCAAATATCACCACCATAGAATCGTAGGGAATATTTTGACCTATTGCATGTATCAGGGCCCGGATACTTGCCGCATTGTGAGCAGCATCGATCATAATTCTCGGGTCATCACAAATCATCTCCATTCGGCCCGTTAGCGAGACCTCGTTAAGTCCCTCAGTTGCCTTTTCGTCATCTATTTCGTAGCCGCTTGATTTGAGTTTATCCAGCATAGCCAGGGCCAAACCGCAGTTGATGGCCTGATGTTTGCCGTACAGCGGCACTCGCAGGTGTTCAAATTTACTCGTTGGTGTCGTCAGGCAGATTCTCGTATGTGGGCCGTCCTCCCGCGACGTTTCAAATCGTTGCGAAAAATCAATATCGCTGCCGGTTACGCTCAACGGCGCCTTGACGGCAGTAGCACGCAATCTTAGAACACGCATTGCCTCCGGCTCCTGCTCAACAGTAATAACCGGCACACCACGCTTGAAAACACCGGCCTTCTCCCTGGCAATGCTGTCAATCGTGTCCCCAAGCTGATGCTGATGGTCAATACTCAAACTTGTTATTCCGACGACTTCGGGCCGAATAACATTGGTGCTGTCCAATCTGCCGCCCAAGCCGGTTTCAATCACGGCAATATCAACATCCGCATCTACAAAATTCATGAACGCCAGCGCCGTCATAATCTCAAAGAAACTGACCTGCTCGGTCTTGGCTATTTTCTCAACCGGGGCATAAATGCGGTTCAGCAAGCCAAGCATTTCCGGCTCGCTAATCATTTTTGAATTGACCACAATTCGCTCATGCAAGTGTACGACGTGCGGCGAGGTGTATAATCCAACAGTATAATCGTTGGCCTCGAGCATCTTGGCCAGCATCGTGGCGGTCGAACCCTTCCCTTTTGTGCCGGCTATATGAACTGTAGGAACTTTTTTGTGGGGATTACCTACTAAAGACAGCAGTTTCTCCATCCTCTCAAGGTTGAACGTCGTAACGTTATATCGCAGATGCTTTTCCTTTTCGTAGTCAGTTCTCTCATACAGGTACTTAATAGCCTCTTTGTAGTTCTTAAAAGCCTTCTTGCTTTTGACTTTGGCAACCTTAGAGGGGCTCTTTTTCGTCCGTTTCTTTCCGATTGTTTTTAGTGATTTTGCCATGAAATATTAATTATAATGGGAAAGAGCACCTAAGTCAACGGTCAGACACCAGAAGCACCACAAAACATCGTGACCGTTACTGAATAGAAGAATACAAGATGTTGTTAATAAAGAGGTTACAAAAAAAGGGCAACTTTACGCCGTTATCTTCCTAAACCTTTTTTGCATCACCATAGCTGAATACATAATTACCTTTTCTTATAATAATGTGCCTTCTAAGGCCAATTTACAATTCGATACAGTCTTGGCCCCAGGTTGGCCAAATAGTATTTAGCACCCGGTTTTATCGGCGGTTTCTTACACCCCCGACTTAGAGCTTATCCGAATAACCGGGTCGTTATGAGGCCGAGCGAAAAGTTCGAGGCCAAGGCGGCAGGCCAAAAATGCTCGGAGGCGTGGTTTTCTCCACGTTGAGAACATTTTTGGCTGACAACGCAGGCATCGGGCTTTGCAGCCGGCCGCAATAGAGCGGGTTATTTGGATAGGCTCTTATACTACAGTTCATTTAACTGGCCCCCACCCCATCGATATGGGGTACTCTTACCCACTCCAGGGAAAGGAAAGCTCCCAGATTTTCCACCGCCTCCATAAATTTAGTATAATCCGCTGGTTTAATCATATAAAAACTGCAGCCCATTTCGTAGTACCGGTCAACCTCGCTTGCCTCATCCGTCGTCGTCAGCATAATTACCGGAATCTTTCTCAGTTCCTCGTCCTCTTTAATCTGCCGAAGAACCTCTTGCCCGTCAACCTTGGGCATCCGAATATCAAGCAGCAAAAAATAACAGCCCTTTTCTTCGTGTTTCGCTTTATTGCCCCTCTTGAACAGAAAATCCAGTATCTCCTGCCCATCCTTGAACTGCAGAATATCACTCTCGACACAGCTGCGCCACAGATTCCTCTTTACGAGCTCAACGTGTCCTGCGTCATCTTCGGCGATAAGTATGACCACACCCTTGTTCATTTCCCTGTTCCTCATGTTCATTTCACTCTGCTGATCTGCGGTACCTCAACAACCGAAAGAAGCAGACCGACTTTTCGAACAGCATCTGCGAAATCCTCATATTCAACCGGCTTGACTATGTAAACACTGCACCCGAGGCTATGGCAACGCTCAATCGTGCGAGGGTCGTCTGTCGCAGTTAACATAATCACAGGAATCTTCTTTAATTCCGGGTCTTGCTTGACTTTCTCCAGCACTTCTATCCCATCTATTTTGGGCATACGGATATCCAACAATAAAAGATACTGTTTGTCGGGCTCCCGTTTAGGCCCGTCGCCCCTTATAAGAAGAAAATCGAGCGTCTCCTGACCATCCGCAAGCCTGAGTATTTCATTGCAGATACCTGCACGCTGTAGACTCCTCTTTATCAGCTCAAAATGTCCCTCATCATCCTCAGCAATAAGAATAACACCTTCCTTTTTCATGCTTTTCCTTTCCTGTCAACACCACCACTGTTAATAATCAAACGCTCGGCAAAGACACAAAGAATTTGCTCCCTTTTCCAAGCTCCGATTCTGCCCATACCTTTCCATTATGCCGGTCGAGAATGTGCCTGACGATAGTTAGCCCAAGTCCTTCTCCACTTTTCTTGTCGGGTTCGAGCCGATGGAATATCTCAAATATCTTACTCTGATGCTCTGGAGCGATACCTGCTCCGTTATCCTCCACACAATAAATACTCTGACCATCTTCGACTTTGGCATATATACGTATCACACCAGGCCTGGATTCGTCAAGATATTTCAACGCATTATCCAGAATATTAGAGAAAACCTGGTTTATCTGCGAAGCATCACCAAGGCAAGGTGGCAGTGACTCAATGTCCACCGTCGCACCCGCCTCCTTTACCTGGTATTCCATACTTTTGGTGACATCGGTGAGCATTGCGTTCATATCTAATGGCTCAATATTCACCGCGGCTTGGCCCAATCGAGAAAGTCGCAGCAGCCCTGACAGCAGCGAATCCATCCTTTTCGCGCTGGTCATAATAAAGCCCAACGCCTCAGGAACATCCTTATTCAAAGCAGTACGCACTTTTTCGCCTACATCCGCAGCCGGCACCTTGTCCCTAAGAGCTGAACATATCAGATCGCAACTGCGAGATAACTCATGGCTAAAACCCTGAATATTAACCAGCGGCGCTCGTAAATCGTGTGACGTAACGTACAAAACCGACTCGAGCTCTTCGTTCTTCAAGGCCAGTGTCTGCATAAGCCGTTCGCTGTCCTCTTCTGCTAACTTGCGGGCCGTGATATCACGGCTAATGCCCACAAGCCCCACAATCTTTCCGCGGCTATCCCGCAAGGGAACTTTGGTAGTTGAATACCATTTCCGGCTGCCTGCCGCGTCTACGGCGGGCTCCTCTCGGCTGACCAATGGCTGGCCCGACTGGATGACTTTCTGATCATCGGCGTAATATCGGGCTGCCAGTTCCTGCGGGTAAAAGTCGAAGTCTGTCTTTCCGAGCAGCTCATCAGGCGTTGTCGCCCCCATGAAGTGCGCAACCGCAATATTGGCGACAACAAATCGGCTTTCGATATCTTTGACAAAAATGTTATCTGGCATGTTGTCTATCAGTGTCCGCAACAAACTGCGTTCTTCCGCAAGCGACTCCTCGGCCCGCTTACGCTCGGTGATATTCTGTATGGCTGAACGGATGCCACTTATTCGTCCCGCCTTGTCGCGCAGAAGCCGGACACCAACAAGCACTGGAAGTGTATTTCCATCTTTTCGCCGAAGCGTGCGCTCGAAGACCCGCCCAGGTGGTATGTCACCAGCCAGCTTATCAGCAACCGTATCCCGAGACTTCTCTTTATCGACCGAGAATTCCCACACAGGCTTACCCAGCATCTCCTCTGCGGTGTAACCGAGCATATCGAGCTCCGTGCGGTTCACTCGCATTATGCGTCCCTCCGTATCCAGCTCATGGTAGCCGACAGGGGCCTCATCGAACAGCTCTTGAAACCTCGCTTCTCTCTCGCGCAGCTCTTCTTCGGCGATTCCTGCAAGAAAGGCGTAGATGACAAACGCCCACCACATTGGAACCAATGCTCCAATGATGTCCTCTATCCTATCCAGCACTTTGGTTTGCCAGGTCCACTCGACGAAAAGGCTAAAGCCGTAACACATGGTAAAAACCAGAAGCCCCGTGAACACTAATTTGGCCTTAGGCTCCAAAGCCCGCTTCCAACCTTTCAGCAGGACAATCAGCGCCGCTAAAGAGGCCAGGAAAGTGATAATATCAAAAACTGCTACAGGGTGCATCACAAAGCCTCCTTTCTACTTGGGGGCCCACTTCCAAATACTTTCCAACACCAGATGGCCACCAATACCGAACTAACGGCGTAGCACATATGCTCCAGATAGTCGAGAAGCCGTTCACAAAAGAAACCCTCAAGGACCGTCAGAACCCAGCCAACCAGGAGCACGTAGAAGCCTACAATAAGGATTTTCGATGCCGGAAGGCGTTTCAGCCGCGGGCGACTTCCCAGAATAAAGATCAAGACGCCCACGCCAATCAGAAGCATAACAACTTCATTTTCAAATATCTCATATATCATTCCGATACCTCCTTATGGTTTACCGTTCCTTCGTAACAAAATGCGATTAATTGCCCCGTAACTCTTTAATGTGTGCCACCCGCTTCCGCGGGTGCAAGCTTGTATTGGTGATTGGTGATTGGTAACTATTTAACCATTTACCAATTACCATTTAACCAATTACCATTTAACCAATCTTGCTCGACTTGTTATCCCTAAATGGAAAAGCCATCGTCATATACCGAGACGAAATGATCCGCCACGGCGGATATCTTCCTTGCCCTTTTGACGTTTTTCTATAAGTCATTATAACAAGAGAAGATGCAGGAGACAAGAAAATTCCCTTCGGCAGTGAGCTCAGGGCCGAACTGCTCAGCCACCTCTTACATGCAGTGCCCGTCTCGATCCTTGATTCCCGATTCTCCATGCTCGTCGGGTATCGAGAATCCAGCATCGAGCATCGAGTAGTGTCAATTTTTTTTGTTGACCCCAGGCGGTTATTAGATAAACTTCAGCTAAAATTCTCGTCTTCACGACAGCTAAAGGGAAACAGCGATGGCAAAAACGCAGCAACATTCCATCGATATTGAAAAATGGCTCAAATTAATCAGAGCTGATAATGTCGGCCCGACTACTTTTGGAAAACTTATAAACGATTTCGGCTCGGTGGATCGCGCCTTAGGTGCTTCGGTCAGCGAATTAGGCAAAATAGATGGAGTGGGTTTCAAAACTGCTGAACAAATTGCCGCAACGCGTAACAAATTCGACACAACTGCTGAGCTGGAGCTGGCTGAGAAGCTTGGCGTCTGGATAATCCACCTTGATGATAAGCGTTATCCACCCGTATTGAAACAGATTTATGACCCTCCACCGGTTCTCTACATTAAGGGCAGCTTGACTCGGCAGGACAATTTGTGTATTTCGATAGTTGGTTCCCGGCGCTGCAGTCTGTATGGCCAGGAGCAATCTTCCCGGCTTGCCCATTTTTTAAGTTCAGCCGGCTTTACTATCTGTTCCGGGATGGCACGCGGCATAGATACCGCCGCACATCAGGGAGCGCTATCAGCCGGCGGGCGCACAATTGCGGTACAGGGCTGCGGCCTGGCAAATATTTTCCCGCCGGAGAACAAGAAGCTGTTTGAGCTTATAGCAGAATCCGGCGCTTGCATTAGCGAATTACCGCTGCAGTACGAGCCGCTGTCGGAGAACTTCCCGCCTCGCAACAGAATAATAGCCGGACTGTCACTGGGGACAATTGTTGTCGAGGCCGGCCTGCGTTCAGGAGCACTGATTACCGCCAGAGCTGCGCTGGACAATAATCGCGAGGTGATGGCTGTGCCGGGCAAAATTGACTCGCCGCTGAATAAAGGTGCCCATCAGTTGATAAAACAGGGGGCAAAGCTAATCGAATCCATTGAAGATGTGATGGAAGCTCTCGGCTATATCGGCAAACAACTTCAGAGCCATGCAGCCACAGCAGCGGCAAAAGCCTCTGAAAAGGTCGAGACGCCCTTGTTTGATGTGAGCCAGTTAAATCTAAGTGATTCTGAAAGAACGATTTACGATTGCTTGGACAAAGAGCCGCTGCACGTAGACCAGCTAATCACGGAGACCGATTTAGCACCGGGCAATATAAACGCCGGCTTGATATCGCTTCGACTCAAGGGCCTCATAAAGCAACTGCCGGGCAACCTTTTTCTGAAACTTTAGCCCGCATATTTCATACTTCCTCTGACGAGGCGGTTTTTGAAGTAGTCTAACTTATTATTGATGCGTACAGATTTATTACCGTAGGCCGGCACGCAATTAAAAGATTCAAAAAAGCCGTGAATCCCGCCCCTATTAAGGGCCGGGTGAAATACTCAGCTTAAACCCGGACCAATAAAAAAGGCCGCAAGTTTAATCCTCACGGCCCTTTAACCTAACATCAGATTGTAACAAACTAATTAAAATAGCGGTGGGGGCATCGTAGTTGTGAAGCTCCAGACCGTACCCGTGATTGTGCCATAAGCACCAGTCTCGTCGATACGCCAGTAATAAGTAGTACTATAAGCCATCGTGCCGGGATCGAATGTTGCAGCGGCCTGGTTGCCTATAGACGGCGGTGTACTGCTCGTGCCGAAGTACACATCGTGCGATGTGGCACCGACCCCAGCCGTCCAGCTCAAATCAGCAGTTGTACTGACAGTTGTTGCGCCATCTGCTGGATTCGGATTACTCGCCTGAAGGTCGCTATAGATAGTCGTGAAGCTCCAGACTTCACCGGTGGTTTTGCCATAGGCACCGACCGCATCGATACGCCAGTAGTACCTACTACTATAGACCATTGTGCCGGGATCGAATATAGTATCAGTCTGGTTGCCCTGGAATGTACCCGGACTGCTCGTGCCGAAGTACACATCGTGCGATATGGCATCAGAGGCAGCCGTCCAGCTCAAATCAGCGTTTGGGTCGACGTCCGTTGCGTCATTCGCTGGTTCCGGATTACTCGCCGGACCGGGTGGGGGACCTGCCAGCCAATTGTGAGCAAAAATGGCAAAATCGGTGAAAGTGACAATTCCATCTCTGTTCAGGTCTCCGGACAATAAGACCTCCTCATAAATCCATTTATCTGTCAATAGCATCATATCCCCGTAACCTACCCAGCCATCAATATTCAAATCTGCGATATTACCTGCATCTGACAATGACATACTTGCCTCTGGCGTCCCTCCATAGGCTCCCATATTTATGCGTTCCCCGTGCGGCCACAATTCGGCAGTCCAGTCAGAAGCCAGACTCCCACGGTCGATGCAGGGACTGGTCACGCCATCCTTGATCCAGCTCTCACCTACCGGATCCCATCTGCCGGCCTCAGACCTCAAGTGACAATCACCATTATACGGATCTGCGAAATATGGGTCCGCATCAATATTTGTTTCGCCCGGCCAGCCGCCCTGTACATCGCTGTAGCTAACAGTTGCCGAACTCGTCCCATCATTGTGTATCTGTGGATCGCTTGGCGCGGTATTGCCCCAGAGGATGCAGTTGGTCACCGTCGCGCTGCTGCCTAATTCATTGACCATCCCGCCGCCGCTGACATTTGCCGAGTTTCCGATAAAGGTGCAGTTGGTCAGCGTCGGGTTGCCACCGTCATAGTTGTCCATCCCGCCGGCGGACTGCCCAGCCGAGTTTCCGATAAAGGTGCAGTTGGTCAGCGTCGGGCTGCATTCCCATTGGTTGAGCATGCCGCCGACGCTGTTGTAGGCCGAGTTGTTACTGAACGTGCAGTTGGTCAGCGTCGGGTTGCTGCTTTCGAAGTTGGCCATCCCGCCGACGTAGCTGGCCGAGTTGCCGTTGAAGGTGCAGTTGGTCAGAGTCGGGCTGCTGTTGTCGTAGTTCCACATTCCGCCGCCGTCTCTGTCCGCCGAGTTTCCGCTGAACGTGCAGTTGGCCAGTGTTGGGGTGCTGGTCCAGTTGGCCATCCCGCCGCCGCCCCACAAAGCCGCCGAGTTGCCGCTGAACACGCAGTTGGTCAGCGTCGGGCTGCTATTTAGGTTGTACATCCCGCCGCCTTTGTCTCCTGCCGAATTAGCGATAAATTTGCAGTTGCTCAGCGTCGGGCTGCCACCTTCATAGTTGGTCATCCCGCCGCCGAATTCCGCTGAATTTCCACTGAACGTACAATTTGTAAGCGTCGGGCTGCTTGACCAGTTGTGCATCCCGCCCCCGCTGTTAGCCGAGTTGCCGCTGAACGTGCAGTTTGTAAGCGTCGGGCTGCTTGACCAGTTGGCCATCCCGCCGCCTTGATCATCTCTGGTCGAGTTTTTGCTGAACGTGCAGTTTGTAAGCGTCGGGCTGCTGCTCGAGCGGTTCCCCATCCCGCCGCCAGCCCGTGCCGTGTTGTCAGTAAACATGCAGTTGGTCAGCGTCGGGCTGCCGGAGCGATTATACATCCCGCCGCCAAACCTATTTTCCCCGGAGCCGTTAGCGTTTCCGCCCCTGATGGTAAAGCCGTCCAACACGGCCGTTTGATCCGTCCCACTGCCGGTTACGACGTGGTAGCTGTTCTCGTAATTGTTGGCAAAGTCCGGCCCATCATTACCAAGCAGGTCGCCGCTCAGGACAGTCTCATACACCTCGACATCCCGGGCATTGGGGTCTGGCTCACCAAACCCCGCGTAGCCGCCCTTGATAGCCACGCCATTTTTGAGCTGGAATGTGGCATAGCGGTTCCCAGGTGTAATCCCGTCTCCTTCGTCTGGCTTGTATATGCCCTCAGCCACCCATACCTCATCGCCGGACACGGCCGCACCCAGGCCATCCTGAAGATACTTGTAAGCCGTCGCCCACGTCTGGCCATCTCCTCCCGTCGAAGCATCCGCATCAACGTAGATGACCCCTCCCGCAGCAATTGCGGGAGCCATCCCCGCCAGTAATACTGACATTACCACCCACATTTTTAGATTTCTTTTTTTAGCCATTTTTCGACCTCCTTAAAAAATTGTTAATATTTTCGCAACAAAATGCGATTGTTTGTCGAATCCCCTCGGATTTATTCAGGTAGCAAAGCTCTGCAATGAAACGAAAAGGAGCTTTCACCCTGCTCCATCAAATCGAGAAACTACCCGCTGTCGAGAGAAAAGTCAATGGAATTCTTCAATCTTTTGCAATTCAGGAGCAATTAAAGGTGTCCGCCTGCACCCTCAGGTGGTACTTTTTTTCCCTGTTCCATGAAATCCTTGAATTAATTGGTCCATTTCTGTTCTCTGTGCCCTCCGTGGCCAATTTTTCTTCGTGCCCTTCGCGTCCTTCGTGGTGAAAATCCCGTGAAATCAGTGAAATCTGTGGCTATATTCTTTTGTGCCTTTGTGCCTTCGTGGCAATAAATCCGCGTAATCGGTGAAATCCGTGGTTTCTATATATTTCGTGTTTATTCGTGGCAATTCGTGGCAAAAACAAAATCCGTGCAATCTGTGAAATCTGTGGCTATATTTTTTTGTGTCTTTGTGCCTTAGTGGCGCGTTAATATAGGTAAAAAGGCGCGACCAAAACCGGGCATAGCTACCGACAAAAACCGGAAAAAATAAAATTTTTTTATCTCCATATCTCACATCGAGTTACGAGAATCCGGCATCAAAAATCGGGGTGTTTTTTCGACTCAAACGCGCACATTCGTGCAATTATAGAGGGACGTCTTTTTTTTAAGCCGGCAAATATGCAAGGAGTTTACCCGCCGTTCGTGTGGCGGGAAATAAGAACTATGAACTACCAACTACCAACTACAAGCTACGCAAACCGCCTATCCAGCCCTGCCCGCCCTGAGCCTGTCGAAGGGAGCTTGCCTGTCCTGAGCATCGTCGAAGGGTCGAAGGGCCTGCCCTGCGTAGCATTCTGCGAGGCAGGGCCCTTTACAACTGTAGAGAGTCCTCTACAAATCAGACTTTTTATGCAAAACAAAGCCAAATTTCAAAAAAGTCAAATGAACGTATCTGTCCTTATACAAGAGGCTTATGAAAAAAAGACACTTGGTGAACGTGGGAAAAAACAAAGCCAAACAAACCCAAACAAAGCCAATTTCCAAAAAGCCAAAATGAACGTAAATAAAGTATTAACAAAGGATTATGAAAATATGTCAAATTGGGCAATTTG
>JAUXAB010000051.1 GCA_030615025.1 Phycisphaerae bacterium | reverse complement strand
CCACGTAATCCGCGTTTAAAATCTGTGAAATCTGTGGTTAAAAAAGCATTATTTTGCATCATAAAAGCCAAGTTTTTAAACATTTGGGTGTATTAATGGCCAAAAAACACTTATTTAGCCGGCTTTTGAAAAAGGCCATTTTGATGGCCTTGTGGGCGAAGGCAAGACTCTGCGTCAAAAGCTCGCTTTTAGAGCAGAGTTTGCCGGGAACACCAAGCCGGCTAAAAACCTCTGCGCTCTCCGCGTTCTCTGCGGTTAATAATCTGTGTAATCTGTGGTTACTTTTTTGTGCATTTTTGTGGCTAAAAAATCCATTTAATCAGCGTAATCTGCGATTAATGAACTATTTACATGCCTGTAAGGCACTCTACATCTGTAGAGATACCTCTACAGGTATAGAGAATTCTTTACAAATCAGACTTTTTATGCAAAACAAACCCAATTTCCGAAAAAGTCAAATGAACGTAAATAAGGTATTAACAAAGGATTATGAAAATAAGACACTTGGTGAACGTGGGAAAAAACAAAGCCAAACAAAGCCAATCAAAGCCAATTTCAAAAAAGCCGAAATGAACGTAACTGTTTTCTATACAAAGGCTTATGAAAATATATCGCCCATTATGGCTCCGAAAAAACAAAGCCAATTTTCGAAACGACAAAAAACAATACAAACCTCTTTGCCAAAAGGGATTATGAAAAAAACCGCGTTTTCGGGTTCCGACAAAACAAACCCAATACAAACCCAATCAAACCCAATTAAACCCAATTTCAAAGGCAAAAAAATACTGCCGCGTATGACGATTAACGGTCGGCGTAAGCCCTACACCTCACCGACTACCGGTGCCTGGAGCAATCCCGGCCCGGCGCGCGGGCAGTTCGCAAAGGTTGACCCGCCGACACTGATTCTCCACGGGACACTCGACGCGCTGGTGCCTATCAATCAGTCATACAAATTGGTGAAGCGATTGAAAGAAGTCGTTGTGCCATACACTTATGACCGGCTGGCCGGCTGGCCCCACGTTATGGACATAGCCGAGCCGGTTTACAAACGATGCCTGTTCTTCATAGATCGCTTTCTCGCCGAACAAATGCCGGTGCCTACGCCGGAGTGGCAGAGGCAGCAAAGACAGACACAAACAGTGCGGCCAGTACCAAAAGCACGGACATGTGCATTGGTCTGTTCAGACCTGATGTTTCCTTAGGAGCCGACATTCCCAATTTCCTGCTGATTTTTACCACCAAATTTCGCCAGGCCTGCTTTCATTATTTCAGGGCATAGAATAGCGGAAACTGAAATTGGCGTCAAGAAAATAAGTGAATTAGTGAATTCGTTAATTGGTGAATGGCTGGATGCTCGATACTCGATGCTTGATACTCGTCACTCGTCGCTCACCGCGACAGCTTAAACGCGAGCTTCGCAGTTATGCTGGTCAGCCAATATTGCAATAAGACCAGCCCGGCCCCGCCGATGAGTACCACCGCGAAAAATACCGGCACCGTAAAAGTGAACGAAAGCCACGGCGTCTCGAATCTGTAGCCTATCATTTGGCCGGCTATCGCCCACAGGGTTATCAAACAGCAAATCAGAACCATTACCGCCGCCGCAAAAATGGACATCTTTTTGACACTTCGCTTGAATTTTTCCGGCCCGGCTTTCGTATGGTAAATCTTCCTGGCCGCGTATGCCCCGGCCGCCATACCCAACGGAAATTCGAGAATTGGTATCCCCATGCAAAAACCAAGCACCCCTATTGAGTAGAAGATATATAGTGCCGCGAGAATCTTGCTGTTCATTTGATAGGCTTTTTTGACCCATCTTTTCAGAAAGACAATATCGATGATTAGGCCGACACACAGGCCCCCCAGCGTGCAGTATGCAATCCCCTTTTCTTCAAGGAACACGACATTTATAAAACCGGCCGCAGCAACACAAAACAGCACCGGCAGAAATCCAAAAAACATACCCAATATCAGAGATTCGATCTTGCTCATTTTTTCATATCTCGTGAAGCGTGCAGCGTATCTCGCATTTAGTATCGAGCATCCAGCATCGAGCATCAATAATCAATTATGACAATGTCTTCCGGAATTGCGACGACGTCGCGGTGTTTTGGGCCGAGGATTTTTCGAATTTCAGAACTGTGTTTGCCGGCAAGGGCTTTTAGCTGAGAGCTGCTCAAATTCGTAACGGCCTTGGCCCGCCTCGTGGTGCTTGCCGCTGTCGGAGGCTCTGGCGGGTTGAGCATGACGACCGCCCCGGCCTCGAATGTGCCTTTCACCGAGATTACGCCGCTGGGAAGAAGGCTTTTGCGATTCTTTATAGCCCGCATTGCGCCTTCGTCAATATTTATCGTGCCGGCGGCGGCGCTATTGAGAATCCATCTTGAACGGTTACTTAGCTTTCGTTTCGGGTAAAAGGCCGTTCCGATTTCTTCGCCGGCGATAATTCGGTCGATGACATTTTTCAATCTGCCGTTGGCCAGAACCATTCGGCAGCCGGCGTTTGAGGCAATCTTTGCCGCTTCTAATTTCGTTTTCATTCCGCCGGTCGCGTATTTTGTGCCTCTTCCGCCGGCGCTTCGCTCTAATCTATCGGTTATCTCGTAAACGGTGGGTATCGGCTTAGCGTCGGCGAATTTTCGCGGGTCTTTATCGTGAAGCGCATCGATATCGCTGAGCATAATCAACACGTCTGCGTTAATCTTACTGGCGACCAGCGCGCTTAATTTATCGTTATCACCGAAGGCCGAGCCGATTTCATCGGTACTTACGCTGTCGTTCTCATTCAAGATGGGGACAACCGAAAGTTTCAAAAGTGTCTCGATGGAGTTGCGAAGATTAAGGTACGTCTTTCTGTTGTTGAGCACCTCGGCGGTTACCAGAACCTGTGCGACGGTAACGCCGTAGTGCAGAAATGATTTTCGCCACTCTGCCATCAAGAGCGGCTGGCCGATAGCCGCGCAGGCCTGGCGCATCTTTGTGTCCTTTACCCCGTTAGAAATGAGACGTCTGGCGTTTGGCCTGCCGGCAGTAGATTTTCTAACGGGGGTTACTTTGCCGGCCAGCTCCAACTGGCCACAGCCCATACCGATAGCGCCTGAACTGACGATGACAACCTGCCTGTCCGTCTTGAGCAGAGAGCTTATCTGCTGTGCGATTCGGCGGACATAGGCTGTGTCGACGCCGCTATCTTTGGTAAGGATATTGGTGCCGATTTTTACAACTATTCGCCTGGCTTTGCTAAAATTTCTCATATTAATCTCGTATGTCGTATTGCGTATAGCGTAGACCGACGGTAAAACCGCCGGCTAAATACTAATCTCTCATTGCTGTCTTTTACCGCGGAGGTCGCTGAGTTCGCTGAGTTGTTTTTCTTTGTTTATAACTTCTTTTTCTCGGCGCTCTCTGCACTCTCTGTGGTTAGGTCTCTATGTGTGAATTTCTTTGCGCCGCTGGCATAGTCTGCCAGAACCTGACCGCTACCCAGCAGTTTCCATTTGTAAATCACAAGGCCTTGAAGTCCGACCGGGCCTCGCGCGTGTATCTTGTTGGTGCTGATACCCACTTCTGCGCCGAGGCCGTAGCGGAAACCGTCGCTAAAACGGGTGCTGCAATTCGAGAATACATTTGCGGAATCGACCAGCTCCATAAACTTTGTAGCTTTTTTCTTATCGGCGGTAACGATAGTGTCGGTGTGCCCGGAGCCGTACTTGTTTATGTGCTCGATGGCCTCGTCCAGGCCGGCCACAACTTTTACCGAAAGGATGTAATCCAGATACTCGGTTGACCAGTCCTTTTCAACTGCGGGTTTTACACCTATTATCGACGCTGTTTTGGAGCAGCCGCGCAGCTCAACACCTTTTTCCTCCAGCGTTTTTTTGACCTTCGGCAAAAACGCTTCTGCGATTTTCGTATCGACCAGCATGGTCTCAGCAGCGTTACAAACAGCCACGTATTGACACTTCGAGTCCACCGCTATGTTTACAGCCATCTCTAAGTCAGCGTCACCGTCAATATAAACGTGGCATATCCCGTCGGCGTGGCCAAGGGCCGGTATGTTCGTGTTGCTCATAATATAGCGAACGAATTCATTCGAGCCGCGGGGGATGAGCAGGTCGATGTATTCATCCATCGAGAGCATTTCGGCAACATCCTGGCGGGTGTGGAGAAGTTGGAGCCATCCTTCGGGAAGGTTTGCCTTTTCGCCGGCTTCACAGATTATCTTGGACAGTATATTGTTAGTCTTCTCCGCTTCGCTTCCGCCTTTCAGCAGCACCGCGTTGCCGCTTTTAAGACACAGCGTCGATATTTGCACGAGGGCGTCCGGCCGGGATTCAAAAACAACGCCGATAACGCCGATTGGACAACTGACCTTATGAAGCTCCAGACCCTCGTCAAGCTCCGTCGCCGTGATTGTTTTACCCACGGGGTCATCGAGTTTTATCAAGGCCTCAATTCCTGCGCAAACGTCTTCAATTTTGCCCTCGTCAAACTTCAGGCGTTTCAGCAGAGGTTCGGCTAATTGGTTCCTTTTAGCCGCATCCAGGTCTACTTCGTTAACTGCTATGATATGGTCGCTGCGCTGCTTGAGGGTGTTAGCAATTTCGGTTAACGCGTTGTTTTTTACATCCGTTTTGACCGCAGTCAATTGAATTGACGCTCGTTTGGCTTCCGCTGCTATTTCAGTAATACTCATATCTTTAATCTCATATTTAATATCTCAAATTTCATATCTCAAATTTCATATTCTGTATTTGGTGTCAGATTGTAATTCATCATTCCTCATTTATCAATAATCAATATTCACCACTCACTACTCAAAACTAACAGAGATTTTCCAGCATTGAGTATCGAGCGACGAGAAATTCCTTGATGGCAATTGGCATCTACGCTATTGTATAGACACAACGAGACGAGATACGATTCACGAGGCACTAAATACGAACGACTAAATGAGCAGATGGCTCAACCCGACCGACTCTAACGCTCGCCAGAGTCGCTGATTTTGGACGTTAGGCGGCAGCAAATATGGAGGCCAAGAATGAAACAGATTGAAAAATTCCTAATCGTAATCATGATACTGACCATTATCTCAATTTCCGGCACATACTTTTCCAATATTTTACTTGTCAAGCTCTATGGGACCACCGAGTATGGAAAAATAGTGCTTTTCAATAAAGTTGTCGCATCGATTTTTTTAGTTTTCAGGTTTCTCGTTCATATATGTGTCGCTATATGGCTGTTTGTCACTGCACGTGAGCATAAAACTCAACCATGGGCCTGGTTGGTTTTGGGCATTTTCTTTGGTCTCGTGGCTGCGATTTTCTTTTATCTGGTCCGTATTTACGATTTGCTGCGAGCCAAGTCTGAAGTTGGTGGTAATTCAAGCGGCTGACTTGGGTCGAATGCGGCCGGTGAGCTTGGTTGTTATCTGAGCTTTTGGAATTTAGAGTTGGCCGGGGAATAAATTTGGGTTGGGAAAGATTGACCCGCAAATAAATTTAGGGGGAGAGGAACACAGTGAATATCGAATATTGAACAAGGAATATCGAATGTCGAAGTGAGATTCTTCGCTGTGCTCAGAATGGCGCCACGGCAAATGGCGGCAGGGGCCTATTTTGTGCGGGTTAAAAGCTTTCCGGTTTTTTTGTCCCAGCGGACGGAGCGCAGCTTCAGGCGGTGGTCGCCGTGGCAGTCCGTGCAGACTATCGGTTCGGCTTCCTTCTTCTGACCGGTGCGCTCCTGCCATTTGCGGACGACTGCCGCCGCCGGTATGTCGTGACTTTCGTGACATTCCTTACACAACACGTCAGTTTTTTTATCGCCGAGGCGTACTTTCCATCGGCGGACGACTTCTGCAGGTTGCACATCGTGATTAGCATGACATTTCCGGCAGGCCCCGTCAATCTCACTCGCCGGATACATCCTATCCGGCGGAGTTAGGTGGTTCTCATCGTTTTTATGGGCGATGGACTCGCCGTGGCAATCAGAACAAGCTATATCTGCTTTCGCGTGGGATTGAGCGAACGGCTCATCCGCATAGTTTGCATGGCAGACAAAGCAGGTAGCGTTTTTAGTCTCTGCTTCGGTGGTATGTTTTCCAATCTCGGTCGGCTCATCTAAAAGAAGCGGCTCATCCAGAAGCAGGGGAGAATCTTTATCAACGACTAATGGCGGCAGGGCCGTTGGCTCGCCAATAGTATCATCGGATTGTGTGCAGCCGTGCAGCGCGACAATAAGTGCCGGTGCCAAAACAACAACTACGAGCAAAATCCTCAGCTTCATATTGCTTGATTAGACGTATTCCCAGTCTTTGAGCCACTGGTAGTCTGCGGGCAGATTGGCCCAGGCACGCTCCATAGCGAGATTGAGGTCTGCGGTTTCCTTCAGGTCCAGTTCGCGGCGCTCCTTTACGGCCCGCGCGACGTTGTCCACCTGCTGGACACTAATCAGGCCGGGCATAGGAGCGGTTATGGCTGGATTGCAAAGGATATACCGGATGGCGAGACGCGCTATGCGGTTGTCCTCTTCAAAGTATCGGCTTGACGGTGAGCTGTCGCCTTTGAAGACGGAGTTGCTGGCGAAGGGTTTTATTCCGAACCAGCCGACGTCGTACTTTTTCAGCGTTGCCCAGAGTCCACTCTCGTCGGTGACCAGCTTTGTTTTTGCGGTATAGGGTGTCAGAATGACGTCCATCTGTTCCGGGTAGGTCTCGATGAGCTTCTTTATGTGCGGGCGGTCGTGGGAAGAGATGCCGATGAATCGTGCGCGGCCGGTCTTCTTGGCCCAGTCGAGGGCGGCCACCGCTTCTTCAACGTCGGCTTTGCTGTGTTGGCTGCTGTCAACGAGAAGACTTATTCGCCAGAGGTCCACGTAGTCCAGTCCGGCTTCTTTCAGGCCCTGGTCGAGGCCTTCGCGGAGCTTTTTGCGCGGGCGCCACTGTTCGAATCGGCTTTCCCATATATGCCAGGAATAGCCGAAGTACATTTTGTCGCGTCGGCCCTTCAGTGCCTTAGCGTAGGCGAGGATTTCTTCACGGCAGCAGGCATCGACGTAGTTGATTCCGCGCTCGATGCAGCGGGTGACGACGTCGTAGCGGTTCTTCTGGAAGTCACGGCGGTCGATTTTCTCTGTCATCCAGCCCTCGGGCTCACTGCCGCCGATTATCCTGACAACGCGTTTCCAGTGGCCGCCCAGGCAGACGGCGGAGACCATCAATCCGGTCCTTCCACATCGGCGGTATTCCATATCGGGGTTGAAGTTGAGTATTTTGCCCGTGTGTGTTTTGGTTTTTTTGGCAGCCTCGGCTGAGTTTGCAGCCGTTAATCCGGCCGTCAGGGCAGCGGCGGCAGCCGCGGTATCGCGTATAAATTCTCGACGGGTTATTCTATCAGCCATAAGAGTTTCCTCCTGCTTTTAGCAGTAAATAATGTATGGGATATAGTATAGCAAGGTCATCGGGGAGATGCAAGCATGTTGGATGCGGTAATAGTAATTTGCTATTGACTATTTACTATTGATTATTTATTATTGGATTATAAGTAATCGATAATCAATTGTATTGCGGGCGTAGCATAGTGGTAATGCACCGGCCTTCCAAGCCGGCTACGAGGGTTCGATCCCCTTCGCCCGCTTTTTCTGTAACCGCTCTTAATGGGGAGAGTTAAAATCCATGTCTTGGGGGGTGCGGTCTGCTTCGCAGGCCTCGCAATGACCCTGGAATTGATAATTGATTAATGATGATTTTGGTTGAGGTCGCTTCGCGACGGTGGTTTGAATAGATTCCTCGACTCCGCGATGCTGCGCATCGCTTCGCTCGGAATGACAGTGGTAGTGCGCTGGGAATGACCCCGCACCAAATTACGGCAGGGGCCTATTTGGTACGGGGCAGGCACCCGCGGTAAGCAAGAAACTCACGAGGAGTTGTGAAAAAAACATCCGGGTAGTGAAAAAAATATCCGGCCACCAGAGAGCATCGTATTTTCGTAAGCACTTTTGTTTGCGGGGATTAGCTTGCCCCGAGGACGTCCTATAATAAAATTTTGCAAAAATTTTGAAAAAAATGTCTCTGTGTGTTGACTTAGTGGTAAGAAGTGGTATAAATTCCCATTGTGGATATAGCAAGTGGAATAAATACCATGCTTTTATTAACAGGTGAATATCAGCACGTAGTCGATGGGAAAGGCAGAGTCCTCATCTCAAATAGGCTGAGAAATCAAATCGATGCCGATGAGCACGGCAGCAATTTCTATCTCGTCCTCGGCGCCAACGGCATACTTTGTCTGTATCCTGAAAGATATTTCGAGCAAATAGTCCTTGCGGTTGCACCCGAGGCGACTGCTCCCGATGAAGCAGTGGCGTTCGAGCGAATAAGCTTTGCTCTGGCCAGCAAGGTGGAGCTGGACGGGCAAGGCCGATTGCTTCTGAATGAAAGATTGCGAAAGAGGGCGGGATTGAAGGCACATATTACGCTGGTTGGCGTCCGAGACCATATCGAACTGTGGAATAACGAAAGCTGGGAGCAGTATCTGGCAGATAATATGGCCCAATACCAGAAACAGATGTCGCAGGCACGGCAGGTCGTCTTACAAAAGCAGAACGAAGAACTTTGACTTTCTTAACTGGAGGCAAAATGATTGAAGTGGATTCGAATCATTGTCAGATTGTAGAGAAAAGTCTCACTGGTGAAAGGGCGGTTGACGAACAAACGTTTGCCTCGCTGACAATTCTTGCTGAGCGGCTTCAGCGTCTGAAGAACCTCGACAAGATTTTCAGCAGCGTTACGTTTTCGCCCGATGTCAGGGAACTTAAAGCTGGGAAAAACGCAGTAGCTGTAGGCTAAGTCGTAGTGCGTTGTGCATATCCGCCGGTCAGAAGCGGACTTATCAGCATCGTATTGCGTAAAACTGCGATATGATATACGAGATGTGATGGAGGTGAATGGCTCGATAGTAGAACATATTCCGGTTCTTGCGGAGACGTTAGTCGAACAGGTGAACTTACCCCCGGATGGGGTGATGGTCGACGTGACCATTGGACAAGGAGGTCATAGTTTTCTGTTCGGTGAAACCCTGGGCCCCGAGGCGGTTCTGATTGGTCTGGATCTCGATAAAGATGCTATCCGAGGGGCCCAATTTAAATTGAAAGACCTTGCCTGCAAGGTCATTTTAATTTATGGTAATTTTTCTGAAATCAGCGAGCGAGTCCGCGAGCAGGGCATAGAAAGGGTTGATTTTATATTAGCGGATTTGGGTGTCAGCTCGGTACAGTTAGAGGACGTCGAGATGGGTCTTAGTTTCCAGACGAATATGCCGCTGGATATGAGAATTGACAAAAGATTAAAGACCACTGCTGCCGATATTGTTAATAAAGCGGGCCAAAAATTCCTGGCTGATTTGATTTACAAATTCGGCCAGGAGAGGGGCTCACGGCGGATTGCACGGTTTATCGTGCGTGACCGTCAGAGCCGACCGATAACCACAACCGGCCGACTGGCTGCGATAGTCTGCAGGGCATTGGGACAGCCGGAGCGAAAACGAAAAAGCAAAATACACCCGGCAACAAGAACTTTTCAGGCGCTGAGAATCGCAGTCAATAATGAGCTGGAGAATCTGGAGAAACTGCTTGCTTCAGCGTCGGCGTTGTTAGCTAAAAATGGTCGCATAGCTGTCATTAGCTTTCACAGCCTTGAGGACAGATTGGTTAAGAGTAATTTTAAGGCAAATGAAAAAGACGGCGTTTATAAGATTATCACGAAAAAACCGATTGTGCCATCACGAGGGGAAATTGCGAGGAATCAGCGGGCAAGAAGTGCGAAGTTAAGGATCGCACAAAAAATATAAGAGAAAAAGATTAACCGCAGAGATTATGTAGTGGATTAGTGAATTGGTGAATTGGTGAATTGGTTAATTGAGCATTCGTAACCGGCCAATTAACCACTCACTGATTAACCAGGCTTCTTGGCGAACTCAGCGGTAAAAAAAGCAAAAGAAAAAGGAGTTTTGCTATGACTCGCGATGTCAAGGTTGGATTACTGTTGGGTTTGGCCTTTATATTTATGATTGCATTTATAATCAATGGGCTGCCCAGCTTTCGTGGAGACAGCAATGAGCTGACTACGACCATGGTCGATTTACCCAATAATCCGCCGGGTATTGGGGCCAAAGAACGTGAGTTTATCAATCGGACAGAGTCGATTGTAAAACAACCCTTCGTGGTTCAGAACCCGCCGATGGACGATCCGGATATTCGCTTCAAAACACCGTTACCGCAAAACCCTGTGACTCTGAAAGGGAGCGATAAAGTCAAGCCGGTTGCTCTGGGGCCGGTTGATGATGAGAAAACCAAGACTGTCAAGCCGGCTTTGCCAAAAATCTACGTTGTTAGCGAGGATGACAACCTGGCTTTGATAGCCAAAAAGTTTTATGGTCCTGAAGAGGGCAACAAAAGAAAAAATATCATGAGGATATTTGAGGCCAATCGCAACATTCTGGAATCGCCTGATGAGATTGATGTCGGACAAAAACTTATCATACCGCCTTTGCCGGCTTCGGCGGCGGAGAAAGACAAAAGTAAGGGCATTTTTTCGAGTTCTGTGTTTGAGAAGGTTAAATCTATCGGCCGTGAGCATCTATCCCTGAAGAAACCCGCTCGAGCAAAGCAGGGCAAGTCGTACACTGTGCGAGAAGACGATAACCTGTGGAAGATTGCTGTCGAACAGCTTGGGGACGGCAGCCGGTACACAGAAATAGCCAGACTAAACGCCGACATTTTGGACGATGAGGACTTTGTCCCTGTTGGTACGCGTTTGAAAATACCCGCTCGATAAAATAGTTGATTAGTTAATTGGTTGATTAGTTAATTGGTGAGTGCGGCAAGTCTAATTAACCAGTTTGTTTTGGATTTAGCTACCGCCAGCTTCGCTGTCGAAATTTGGTATTCGAGTTTATCCATTATGAGGCCGCAATTTCGTTTTGTATTTGTTGTTTTTTATTTTACGGCAGTTTTGATTTTCACTGTTTATCTACGTAGTGCCAACAATCGCATTTTCTACAAACTTTACGCGCACGAGGCCGAGCAAAGGTGGCTAATGCAGGAGCTTACGCACAAACAACTGCAGGTGGAAGATTTGATAAATCCCGCTGCCGTCTCACAACGTCTTGGTGGCCCGTGATGCGTGGTGCGAGCCGCGAGGTACGATGTACGAGAAGAACGTCCGCATTATCAATTTCTTTTTGTTGTTTCTGATTGTGGCATTTTTGTCATTAGCAGTGCGGTGCTTTTACCTGCAGTTTTTCAGGAGCGAGCATTATATTGACATTAGCAGCAAGCAGCAGCGCGGCCGCCTCACACAGAAGCCTCAACGCGGCGTGATTCTGGATTGTCGCGGCAGGGTTCTTGCGGCGAGCAATAGAGTCCGCACCATTTTTGCCGAGCCACGAGTTATAGAGAACCCTCTAAACACATCCGTCAGACTTGCTCCAATCGTAAAGATGCGAGCAACCGAAATAATAAGACTTGTCAGAGAAAGCAGAAATCCCGGCTTTGCAAAAATCAAGGTCGGTGCCAGCGTGGAACAGTGCAGCGCCGCCCGCAAAATCTACGGCATCGGCGTTCAAACTGATTGGCAAAGACATTATCCAATGGGGCGATTGGCGGCACACGTCGTTGGTTTTACAAGTGTTGACAACCGTGGTTTAAACGGCATTGAATTGCGATATAACAAACAGCTTGGCGGTTCGGCGGGTCAGAATATTTTCCTTGCCGACGCCTTCCGTCGGCCTGTTCGTCTGAAACGGCGAACGGGCGTTTTAACTAATGGGGTCGGGATTATCCTGACCCTTGATGCCGCCATTCAGCAGTTTGCACGAGGCGAACTTGTAAAGCAGTACGAGAGCTATGAGGCGGACTCGGCTGTTGCGATTGTGGTTTCAGCGAAAACCGGCGCGATTTTGGCCATGGTTTCACTGCCCGATTTTGACCCCGTTAGAGACCCAACGAGAAAAGTCTCTAACGGGGCTGACCCTGAGGTGCCTGCTGGGGCCCGCCATAGTTGGGGTCCGAATACTCTTCGCAATCGCGCGATAAGCGACCAGTTTGAGCCGGGCAGTATTCTAAAGCCGATAGTTGCTGCGATTGCCATTGATAGCGGCGTTGTGAACAAGGATGAGAAGATATTCTGCGAAAACGGGAACTATCACGGCAGAGGTTTTGGACGAATCGGCGAATATCGCAGAGGTTTCGGGGACCTGACGGTGCGGGAGATTCTGGTCCAGTCGAGCAATATAGGGATGGCCAAAATCGGGCAAAGGCTCGGCAAGGACAAACTTTATAAGGGTTTGAAACTTTTCGGATTCGGTAAAAAGGTTGGTGTCGATCTGCCCGGTGAAGCCGGCGGTCTCCTGCGTCCTGCTCGTGACTGGACAGGGTACAGCGTAACCCGGATACCCTTTGGCCAGGAGATTTCTGTAACTGCGATTCAACTGATTCGAGCTTTCTGCATACTTACCAGCGGCGGTCGCTCAGTGAGCCCGTATCTTGTCAAGGCGGTGGTAGACAGTGCCGGCGAAATTATCGAACTAAGAGAATCATCGCTTCGCCATGGTGGGGTTGGTTACATCATCAAGCCGGAAGTTGCCAAATGGATTGTTACCGAAGCCCTGGTCGGCGTAGTCAACGAAGGCACGGGTAAGAGAGCCGGGTTAGAGAAATGGCAAGTGTTTGGCAAGACCGGGACGGCTCAATTAGCCAAAAGCAACGAGAGAGGTTATTCGGAGAGCGATTACGTTGCCTCGTTTGTAGCCGGCGCACCGGCTGAGGAACCGGAAGCAATCGTTTTGGTTTCTATTTATAAACCAAACGTCAAACTCGGCAAAGGCTATACCGGCGGAACCGTAGCGGCTCCGGTAGCCGCCAGAATACTCGAAAAAACTCTTAACTATCTGCGTGTCCCTGAACGCAGTTTGTGATTTGCGCCGCTTGAGCCTTGACATAACTGACTACCGGCGATATACACAGTGTACGAGGTGCGAAGAAATGGCTAAAATAATCTACGGTGTTGCCGGGGAAGGATTTGGACACAGCAGCCGGTCGCACCTGATAGGGCAAAGGCTCATCGATGCCGGCCATAATGTGATGTTTGTCGGGTCTAAAAAATCACTTCTCTATCTGAAACAATATTTCGGTCCGCCAAAGGCGGACGTGAGAGAAATTTTCGGTCTGTCTTTCGCGTATGTAAATGGGCGTATAGACAAATCGGAAACACTGAAAAGAAATCTTCTCAATCTTCCTGAAGGCAATAAGCTGAACGATGCGCTTTTCAAGAATTACTTTGAGCCGTTTGGGCCGGATTTGGTGATATCAGATTTTGAGCCTTTCAGTGCGTGGTGGGCCTGGCGAAACAGGGTGCCCTTTATCAGTATAGACCACGAGCATGTGCTGACGCTGTGTGAATTAGAGCACCAGACGAAGAACTGGTTTTCTCGAATAACGGCAAGCGTAGTTACCGAGTGTCACTACGTTGGTGCGGTTGCGTATATTGTTATCAATTTTTTTGATGCGCCCCTTCGGATTGATTCGGCAGTTTTAGCACCGCCGGTTGTGAGGCCTATAGTACAGGGGCTCCAAGCCAGCAGGGGCGAGCACCTTCTGATATATTCGACTTCCGGTAAAGGTGTAGAGGGGTTGCAAGCGACGCTTGGTAAGTTTTCCGGGCAGAAGTTTTGCCTTTATGGATTTAAGAAGAGCGGGGAGTACAATAATTGCGTTTTCAAAGAGCGGTCGACGGAAGGATTTCTTGCCGATTTGGCGGGTGCGCGGGGAGTGATAGCTTCGGCGGGCTTTTCATTGCTAAGTGAGTGTATGCATTTGAAAAAGCCGATGTGCCTGCTGCCTGTGGCCGGTCAGTATGAGCAGATAATCAACGCACATTACATAGAAAAGCTTGGCCTGGGAGTTTCGGCTGAAAAACTCGATGAAGACGTTTTAGGGCGGTTCCTTAATCAAATCGATAAGCCAATGCCGAGTGATGAAAGTATTCTCTGGCCGGACAATGACAAATTCTTCGGCATCCTGCAAGATGTTCTAAACACGCTGCACAAGCCGATTAGTATCGCGATTTCTTGAGCTGCACGCAGGTAACACGAGAATTTTCACTTGCTGGATAAAGGTTCTGCTTTTTCGATTTTTTATATCTACCACTTGAGCTTGTCGGGGTCTTTTGTTTTGACGAAATTGACGTGGTTGTCGATAAATAAGACATTGCAGCCCAGGCCCTGATGGTTGTCGGTGGTTAGCATCTCTGGTCCGCCAGTCTGGTTCCAGCCGGGATGCGTCTCAAAGAGGACAACCATATCATGCGGGGCACTGCCCGTATCAAAGTTTTCCAGATTTTTGTTCATAGCGTAATTGCAACGGCCTCCGTGCGCACCTTTGCAGCGGAACATTGAAGGGCTTACGCCGGCGTGCTCAATCAGTAAATCGCACCAATTTGAAGTACTGGGAAGGCCATCGTGGTCGTTGGCGTAGAGGAGAATAGCCCTGCCGAGGCCGGACATGTTGGCGCCGCAGTGTATTCGGAAGGCCATTTGTCGAGAGCGGGCGAGAGCGGGCATCAAAATTCCCATCAATAACGCGAAGAACGGTAAGAGGACTACCGGTAAAACGATTGCTGTGATTGCGAGGCCGATGCCTTTCAATTGCCCAGCGCTTTTAGAAATTTTTACCAGACCCACAATACCTAAAATAATTGCCGGTACGGCCGTAATAAAGCAGGTAAAGGGGCTTAGAATCGCGAGGACAAGCGATGCGATGGCCAGTCCACTTGTTTTGACAGGGCCGATGGGAGCTTGTGCTCCGGGTCCTGGCAAAACGCCGCTGCAGGACTTACACAGCTGGGCACTATCCGGATTTTGCGTTCCGCATTTTGGGCAGTACATTTTTGGTCTCCTTTCGACCCCTGCTGATGCAGGGGTGAGTTTGTCCCTGTGGAAGCGGGGATTTAGCAAATATTAAGGTTCCGTAACACGCTTGCAGTAATAATAGGTTATTGACAGGGATTTGCCAAAACATTTTTCGCTGCTGTTTTTTTTCCGCAAATGGCATTTGATTTTATTCTGTTGTTAGGGCAGTGCCGCCGATATATCCTTCGTCGATGCAGAATTGGATAGTGTCTCGGGCCAATGGGGCTGCATCGGCTGAGCCGCGTTGGCCGCCTTCGACGACGACAGCAATAGCAAGTTTTCGGCCTGCGCCGTCGGTGGCGAAACCTGCAAACCAGGCATTGCTCGGCTGTTCTGTTGAACCCGTTTTGCCATAAACCTTTACACCCTGCTGCGCGAGCATGCTTGTGGCAAACTGGGTGTACGCAGTTCCGCCGGGCTCATTAACCACAGCACTCATACCATCGTAGATTACATCTAAGGTCTGTGGTGAGATGTTAAGGTCGATGCTCGATTCTCGATTCTCGATGCTCGATTCTCGATTCTCGATACTCGATGCTCGATTCTCGATGCTCGATTCTCGATTCTCGATTCTCGTTGGTCGAGAATCAAGAAAAAGGCGGGGCGGTTTATACACTCCGCGTCGGGCGATGGCGGCAAAAGCATTTGCTACCTGCAGCGGCGTAGCTCGTAGATTTCCCTGGCCTATGCCGAAGTATCTTTTTTCGCCCTTGTTGAGAGGCGGTGTCTGCTCGAAGCGTGAAATTGTGCCCTTTGCAGCTCCGGTTGAAATTTGTCCGGCGACCTGTCTTAATCCTCGTGCCTCGTGGCCCGTGTTCTGTGGCCCGAGGGACGAGGGACGAGGGACGAGCGACGAAATGTGGCCGTAGCCGAACTTGAAAAGCCATTGCTGCAGGACAGAGGTGTCGATTCTGTCGGCAAGGCGTGAAAAATAAATATTGCAACTGCCCTTAATGGCGTTGCGGGCGTAGTTTTGCCACTTATCATCGTGCCCCGTCCAGGGGTATTTATTATATAACCAGCAGCTTGGCCAACCTTTTGGTGCCTTTTGCGCTGGACAGCTGATAATCTTGTGTGGAGTGATTTTGCCGGATTCGAGCCCGGCGATAAGAATCAGCGGTTTTATAACTGAGCCGGGCGGATACTCTCCCTTATTTATTGCTCTATTTCGCAGCGGCTCGTTAGGGTCGCCGGCCAGAGTGTCATAGTCATACCTGGTACGGTTCAAATCGAAAACCGGTGTTGAAACCAGTGCGAGGATATCACCTGTGTTGACGTCAATCACAACCACTGCCATAGGAGCTTTGCAGTTGGGGTTACGTTCGCAGTCGGTGAGATACTCTTCTATTTTCTTTTGAAGCTCGATGTCCAGTGTCATTGAAACGTCTTTGCCGAACTGGGTCTCTGTCCGACTAACAATCTGGCGGTCTATGTCCATCCTTTCTTCCCCCCTTCTGCCTCGAAGTATAGTTTCACAAACATACTCGATTCCGGGTCTGCGTCCGCAAACTTCATCGCTCAAGTATCTTGATAACTTATCGTTTGCGAAGAGCTTTTTATCGCGTGGTTGTGCCAGTCCAACCCAGCCTATTGTTTGAGCGGCAACTGAGCGGTAAGGATAGAGCCTTTTTGCCTTCGATAGAATTTTAACTCCTTCAATGTCCATAAACTCTAATTGAGCAGTAAAGATATCATCATCAGTTTTTAGCTCGAGCAGCGGCCAGTATTTGTGCATCTCCGCGATGTTGGTCTGGTCTATGAGCATAAGGCGATCATTGGGATTGCGGCAGTGTTTCTCGAAATCTGCAATGAAATCAGAAGGTTTGACATTGAACAGATCGTCCTTGTATTTTTCAAACAGAGCCGATTTTGAGCACTTCTGTCGCCAGGCCTGAAATATGCGCAAATCCCATATTCGGTCGTTTATTTTTTTGATTTTGTTCTCGATATACGCAGGGTCGACACCAAAGTGGACACACTTATCGATTATCTGCTGCAAATCCTCAAGCCTGGCTTGCAGTTCTTTGCGGGCCTCGAATAAAGATCGGTTTGCCCCGGCGAGCTGGGACCGCTTAGCGGCTCTCAGCAGTTTTGCTCGTCGAACGCGTTCGTCGAAAAGGGAGCTGAGCCTGTAATTTATATGCAGCTGGAACTGCGGTTCATTGGTGGCCAATACTCTGCCTTTGCGGTCGAGTATTTTTCCTCTGATGGTCTTAAGCTGGCGGGAAACGCCTTTTTGCAGTTTTAATTCTGCGATTCCCTCCGAGTAAAACGAATGGGAGAACAACTGCATTTGTGTCAGGCGTAGTAAACAGAGCAGTAAAAGCAGAGCGCTCAGGATTACAAAAATTTTGATTCGCTTATTGTACATCGTATATCGTATTTCGTATGTCGTATCTTGCAACTCGTCAGAGATGCGCTTGTCGCTTCAGGAAACACGAAGCTAATGCCGGCTGAAGCGATGTGTTCTTATACGCATCCACCAGGCTGTCGGCAAGAATAAAAATGGCCCGACTATGGCCGAATATAAGGCTGTCCCCAGAATAGCAGTGTATATATTTGGAATGGGCGGCTGACCTTTCAGGAGAGCTAAAAAATGAGCGAGGGTGCCGGCCAGAAGGGCGGTGATAAATATGGCAAGCGACTGGTAAGGGTAGTTTTTGATGGCAATAACACGGTGAAGGTATGCCAGAGCCGTGCCGAAAAGGCCAAAGCTAATTGTTTGTGAGCCCATAGCAGAGCCAATACTAATATCAGCAGCAAAACCTATTATGAAGGATGTTATGATAGCATCGGTGGTGTTGCAGTAAATAGCAAAAAATACCAAAAGGATTAATAACAAATTGGGTTTGATGCCCAAACGTGTAACAGCAATTATATCCAACAACAGACTGGCTTGCAGTACGGTAACTAAAGAGATAAAGACCGCAAACCGAAACCATCGCATTTTATGTCCTCAATGGGCCGCATTCTCAATCCGCACAACGGCGGACAAAATGGGAGCCCTCGATTAGTCTTGCGGATTCATTATAATTACGGTTACACTGTTTAGTCTTTCTATGTCGCAGACAGGTTTGACGGTTATATCCCACAGTAACGGATTTGCATCGTCCCGCCTGCACCGGGCCACTGTGCCTATAATCATCGAAGCATCCAAAAACCCCGGCTTTTTGCGAGCCACGACTTTGTCGCCGACGTTGACTTTGTGCTTTGTTGAGAGCAGCTGGATCTTAGCTGAATCGTTGCCGCTGCCCTGCATTACCTTGTCTATATTTAGTTTTCCTATCCTTACAGGTATTTTTGACGCCGGGTCTGTGAACAACCTGACCTTAGCATTTGGTGCCGAGACATCGGAAATGGTACCAATGATACTGTTGTCACCGAGAACGAACTGTCCCTTAGCCAGGCCGTGTTCCTTGCGGCAGTAGATAGTAAGCTCGCAGTGTGCTCTTTCGATAGACGATCTAATGACATCAGCCACAACGAAGCCGGCATTTTCCAAGGCATGAAATCTATCTCTCAGCTTTGACAGCTCTTCGACCTCTCGGTGCTTTTGGCGTAACTGTTCCTCAAGGTTGGCAATATAGTTTTGGTACTGGGATTCTTTACGGTTCGTGGTTCCTGGAGCTGAGCGCCGGGTGCGTGCATAGAGCGAAATGTTCCTGCCGATAGTTAAAGGCCAGCGAAAGACACGCGTAAAAGCAAACTGAAAGTTATTTGTTAGATTCTGTGGTACAAAGAGCAAGATAAACCCGGCTAACATAAACCAGGTAAATAACATTGGTCTGGAGAGGGACCCCAAACGCATTTTACTGCGTTTGGGAACCCGGACTCTGATTCGCATCCTTGCCATAATCGTATTGCGTACTGCGTATTACGCAGCACACCCCATTAGATGCTTCCTCGCATTAGAGGGTTTATCTCCAACTTTATTTGCATCTAAAACGGGGCACGCACGACGAATTACTCCCATCCGTACTCGTTATGGTCCATTGTATCTTTCCACAGTTCCAGATTTTCCAGGTAGACGCTGGTCCCTCGAGCTACGCAACTCAGCGGGTCGTCAACTCTTTGTACATTCAGGCCGGTTGCATTCGCCAGAATAGCATCCATTCCCCGCAACAGTGAAGCGCCACCGCAAATGTGCACTCCGTTCTCGATCAAATCGGCAGCCAGCTCCGGCTCGGCCTTCTCCAGTGTTGTGGTAACGGTATCTATAATTGTAGCGATGGGGTCACGAAGGGCTTCACGGATTTCCTCACTTGTTATAACGATTTTTCTCGGCAGCCCCGAGATGGTGTCTCTGCCGGCCACCTCCATCGTCAATTCCTCTTCGAGCGGAGCAGCAGAACCGATTTGTATCTTGACTTTTTCCGCGCTCATCTCGCCAATAAGCAGATTATATGTTTTCTTGAGATGGCTGATGACGGCTTCATCCATATCATCTCCGCCGATTCGAATTGATTCAGAGGTTGCGATATCAGCGAGACTCATTATGGCCACTTCCGTGGTTCCACCGCCAATGTCGACAATCATTGATGCTGTTGGGTCTGTGATTGGCAGTTCAGCTCCGATGCCAGCCGCCATCGGCTCATCAACGAGGTAGACCTTGCGTGCCCCAGCCCGTTCTGCACTATCTATGACGGCCCGTCGTTCAACGGCGGTTATTCCGCTTGGCACAGCGATTACGACTCGCGGCCTGACGAGGCCGCCCCTGCCGTGCACCTTGCGGATAAAATAGCCGAGCATTGCCTCGGTGATTTCAAAGTCGCTGATTACGCCGTCTTTGAGCGGTCTTATTGCGCTAATCGAGCCTGGCGTTTTGCCGAGCATTTCGCGTGCAACCAGGCCGACCGCTTCGCCATTGTTCAAGACAATGTTGGTTCCTTTGCGAACCGCAACTACAGAGGGCTCATTGAGGACAATCCCTTTGTCGCGGACACAAACCAGCGTAGTGCAGGTACCAAGGTCGATACCCATATCCATACTGAACCAGCCTAAGATTGTGTCCAGCAGCACGTTCGACTCCCTTCTTAAATTTCAATTGACTGTTTTATATATATAAAGAGCGCAGTTGTCAACCCCCATTAAAAATTTTCTTTTTTGTACGCCAGGTTACCCCTCCCTTACGGTCGGGGCTCTGCCCCGGCAATAGCCGCACTTCTAACAGGATGTACCACATTGTTCCACGTTATCCACAATTTCTAACGGGGTCAATAGTAAATTGGCTACGGTATTTTGAAGATTGTTCCGTACTGAAAATAGCATTTGTAGGCAACAAGCGCTGCTGTAGCCAGCACTACGCAGAACGCTATGCCAAGAATAACGGTGTAGAGATTGTCGGATGCTACCGGCTTTCCACCACGGATCGGCCTATTAGGACTCATATGTCAACCTCACATAGAAGGGTTGCCAATTTGGTTGTTCGTTGTTTGTATTTTCCAGGCCGGCCTTATCAATGTCGCCTACAATTCAGTAGATACGACATCACCGGCTCTTGGTTGTTCCTGCACAAGCTCCAGTGCACCGACGGCCTCTTCGGCATCGGTGTCTATGATGAGAATATCACAAATAAACTTATCGCCACGAATAACGTGGAATTTCATACCTTCCTTGACGCCGTCTGCTGTGCCGATGGATATACTGGCCATCTTATTTTTCAAATCCACTGCGGTTACCAATCCTTTCAACCCGATATCTCTGGCGGTAACCGTGGTCGGTCGAGCTATGTCTTTTTCCGGTGTGACTATCACGGGTGCAGTAGGGAGCTTACCAGTCGGCAGGAAAAGCCGGTCCAGCCGGCTTTGCAATTCAGTCTTCTCCTCCAGCAGCCGTTTCTTTTCTATTTCCAGCGTTTGTATTATTGCGAATTTCTCCAGAAGCATCGCAGAGGTATCGTCGAGCTCGGCGCTCAGCTTGATTTGTTCAGCTTGAAGTTTGTTTAGCTCAGCGAGGGTATCTTTTAATAACTGTCCTTGCTCACCCGCAGTTTGTGACGAGGTCTCTACTACGCTTGCCATGTTGCTTACCCGCTGGACCAAAATCTTTTTTTCTTCGTTGGCTGCTTTGAGGTCCCTCTTTAACGTGCTAATTTGCGTGTTGAGCGAGGCAATTTCACGGCTTAGTCTGCCTCCCAGGTCATCCTTTTCAGCGATTTTGTTATTTAATTGCTCTGTTAGGCTGGCAACATTTTCTTGCAAGCCATCCCTATCAGCCCTCTGCTTGTTGTATTGATCTCTGTAATTGTCAGCGTTGGCAACGTAGGTTACGACAATACCGCAGAGGAAAATTGAGGATATCGTCAGCAAAACTATTAAAATTTTTGTAAGTGTGCTCAAAACAAGCTCCTTTCACCCATTCCTACTTTTTTTAGCGTTTTTTGCAATATGTCCGATATATCAGGATATCGTACGTTCCACAGTATTACTTTACACTTTCAGCAGGGAAAGGTCAAGTTATTTTTTGGGCTCATTTTGTCCCGCAGTATGGAGACCCCGACAAATAGGCCCAATAAAGTGGACAATGAAAACGGATGATGGGAAAAAGAGCAGATTTCAGGTATCAATTTTTCATTGAGCATTGAAAAACGGCCATGGCAGCAGCAATACGGACAAATTTTGACTCATCTCTGAGGAACCTGGGCAGAAATCTGGTAAGCGATGGTGTGCCAATTCGACCTATCGCCAGTGCGGTGCGGACATTAAGTCGTTCGAGGCCCTGTTTATCGAGGCCTGCAGCGAGATTTCTGTTAAAAACATCAAGGACTACGGGTGCTCCGCTTGTGTCTTTGAGCATGCCGAGCTGTTCGGCTGCGGCCAGGCGAACCTCTACTATATCATCATCCAGCATAGTAATGAGGGTATCTCTGGCCCGTAATGTTCCCAGTGCCCCCATGGCCTTTATACCCATAACTCTATCATCTGCGTAAGCGCTTATCAGCATTGTCCACAACTTCGGATATATCCGCTCATCGCCGAGCATAGCTATGGCTTCGGCTGTCTGGAATCTGACTTTGTCACCCGAATCTTCGCGTCGCAAGGTCCACCACAAGCACTGGCGGGTCAGTGTGCTTGTATCCCCGCTTTTGCCCAGCAGCAAGGCAGTGTTAGCTCGAACCGTTTGGTCGCTGCTGATTATTGCCTTGCGAAGAGGCTCAAGGCTTTCGGCAGAGCCAAGCCTGCTCAACGCATAGAGAGCCGCAATCCTGACGTTTTGGTTTTCATCTTCCAGCAGTCCCCTTACAGAGTTTTTGGCAAGTGAGTATTGGAAATCGCCGACCGCCAAAGCGGCTGCAAATCTAACCGGCGCAAATTTATCTTTTATTAGTAATCGTTGTACTTTAGGCATCAGTCTGATTCGTTTTGTGGTTGCGACAACTTCGATAGCGTTAACCCTGATTAGCGGGTCATCGTCAGCTAAGCCTTCCCGGACAATTTGGGTAGCAACAGAGACAAAGTCGTCGGCAGAGATGGCTGGAAGCCGCTCTACCGGCGTCTGTGACGTTAACGTTTTCCGGCATCCGAAGCAAAGCAGTGCGTAAGTCATAAGTGCGTAAGTCACGAGCCCCGTTAGAAATTTTTTCTTTTGTAGGATGTTCGGCGCTTGTAGGATTTCTAACGGGGCGAGCACTCCTGTGCACTTTGCTTTTTGTCTTTCAGGGTTTTTCGACTTATTTTTCATTTTGGCGCTGCCGTAAAGGAGTAACATATTTTTTATTTCGGCTAAATCCTGCCCAAAGTGTTACTATTATGAGCAAAACAAGGCAGAGAGCACAACAAAAATCCAGCCATTGGCCGTATTTACTAAAAACCGTTGTTCTTTTATCTATCGGTAATTTATCGAGGAACCATCCAGCCATACCTTTGCGGTGGATAGCCTTGTCTGGCAAAGTGCCTTCCACATAGCCATTTTTTACGTTTCCGAGTGTATCGATTATGCAGCTTATGCCGGTATTGACGCTTCGCACGATACTCAGCCGGTTCTCGACAGCCCGAAAAACGCATATGGCCATATGTTGAGTAAGCTCGGTGCTCGGCGAAACGTTCTCGCCCTTGAATCTGACAAACCACCCGTCGTTACTTATGTTAATGAGCCAGTTGACCTGCTTTCGGCCCTGCCGGTCTAATGCGAATCTTCGGGCAATCGCAGGGATGGTGGCCTCATAACAAATCATTACGCTGAATTTGTAAAGCTGTGCTTCTTGGCCTGATGTGGAATTTCTAACGGGGCCGGTCATTTCAAAAACAGTATATTCGGTGCCTGCATCGAGTGAATGGTCGTAACCGTATGGATTAAATTTCATCAAAAGGTTAAAAAGCAAAGGACAACTCTTTCTGAAAGGCAGCACCTCGCCGAAGAGGACCAGATGAATCTTGTCGTACCGTTTTTGGTCCTTCTTTCCGTCAGGCCTGTAAAGAAACGCCGAGTTGTACCTCTCCTTCAGAACATAGTCTGTACCTTCAAGTTCAACTTTACCACCATAAGCACCGACAAGCAGATATGCGTTATTTGCGGCGTGCTCAGAGAGAGCTTTGTCAAAGAGTTTTGCCTGGCTTGAAGGGTCGTGAAATGCCAGCACACCTTTATTCAATGTTGCCTGCACCATTGTCTCCGGCCAGACGATTAGTTCGGCACCGGCTTGTGCACCGGCTTTGCTTTTTTGCATCAGCTCATCGAATATCTCCTGAGATGTCTGCTCAGCGACCTCGGTCTCTCCCCGCAGCGCCTTTCTCTTAATCCACTGCGGAACATTTGACTGCAAAGAGGCAACCACAGGGCCTTCTTTTACGAACTTGTCCGATTGATTTATTCTCCATTGCCCATAAAAGATAGTGGCAAGTAGCGCGGTGCAAACAATTGCGGTCTTTATAAAATTACTAATTTTGAAAATAGTTTTCCAGCATCGAGCATCGAGTATCAATTCAGCCAAGAGTCCATTGACCATTGCTATCAGGAAGGAAACACCGGCTGCGCCGAATATGTCGGCTATCTGGATGAGCGTGATATTTGCATACTGGCTGTGTGCGAGAAATCGCCAGAAAAACCCGCCTAAGAAAAGACCCTGCAGACGTTCGGCGCCGACGAACAATACGGCTGCCGCGAGAAATAACGGTATCTTTTTTGTTCTGCAGTAACGCAAACAAAGTGCCAGTATCGGCCAGAACAGCGCCGTGTATAGACAGAACGTGGCCCAGCCCATTAACGTTATCGGAGCTATCCAGTATAGATTTGTGAGCCAGTAGCAAAGTGAGACCAGGTAGGCGGCAAGAGCTAAGGGTTTGGGTTTTGCAGCGGGGCGGCACACCAGAATAAAAGGTACCAGCGACACCCACGCCAAGGGCGAGAAGCTAATCGGAGCCTGAATCACCGTTAGCATTACCGCACTGGCAAAAAATGCAAAAAAAAGAGCACAAATATTTTGAGTTCTCAACCAACTATGACTCTTATTTTGAATGGACTCTTTCTTCACGAAGAGCACCTAATTTCCCAGCCTTTCGCAATATTTCCAAACGATCTATAATATCATCTGGTGTGTAAAGTTGAGCTTTCTTTAACCGTTCATTCAATTTTGCAGTAAATATGGACAAAAGCATTTTGTCTTTACGCAGTTTCCCATCTGGTACTTTGTTTTCATGATAAAGCCACTTTAGCTCTCGGTCAGCATGGTCTGGCCATTTAGGTAATCCTTCACCTTCAACTGGTAAACCTTCAGAGTCCTTAATACGATTTTTAGACTCTTTAACATATTTTTCTGATATTTCTATCCCAGTATATATACGATTTAACTTATGAGCTACAACGGCAGTGGTTCCTGAGCCACTGAATGGATCCAGTACCCAATCACCTTCATTTGAGCTGGCGCGGATGATGCGGGCCAGTAGACCTTCTGGCATTTGGCAAGGAAAATCATCAACTCTCTCCTCGAAAGTTCCACATAATCTTGGGTACTCGTCCCAGACATCGTCAGGCATTTTTCCATCACGATAGGCCCGTTTATCCTTATACACCTTTTGCCTGTCTGATATTACCCTGATTGCATCAGCTTTGAATGTGAAATTATCTTTATCTTTTACGAAGTAAAGTATATGCGTATGGGAGCGCGCGAATTTATTTTTCATTTGTTGGCCGAAGGTATAGTGCCAGATAATCCAGTTGCGCATAAAAAGGTGAAGTTTGTTGGCTATGATTTTTACATCTGCAACGTGTTCGTCACACATTGCTATATAAAATGAGCCGTCTTTGGTAAGCACATCGCAGCAGGCTCTCATCCACTTTTCTGTCCAACCAAAATAACTATCTTTTTCTTGCTTATCGTTGTATTTGTCGTATTTGTAGCCGATATTGAATGGCGGGTCGGCAAAAATAAGGTCGGCAAAAGGCTTAGCCCTGCTCAAGACCTCTATACAGTCGCCGGATATTATCTTATTTAGCCACCTTTTCATGCATACATAGTATTCTATTCTCTGGTATTTTCAAGAGAAGAAATCAGATAGGCATATTCTCCCCGGTTGTTCAAATAAACCCAACCCAGTTTAGGATTTAAAAACTATTGAGATATGCTTTTCACAATGTAGCAGACAAAACGAGGCGGACTGGCCATTAGAGCCAGCCCGCCATCGTGTAAATCCGAGCACTTGAGTTAAGCGCATAAAACTTGTATGTTTATTGCTGCTTAAGATCTGCTACGGACCCAATCCCTGCCAAATAGACCGAGAGGATTCGGCCCCATTCTGCTCGCTGCGACTCGTACCATGTTTTCCCTTCATGGCTGGCTAGCGTTTCGGACTTTGCGAGAGTAAACAGGAGCAATTCAAGTGCAGTTTTACTGGCTGGTTCTGCATCGCACAGCGGCGCGTACAACTTCTCGAAAAACAAATGGGCGCGATTGAGAGTTACAACTGTTGCCTGCCCAAATGTCCTTACGCGATAGAAGGGAGCCCCAGGCAGGTCTTCGAAGTCCATCAAAAACGGCCGCTCTCTGAGATTAGCCACCCAGTCCTCGACTGATTTCTCATCGCTTGCCTTTTCTTCTGCGTACTCACGAATTTCTTTGTCTATTACTTCTGGTTCCTTGTCTCTGATATCAGGCGACGTTCGCAGGAACTTGTCTTGGTCCTTAGCGATGTTTTCAGCCGTTTTTGTATTGGCTGCATGTCGTTTCTTACCTCGTGAGACAATAATGCCCGCGAGTGTTGCAATATTAGGACTAATGTCTTTTTCTAAGGTTGTTCTGATTCGCTCACTTAATTTGACCTGTTGCTTCGTATGGCTTACACCAAACAGTTCGTCCAGTTCCGGCTCAAAAGATATTTCACAACCCCACCACGAGTCAGTCCAGTGGCGACTTCGTAACCTGAAGTAACCAAAATCGATTTCTCGACCCGCGCGAACAATGGAAAATCCACGACAGCGGTCGATGCCCCGCTCTTGGGACTTCTTTTTACTCTTTCCAAATTTTGCTTGCCACTCGTCCGGCAGAAGTGAAAATTTAACCGTTATGCGTGAGGTTTTGTCACTATCTCCAGGCACTCTAATGTCAAACGTTACAGGCCCACCGTGCTCAGTAGCACCACTAAATTCAGCCTCCGGTATAAGAAACAAAGGGTCAAATGGCTTGACATCTCGGCCATTGACTTTAATTTCCTTGCCGCTTATTAGATAGCGGCGATAACTTTGTCCGAGACTCTTGGGTAACTCACGTGTTAAGGTATCTTCACGTGCAGAATAATCGAGTCGGTCACATTTTTTCCATATCACCATAGTCCCGGTCTTGGAAGTTGCAAGGTCTCGGTATTTTTCTGGTAAGCTAGTTTCAACAGGTTCTGGTACGACCAGCATCTTCCCCTTTGCGATCTCTTCGACATCGATGTAACAGAAGTAAACCTTCCCAGGACTCTGCCAACTAAAAACCTCCAGTCGCTGGCACTGGCTGACAGATGAGTTCGGAAGTCCCATTCCGAAACGTCCAAGGCCGTCCCTGTCATTGAACCTGGTTGTGCCGCCGAATCGCAGTGCGTTTCTTAACACGTCCGGTGCCATGCCAGTTCCGTCATCAACACATACTACCTCCTTGACTTTTGGCGACTTAGGTTTACCTTGCCCTGAATACGATTGTGGTCTACTATCGAAGTGCACTATAAAATTGTTCGCCCCCGCTTGAAAACCGTTGTCTGCCAGTTCTGAAATGGCGCTTCCCGTTGACTTGTAGCCACTATCACGTGTGGCTTTTATAAAATTCTCTTCTTTGACTATTGTGTATTTTTCGTCAATCATAATGTTTCCTTTCTTTGGGCCCGACTTATAGCCGGACCGAATGTTTCAATTAAAAGTAACAACTTATTCGTAAGATTATAGTATACACGCGGTTCACATTTAGGAGGTGGACGAATAGTATTCATGGTCTTATCCTTAAGTAATATGCTTATATGAGGCATTCCTCAACAAAAAGATTACATTGTACAAACGCACGTGATTCATGTTGTAAGACGCTAAGGCATATAGTGCGCCAAGCAAACACGCTAAAATGAGGACGGAGTTTCGAAGTGAGACCTGCCCGCTTCGATTTTGCCCTGACCTATAGCCAGAACCCGACCGGACCTCAATTGTCAAAATTATTAAAACGAATTAACTATCGAAGGTCAAGAAAATTCTTTATTTTTTCCCCACTTTTTCTGTAAATCTACGGGAAAAAGGACTATATGCTGATTTGTGAACCAAAAAGCCAGTTTTTGTGGCCGATTTGTTGTTGACTTTTATTTGAAAATCTGCCTGCCCCGCCTGCCCCATGAGATAGCGAAGCGTTATCTCATCGGGGTGAGATAGCGAAGCGTTATCTCACTGGGGTGAAATCCGCAGTAAATTTTTTTATTTAAATTGTTAGATTTTCATTGAACATATGGGGGGAGTTTGGTATAATTACAATCGCCATAGAAATGGCAGGCATTTAGCGGAGAACCGCACGTTTTCGTATCAGCAGATACACGCCAAAAATCATTGTTCGTAAATGTCGAAGATCCGCCTATGGCGGAGTCAATAGCGAAACGGAAAACCCTTAGGGGAATTACCAATCATGAGCATCGAGAATCCAACTTTAGTTCACTTTAGGCACTTTAGCTCACTCTTCACTAACTTGCCCTCTACAACTGTAGAGAACTCTCTACAAATCAACCCTTTTTATGCAAAACGAACCCAATTTCCAAAAAGTCAAATGAACGTAACCTCTTTAATAACAGTGGATTATGAAAATATTTCCAATTGGACACTTGGTGAAAACAAACCCAATTCAAACCCAAACAAACCCAATTTGCCAGAGGGTAAAATTGATGCAAAGTGTGTAGTTACAAAGGATTATGAAGAAAAATGCGGATAAGGGCTATGAAAAAACAAAGCCAAAACAAACCCAAT
>JAUXAB010000003.1 GCA_030615025.1 Phycisphaerae bacterium | reverse complement strand
TGCCGCGGGTATTTTTGACCGCTGTGAGGGTATTTGAGGCATATTTTTCATCACAGAACAAGGCAAATTTGTCTTTTGCCCAATTCCTTACGAACTCGCCCATTTTTTTGTGTCGCTGCCAGACGTTTTCCATACCTTCGGCGAGCAGCTTCTTGCACTGGTAGTTCAGGGCCATAATGTGGGGGATATTCGGCGTGGTGGGGGTTTGGTTTTTTGCTGCTGACTTTGCAAAGAGCTGGAAGTCGAAGTAATACCCCCGGCCGGGGACATCTTTACTTTTTTCCAAAGCCCGGTTGCTGACGAGAGCAACAGCGAGGCCCGGCGGGATTGCAAAATGGGAAGAGGCTATTTTAGGAATACGATTTTGCCGGCGATAATAGTTGTGTGTACCGAGCAGTCGGGGTCGAGCAGAACCAGGTCGGCGTCTTTTCCGGGTGCGATAGAGCCCTTTTTATCTTCGAGGCCCAACAATCCGGCCGGGTTTTGAGTAACGGTTTTGACGGCCACATCAAAGGGGCAATCCGTAAATGTTATGAATCTTTTCAAGAGTTGATTCAAACCGAGGGCGGCACCGATTAGAGTGCCATCTTTGTATCTTGCAGTTCCATTCGTGGATTCGTATTCGATGTCGTTATAGAGATATTTTCCGTCGCCAAGTCCGAGTGCCTGCATACCATCGGTGATTGGTATAATGCGATTCGGGCCGAGTGTTTCAAAAGCAAATTTTAGAACGGCCGGATGTATGTGGACGCCATCGCAGATGAGCTGGGCGGTTATGTGCTTTGTCTGAAAGATGGCGATGAGCGGGCCGGGTGAGCGATGGTGGACTGACGGCATTGCGTTGAATAGATGCGTTACGTGTGAGATGCCGGCGTTGAAGCCATCGAGGGTCTGTTCGTAGGTGGCATTGGAGTGGCCGAAAGAGGCGGTAACCTTTGAGTTAACGAGGCGTTGGATTATCTGGAGATTGTCGGGCAATTCGGGTGCGATTGTCATCATTTTGAGTCGGCCATTTGCGATATCCATAATTTTATCGAGAACCTTCAAGGATGGGGGGCATATAGATTCAGGCAGGACCATTCCCTTTTTTTCGAGTGAGATAAATGGGCCTTCAAGATGAATGCCGAGTAAATTTGCGCCGCCGAGGTCGCGGTCTACGTATTGGGCGGCGATGGTGAGGTGCTGATTTTTCCGGTCTGGTTTAAATACGGTCGTGGCGAGGAAGCTCGTAGTTCCGAAGCGTGCACAAGTTCGTGATATTGCTTCCAGGGCTTCAGGAGTCGCATCGAGTATGTCGGCGCCGCCCGCTCCCTGAATATGAATATCAATGAAGCCGGGGGCAATTATGCAGCCCTGCGCATCGAGTGTATTGTCGCAGCCGGCAGATGAACCAAATTGGCCGAGTTGGGTAATGGTGCCATTTTCGATGAGAACGGAAGTGGTTTGTTTATCGTCCGGGGCATTAAACAGTCTGCAATTGGTTATAAGCAGTTTTTGCGGCATACTGATTTTCCCCTGCTTCGTAATTATCAGATTTTTCCCGAACGGCACGGGGCAATAAACATCCGGCTAAGACACCGGAGCCGACTTTTTTTCGAGGTGCTGGTTTATAGCGGCGGCGGCGATTCGGCCCTGGCCCATTGCGAGGATTACGGTTGCGGCGCCGAGGACGATGTCCCCGCCTGCATAAACACCCTGCAGTGAGGTTTTGCAGTTTTCATCGACGATGATATTGCCCCACTTGTTGAACTGAAGGCCTGGTGTGGTCTGGCGAATCAACGGATTTGCAATATTGCCGATAGCTATAATTACGGTGTCAACATCGATATGGAATTCCGAGCCTTCTATGGGGATGGGCCTGCGTCGGCCGGATTCGTCCAGTTCACCGAGGCGATACTTTAGACATTCGATAGCAGTTACGTGGCTGTTCTGGTCGCCGATTATCCGCTTTGGACTTTGCAATATGTGAAATTCGACGCCTTCTTCCTTTGCGTGATGGACCTCCTCAATTCGAGCGGGCATTTCCTTTTCGGTTCTGCGATAGAGAAGATAGACCTTTTCTGCACCGAGCCTGAGGGCTGTTCTGGCGGAGTCCATAGTGACGTTGCCGCCGCCAATGACGGCGACTCTCTTTGAGAGGGCGATTGGGGTGTCGGCACCTTTGCCGAAGTCGTATGCCTTCATAAGATTTGTGCGTGTGAGATATTCATTCGCACTATATACACCGACAAGGGACTCACCTTCGATACCCATAAATCTGGGCAGGCCTGCTCCGACGCCGATATAAACCGCATCGAAGCCATCTTCGGTCATCAGTTGTTCGATAGTTCTTGTTCTGCCTACGATGAAGTTGGGGACGATTTTGACACCCATTTTAGTCAGGACATCAATTTCCTTCTGGACGATGGCTTTAGGGAGCCGAAATTCAGGGATTCCATAAACCATCACACCGCCCGGTTTGTGGAAGGCCTCGAAAATAGTAACATCGTGGCCGGCTCTTCTGGTATCAGCAGCGGTGACAATGCCACCGGGGCCCGAGCCGATTACGGCGACTTTTGTTCCCGTCTCAGGTGCAACGGCCGGGACGGCATCTTGATTTTGGTCAAGGTCGGCGACGAACCTTTCGAGTCGGCCGATTGAAACGGCTTTAGTCGGGTCCTTGTACTTTAAGCCGACGGTGCATGTCTGCTGGCACTGGACTTCCTGGGGACAGACTCGGCCACAGACGGCAGGCAGCAGTGAGTTTTCTTTGATGATAGATAAGGCCCTTGTAAAGTGGCCATCAGCAATGGCAGCTACAAAATCCTGTATCTTTATTTGCACCGGACAGCCCTTAATACAGGGAGCTTTTTTGCACTGAAGGCAGCGCATAGCTTCGAGTCGGGCCTGGCTTTCGGTATAGCCGGTAGCAACTTCGTTGACGTTGCTTGTTCTTTTGATGGGGTCCTGCGCGGGCATATCCTGTGGGGGGATTTTGTATCTGTTGGCAGGTGTGAGCTTGTCGGTTTTTTGCTTTTCGAGAAGCTGCTGCAGAAGTTGCTGTCTTTCTTTTTCCGTCACGATAATGAGCCCCAAACATTACTGTCAGTATTTATTACCTTTGCCAGGACGAGTGTATTTGAAAATTCTATTTGTCCAGGCCTATTTTGCATCTGTGTTTTTTGTACTGTTCGTAGACCTGTTGTTCCTGGTCTTTATACGCGTTTAATCTTTTTATCATCAAATCGAAGTCGACTTTATGGCCGTCAAACTCCGGGCCGTCAACGCAGACGAATTTAGCTTTGCCGTCGATTTCGACTCGGCAGCCGCCACACATACCGGTGGCGTCGACCATAATGGTGTTGAGCGAGACCTGTGTGGGGATGTTAAATTGCTTTGTCACCTCGCAGCAGAACTTCATCATTATTGCCGGGCCGATTACAACGACCTGGTCTGACTTTGGGTCGCGTTGACAAACTTCTTTTAGCGGTTCGGTTACCAAGGCTTTTCGTCCGTATGAGCCGTCATCGGTTGTGATTATCAGCTCGTCGCAAATTGCGGCAAAATCGTCTTCGAGGACAAGCAGCTCTTTGTTTCTCGCTCCAAGGATGCTGATGATTTTGTTGCCGGCTTTTTTCAGGGCTTTTGTGATCGGCAATAAAGGAGCATTGCCGATACCACCGCCAACACAGACAATGGTGCCAAAATTTTCGATATGGGTAGGCTTGCCCAACGGGCCGGTGACATTAGCAATTTCGTCGCCCTGCTGCATATCAGCCAATTCGGCGGTGGTTTTGCCGACACGCTGCCAGATTAGACGGATAGTGCCCCTTTCGGGGTCGGCATCGGCAATTGTCAGGGGAATCCGCTCACTGTATTCACTATTTATACTAATAATGACAAATTGGCCTGGCTTTCTTGCCTGCGCAACAAGCGGGGCTTCGATTTCGGCAGTGAAAACATCCTCTGAGAGCCGTCTTTTGGACAAAATTTTGTGCGACACTTTTTACTTCCTTTATGCAAGAATCTCGAAAAACGGCTATTATCACACGTAATAGGTCGTACATCAAGTCCCATCACAAAATATATCGCGGAATGCAGCTTGTCTTTGTGGATAAATTAAGGTTAGGGGCAAATTCCGGCTAAAACCAAGGGCTAAACACATTACGCTGATAAAATAACTCCGGGCGGAACCTGGGCCAGGCATAAATAAAAAGGCAGCTATTCGTTTCAGAGCAGTTCGTCGATTGCAGCGGTGAGGTCTTTTTTACTGGTTAAGCCGACCCATTTCTTCTGCACCTGACCATCTTTGAATAAAATAACGGTCGGTATCGCATTTATGCCGAATTCTATTGCACTGTCACGAGCATCATCGGTATTGAGCTTGCAGATTTTGGCCTTGCCTCGATAGTTGTCCGCAATTTCCGCCAAGATAGGAGCCATCATTGTGCAGGGTCCGCACCAGGGTGCCCAGAAATCAACCAGCACCGGCACATCAGAGCTGTGAACAGTCTCATCAAAGGCGGCATCAGTTAGCTCAATTATGTTATCAGCCATTACTTTATCCTTCCTAAACTCTCCGCCAACAAGCAGTGCATATTCTATTGATAAAGCGCAGATTTATCAAATACTAATCTACTGCTCGCTGTTTACGGCCTTTGGTTGGTTCTACTTTTTCCTCTTTTTGCTTCCGAGGTGAAACCACTGATTTGCTTTTCGGCGACAATTCGACAATTGGAATGGGCGGTTGTTTCTGCTGTTCGGGTTGAGGCAGCTTTTCTTTGTCGGTCTCGGCGAGGGCAAGGATGGCCTTTTGCACAGCCTCTTCGGCGGGCTCATCGGTCAAGGGCCGTAAGTATATGGAAGATAGAGGTGCCCGTTGTTTAGCCCAAACCAATTTTTCTCGAATCAATTCCAAAAGCGCCAGGAATAATCCGATCATTACGACACGGTTGGCCTTAGATTCAAAGATACGTTCGAAACTTGTCGGACCTTCTGCCTGCACGCGATGCAAAATCTCTATCTGATACAAATCAATAGGAGTATCGTCCTTGATGTGAGTTATGTCACGACCCGCACCGGTAGCTTTCATAATCGAATCAAAAGCTTCCAGCAGGTCCCAGATACTTACCTGGTCGATGTCAATCTGCGGCTCGGCGGCAGGCTTTAACCGCTCGATAATGCTGTCGGGACGCGGGAAACGTTCTCTCTGGCTGGCGGCAGCGTCACTTAGAAGATTGGCAGCATCTTTGAACTTTTTGTACTCCAGCAGCTGGCGGATAAGCTCTGCACGGGGGTCGGCCAAATCATCGGCCTGCCCGTCTAAAAGGGCCGACCCAGGCTCGGCCTGCGGCAATAGCATTGCTGATTTTATTTGCATTAACGTGGCGGCCATGACCAAGAAGTTGCCGGCTAAATCAATGTCAAGGCTCTTTAGCATTTCGATATAGCGAATGTACTGGTCGGTGATTTTGGCGATGGGAATATCATAAATATCGACCTCCTCCTTGCGTACCAAATACAAGAGCAAATCCAAAGGCCCTGCAAATATGTCAAGATTTACGCGATAATCAGCCAATTAATGCTCCTGTTCTTTTTGAGATTCCAGGATTTGACGCGCTTTCTGTGCATTTTTTTCAAGGACCTGCAACTCCATTGCTGCCACGGCAGATATCGGATATAAATTTGCAGCATTCTCGCCGACTACCACTGCCTCGATTTCATAATCAGCGAGTAATTGTTTCGCCATCTCGGCTTCAATGTAATTTTGGAACTGCGCAATTGTAACAAGTTTATCGGCCACAGTTAGGCTCCCAAGCCCACGGCCTTCCGAGCTTGAGCGAGGGTTTTGGCAGCTACGTCTCTTGCCCGCTCGGCACCATCGGCCAGGACTTTCTTGACGTAATTAATATTGCTTTCGAGCTCGGTTCTTTTTTGTCTGAACGGCTTGAAATAATCTATCAACAGCTCCGTGAGGCGTTTTTTGGCCTCGCTATAGCCCATACCGCCATCGCGGTATCTTTTCTCCCACTCGGCTAACTCTTTGGAAGAGGCGACCAGCTTCAAAAGTGCAAAGACGTTGCACTTGTCGGGGTCTTTGGGTTCCTCAACCGGTGTCGAGTCGGTAACGATACGCATAACTTTTTTTCTGACGCTTTTTTCGGGCTCGAATATCTCGATGGTATTTCCATAGCTTTTGCTCATTTTTCGGCCATCGGTACCAGGGACAACGGCGACCTGCTCCAGGATATGCTCGGCAGGCAGAGTAAGGACCTCGCCATAGGCGTTGTTGAAGCGGCCTGCGATATCGCGAGCAATCTCAATATGCTGCTTCTGGTCGGCGCCCACAGGAACTAAATCGGCTTTGTAAATCAAAATGTCGGCGGCCTGAAGGACGGGATACGCGAACAGGCCATGATTGGGACTAATGCCCTGAGCGACTTTTTCCTTGAAGGTTGTGCAACGCTGCAAAAGACCCATCGGGGTCACGCAGGAGAGCAGCCAGGTGAGTTCGGTAACCTCAGGCACATCGGATTGGCGCCAGAAGACGGTTTTTTCGGTATCGAGGCCCAGGGCAAGATAATCCATTGTGACATCAAGCGTGCGCTGAGCAACGTCGGCAGGTGTTGGGTTGCTGGTAAGGGCGTGGTAGTCAGCAATGAAATAAAAGCAATCGTGCTCGGCCTGGAGCTGGAGCTGCTGGCGCATTGCGCCAAAGTAGTTGCCTATATGAAGGCCGCCGGATGGCTGTATGCCTGATAGAACTCTCAAATCAAGCCCCTGACAATAAAAACCGATAAAACTCAAACGGAATACTATGGCAATGAAAATAACGATGTTTTGAGCAAATGTCAAGGATTTTGCACTCGGGTTAGCCCTTGGCACAGGGGGAACGTCCATTTTGCATCTTCTGGCGGGCTTACGTAAAGCTGTCGTCATCGATTGTGTATACATTGGGACCAGGCCCGGCGCGGTAAAGAAACTCTGGACTGAACGAAGTTAAAAGCTTGAAAAAAAACCTGCACCCTAATCCCTGCACGAAGCAGATATGCTCCGAGCCATCAGCTTATCCAAACACCTTGACTGGGACCCCAAATGCTCCACTCCGCGTTTGGTAGAATTCTTATTTTGCAACAAACCGCAAAATAGCACCAGCGCCCCTCAATAACCGGCTGCACAGCTTAAGCCCTGCCGATCGACCTCAGGTACCTCTTTGACTTGCGAAGTCCCATTCTGGACGCCTTCTTTTTCACTGCATCGGTTTGACGCCGAAGCTGTTTAGCTATCTTGGAAGTGGGGTTGGTCGGGAAAAGTTTTCTAAGCAGGCTGACTTCGGCTCTTGTCCACAGTTTTGCAGCTTTTTTCCTCTTTACGACCTTTTTCTTCTTCGCAACTTTTTTCTTCTTAGCCATTTTATGCTTCCTTTCGCTAAATGACATTCAGCTAAATTTGTCTTTGGTATCCTGACACTTCAACTATCTTAACACAATTTATGTCTGATGTTTTAGAGTGTCAAGGATTTTTGGTAATTTTAAAATAGAAAATGTCATTACTTGGTCCTCGGCGTGGCCGGCGCTTCAAGCGCAGCTTGTTACTATTGTGCTTTACAGAGAGAAGTTTTTGGGTATATTTAATTGTCGCTATGGCAGAGATTGGGAAAAACTCGGTTGGTATCGTGCAGACTCAAATGATACGGCTGGTGGAGCCGGAGCAGCCTCTGGAGCTGGAGTGCGGCAAGAGATTAGCTCCGATTGATGTGGCCTACGAGACCTACGGGCAGCTTAACGAGACGGGTGATAATGCTGTATTGATTTGCCATGCTCTCAGCGGCGACGCCCATGTTGCCGGTTACCACAGTCCTGACGACAGGAAGCCCGGCTGGTGGGACACTATGGTAGGGCCGGGCAAAGGCATTGACACGAATAGATATTTTGTGATTTGCTCAAATTTTTTAGGCGGCTGCAGCGGCACGACGGGGCCATCTTCGATTAATCCGGCAACACAGAAGCCATACGGTTTGGACTTTCCGATTATAACCATCGGCGATATGGTTAAAGTGCAAAAGCTGCTGCTCGATAAGCTCGAGATAAAAAATCTTCTGGCGGTAATTGGGGGCTCAATCGGCGGGATGCAGGTTCTGCAGTGGGCGATTAAATATCCTGATTTTGTTAGAGCTGCGATACCGGCTGCCACAACGACACATCTTGGGGCTCAGTCGATTGCGTTTGATGCGGTAGGTAGAAATGCGATACTGGCAGACGCAAATTTTGCCAACGGCCAATACAAAGACAAAGAAGGGCCGGATAAAGGCCTGGCAATTGCCCGAATGATTGGGCATATAACGTATCTTTCGGAGCAGGGCATGCGTCAGAAGTTCGGCCGACAACTAAGAGGTGCCGACCAATACAGTTACGATTTCAACTCCGAGTTTGCCGTTGAGACATACCTGGACTATCAAGGGCAAACGTTCGTGGAAAGATTCGACGCCAATAGTTATCTTTACATAACCAAGGCGGCGGACTATTTCGACCTGCAGAAGGAGTACGGGTCATTACGCAAGGCCTTTGCGAATGTCAAATCGAGATTCCTTGTAGTTAGTTTCGCAAGCGACTGGCTTTATACGCCGGCACAATCCGAGGCAATAGTCAACGCACTGGTTGTCAACGGCAAAGATGTCAGTTTCTGCAATATTGCGTCGTCGTACGGCCACGATGCGTTTCTACTGGAGTCGGATACTCTCGGGACCTTTCTCTGCTGCTTTCTGAAGGCGACCTCTGAACCCGATGGGGAAAAACAGCCGTGTTCTTGTTATGCACGCAGTATGCGAACGCTCAGCCAGGTCGAGCAGGCCCACTGGGCGCGCGTGGATTATGAACTGATAGAATCTCTTATCGAGCTGGACAGCACAGTGCTCGATGTCGGCTGCGGAGACGGACGGCTGCTCGCCAATCTGGTACGCGACAAAAACGTCAAAGGCGAGGGCATCGAGCTTGACCAGGAGCTTGTCCTGGATTGTATCTGCCGGCGCCTGCCGGTCATCCAGCAGGATGTTGAGCAGGGGCTGAGCTACTACACAGATAAGAGCTTCGACTACGTCATACTCTCGCAGACCGTGCAGACGCTCAAGGACCCGCAGAAGGTCTTTGAGGAGCTGCTGCGAGTGGGCAAGAAGGTGATCGTCAGCTTTCCAAACTTCGCTCACTGGCGGTGCAGGGCGCAGTTGCTGCTGCACGGCAAGGCCCCGATCACCAGGCAGCTGCCGTTCGGTTGGCACGACTCGCCGAACATACACTTTTTATCGCTGAAAGACTTCGATGAGTTCTGCAGGCGCCTGGGAGTCAAAGTCGAAAAGAAGATCCCTCTCAGTAAGAGACGCCTGCGCCCGGTCAGTTTTATGCCCAACCTCTTTGCCGAGCAGGTAGTGTACGTAACAAATAGAGACACATAAGCAAAAACGACGCTTCTTAAAGGAACAAACAGATGAACCAGGTTGAACGCATAGGGGTATCGCTGGATAAGAAGCTGCTTTCGATGTTCGATAAGCTCATTGCCAAACAAGGTTATCAGAGCCGGTCTGAGGCCATACGCGATTTTATACGCCAGCAGCTAAGTGGCGAGCGGCTGACAAATCCAAAAGCCAAGGCGGTCGGTGCTGTATTTCTGGTTTACGACCATGACTCGACAAAGCTGATGCAGAAGTTAACCGACTTGCAACATTCGCATATTCTACAAACGATTTCGTCCATGCACATCCACCTGGACGAGCACGATTGCCTGGAGGTAATTGTGCTTCGAGGGCAGGTGGGCGAAATCAATAAGATGGCCGATAGCTTATTAAGCATGAAGGGCGTCAAATTCGGACGAACCAACCTTCTCGCAACAGAACCGACTTCTGATTGGTGATTGGTAATTTAACCAGTTACCAATTACGAGTTAAAGACTTGACATGAAGTGGGGTTGGCGGCTAAATTCATCTCCGGTAGGCCCGCTTTGCGGGAACCCAATAGTATTTTGTGAATCCCGCCACAGGCGGGAGCATAGGGCGATTAGCTCAGTTGGTTAGAGCGCACGGATCACACCCGTGAGGTCACAGGTTCGAACCCTGTATCGCCCAATAGACTGCGGATATCCGCCCATGACGCAATTACAAATGGAGGCATATCCGGCGATGCTTCTAAACTTCACTGCAAAGCTGTTTGCAAACCTACAATAATTGGTCTGACAGAAAACTCGGTGAAATAACGAAAGGAGCTGAAAACATGAATCGGTATTTTTGTACCGTTTTGGCCTGTATGATAATTGCGATGACCTCAACTGCGAGAGTGGCTGCGGAGGAGGCAGCAATCTTACAGAAGACCGAACTGCTTTGGCCTAATGGTGCTCCAGGTGCTAAAGGCAACGAGGACGGTGACAAGCCAACGCTGACGATTTACCTGCCGCCGAAGGAAAAGGCCACCGGTACCGCTGTGGTGATTTGTCCCGGCGGTGGTTATGGGTTCTTAGCTATGGACCACGAGGGACACCAAGTCGCACGGTGGCTAAACTCGCTCGGTGTGGCTGGTTTTATCCTTAAGTACCGCCATCGCAATAGCGGTGCCGGCTATGGTCATCCAGCACCGTTACAAGACGCCCAGCGAGCTATTAGTATGGTCCGCAGCCGGGCCAAGGAATGGAACATCGACCCCGGTCGGATCGGCATCCTCGGCTTTTCGGCGGGCGGGCACCTGGCATCGAGTGCGGGTACACACTTTCAGAAGCGCTACAGCGATGTAAAAAATGCGATAGACCGTAATAGTTGTCGGCCTGATTTTATGATACTTATCTATCCGGTCATTTCGATGACCGAATGGTTTACCCACCGCGGTTCCAGGCGGAATTTACTCAGTGACAAACCTGACAAGAATCTCGTCGAGAATCTATCTAATGAAAGGCAGGTCACGTCTGAAACGCCACCCACGTTCCTCGTCCACACCTACGAGGACAAGGGCGTGCCGGCGGAAAACAGTATCTATTTTTACCTTGCCCTGCGAAAGGCCAAGGTCCCGGCTGAGATGCACATTTACCAAAAAGGCCGCCACGGATTTGGCCTTGGCAAGAAGCACAGTGCCGTATCAAGTTGGCCGGTTCGCTGCGCAGACTGGATGCGAGGCATGGGACTGTTAGAGAAAGATTCCGAGCAGGAATAAAAACCTCACTTCTTGCTGGTCCTGGCACGTCCATAGTGGGCCAGGAGCCGGTCGATGAATTTTCGAGGGTAGCAGATAGCCCGGTAGAGCGCCATTCGCCCACCATTTTTATGTAAGTCAGGATTTAAGAGCTCCCAGACAATCTCGCCCCCGGCGCTCACTTCGAACAGGCGGCCTGAATCTGATTCGGCGATAAACGTGTTTCCGTTGGGCAACCTTTGATTGGAGCCCCGCGACGGAGAGTAAAAGCTCTTCGGCGGGTCCGCCTTGTATTGCCATACTATCCTCTCGCCGAAAGGGTCGAGCTCCAATACCCGAGTATATCCCCTGCGGCGAACAGCAGCATTCTGCCCGTTGTCGTAGATGAGCAAGTGTCCGTTAGGGAGCATAGTAGGCATGTGCGGCCCCAGCAATTCACCAGGCCCCCAGGCCCAAACGACCTTTCCAGATTGCTTTTCGATTACTCCTATTGTGTCGATGTGGCGTCCACAGAAAAGAATATTGCCCGCTTTGAATCTCGAATCTTTCCTGGCGGCAGGACTGTCGGGCAGCACCTCAACAGTGTTGATATGCGGCCAATCCCAGAATTTTGCATAAGGTGGAATTGTAAGGTTCACGTGCTCGGCAATCTCGCCGGCATGCTCCTCAGCTTTCCACTCCCAGACTACTCTATTGTCTGGCGTCAGTTCGACTATGACATCACAGGTAAGTTTCCCCGAATGAGTCCACGGGTTTTTCAAACTCCGCCTGTCTACCACAAGCGTGTTGCCGTTGGGTAGCCGATAGAAATCATGATGGGCCCTCATCCGCCTTTTCCAGACAAGGTTACTGTCCCAGTCCAGTTCCAGAATCATAACGTCCTTGATGATGGCAACAAGGTGTCCGTTGGGAAGCATTTCGGCGTAGTGCCACGTCTTGCCCTGGGGATACGACCAGCGATGAACTTCCCGTCCATCCAGGTCGATGAGGTGGGCGACTTCGGTAGCTCGGCTCGAATAAAGCCTGTAACCATTGTCGCATTTGCCCCGTTTGAGAACCGTTACTCCTGATTGCTTTTTGGGGCCGACAGATAGTTTTGCCTCAGCCGCCTCTCCCCGCCCTACCATAACACCACAGGAGGGACCCCGCTTTGCGGGAACCCAAATCCAGTTCACCAACATCAATGAAGCCGCCAGGCCAATGGTTTTTAGAAAGTCGCACCCTTTGCTTCTTGCGAAGCAAGATATGGGGTAATCAAGTGTACTAATGTTTATCTCCTTGTTTTACTCGGAAAGTCTTCTTTCATCTCTTTTCATTGACTTATTCGCAATAAGAATCTTTCTTATTTTGGCTATTGGGATTCAGGCTGATTTTGATTAGCCTCTGTTTGTGTAAATTCCGAGGAGGGTGTTTGTGAATCAGGCTGTGGAATCGACCTGATATCGATGGGAGGTTTGTCCCGGTTCTGTTCGGCGCCGGTATCAGGTCTTTGGTTTGTATCTGCCGGAGTCCGCCCAGAGGCGGATTCCTGAGCCGCTTCAGCAGCAGATACTTCTTTTCCGCCAGAGGCGGATTCCAAAGTTTGTACATTCTGGTCTTCAGCCACTTTAGCAGCATCAGGTTGTGTATTGAGCTGGGGCGCCGGCCGAAATGGTTCGACAGGCTCACCATCCCGAGCGAAGTCGAGGGATTGAGTGTGTATGGATTCGGCCACTTTTGCGTAATCTTCAGCACCATGACAATTTCGCTCGTATTCGAAAATTGTTTTGCCGTAGCTTGGCGCTTCAGCAAGCTTGATGTTTCTTCGGATATAAGTGGGCAGAATCCGAGCTTGTGCCCAGGCGCAGTTCGTTCCGCGTGCATTTTTGAGGAATTGCTCGATATCGGCCTTGACTTCATTTGGAAGTGAGGCTCTGCTGTCGAACATGCACAGCAAAATCCCTTGAACTTTCAGGCCCGGGTTGATTCTTCTGTTGACAAGGTCGATGGTCTGCAGCAGTTTTCCGAATCCCTGCAGGCCCAGGAAATGTGGCTGAAGCGGGATCAAAACCTCTTCAGCGGCCGCAAGAGCATTTAGGGTCAGCAATCCGAGCGAAGGGGGACAGTCAATCATCAGATAATCGAATTTGTCTTCAACTGACTTGACCGCTTCTCGGAGAATGGTCTCCCTGCCGACCACACTTACCAGCTCACTTTCAGCACCAACCAGGTTGATATTTGCCGGCAGCAGCCAAAGATTTGGACGCACGAGCAGAATTTCTTCTTCAAATTTGGCCTCTTTAGTCAGGACCTCATATGAGCCGGCCCCAATGGCTTGCGGCTCGAGGCCCAGGTGGATTGTCAGATGTGCCTGAGGGTCCAGGTCAACAACGACCACCTTCGAGCCCATGCCGGCAAGGGCCGCTGCAATATTGACCACTGTTGTGGTCTTTCCAACTCCCCCTTTTTGGTTTAATACTGCAATAGTTCTCATAGGACACAACTAAAGTGAGCTAAAGTGCCTAAAGTGAGCTAAAGTAAAAAGATATTCCACAACTTTAGGCACTTCAAACTTTAGGCACTTTAGACACTTTCTTTTTTAAAGACGGCATCAAGCACGCCATTAACAAACGCGGATGACTTACAGGAGCTGAACTTTTTGGCAAGCTCAATGGCCTCATTTATCACGACTTTGGGCGGAATATCGGGACAAAATTTCAACTGATAAACCGCCAATCTCAAAATGCTTTTGTCAACAGGTGCAAGTCTTTTAAATTGCCACTTTATTGTTGAAGCAGCTATTAGCTCATCGCACTGTGCCAAATTTTCCCACGTTCCTCTTGTCCAATCCGAGGCGAGTTTGCGGACAAAATCGTCGCAGTCCGCCTCTTTGAAGAACTCACCTAAATGCTCAAGCAAGTCTGGGCCCTGTACATCGAGTTGATATAATCCCTGTATTGCCAGTTCCCTGGCCCTTGTTCTTCTATCCCGCTGCATTTCGTATTTCGTTGTTCCAAGTGTGGCACGGGCTTCCAGCCCGTGAAACACGGCCAAGATGGCCGTGCCACAAAATACAAACTTAAATCTGCTCCATAACGTTGGCTGCTTCCATAGCTGTCAGTGCTGCGTCGGCACCGGCATTACCCATTTTCGTCCCGGCTCTTTCGACCGCATGTTCGAGTGTCTCGCAGGTCAGGACACCGAATACAGCCGGTACGGCTGAATCGTAGTTGATTTGTCCAATGCCTCGGACTACCTGCTGACAGACATAATCGTAATGGCCGGTTTGACCTCGTATGACCGCACCGAGACAGATCACTGCGACGTATTTACCACTCTGTGCGAGCTTTTTTGCAGCTTGCGTAATTTCACAGGCACCTGGCACCCAAACTACGGATATCTGTTCATCAGTGGCACCGTGACGCTGGAGGCAATCTATTGCACCGGCAAGCAGCTTAGAGGTTATAAATTCGTTGAACCTGCTGACTACAATAGCGTAACTGCCCTTGCCGGCTGTTACCCGGCCTTTTATTTCTTTAATCATACTTTCACTTCTCCAAACAATAGTCGGGGGTTCCCATTTTGCGAGCCCCGTTAGAAGTTGCCGTCTTACTTCTAACGGGCTGCAACTTATCGCAGTCCGCCGGAAAAGGCGGACAAAAGCACCTTTTTTTTGCGTTTAGGAACCCGCAAAATGGGGCCCCCGTACTGAGACATTACGAGCTTACCTCGATTAGTTTACGAACTACCTAACAGCCACAGATTATAAGACTCTCGGTGGCTACTTTCCAGAAAAACAGTAATCCCGCACCAATTAGGCGTGAGTCTAAGCTCAATTGGTGCGAGGCTAACCCACGAAATTGTAAGAGCTTATAACCCAGATTGCCAGCAAAATTTTTGCTGTAGGCAAAAAGCCCTTATGCCAGCGAAAAAAGGGCTAACTCGACGATAATTTAGTGACGAAACCAAGATAGGATGGCGGTTACTTGTGAAGATGAAACAGAGGGTAGCTGATATAGGGGATTCGAAAATATGCCATTCGGCTCGTATGATAAAGCTGAGAACAAGGCAAACAAGGCTTTTGAGCTTTACGAAAACGGTAAAGAAACTGAAGCGCTATTGGAGCTCGAAGAGGCGATTGAGATAAACCCTTCCAATAGCTCATGGCATTTCAACAAGGCACTCGTGCTGGATGCTAAAGCCAAGTTCGATGAGGCAATAAGCGAATACGAAATTGCTCTCCAGCTAAATCCAAACGATTTGGAGATATTAAATTCACTGGCGATCGACTATACGCGCACAGGCCAATATGATTTGGCCATTGCTACTTTCGAACAAATCCAGGCCCTTGACCCCAATTTTGAAGCCTGCTATTGCAATCGGATCATTACTTATACCGAAATGGGTCATCACGATTTGGCTGAGCAGATGTTTTACCTTGCCCAGCAGATAAATCCGGACTGTGCGCTGTGCTACTACAACATCGGCAACAGTCTCTTCGCACGGGGCCAGTACAACAAGGCTATTCGCTGCTGGCTGAGAACGGCTGAGCTTGAGCCAGCTCACCCGGAAATTAACTACCGAACCGCCCAGGCCTACTGGTCCGACGGCGACGGCGATGAAAGCAGGGTTCATGCCTGTGAGCATTTCTTGGAGGAGCTTCGTATTAACCCCGGCAGCGTTGATGTTATTTTCGACTTTGGTTTGTTTTTGCTCGAAGCTGGCGATATTGAATCGGCGAAAGAGAAGTTTAACAGAATACTTGAACTTACGCCCGATTCGGCTGTCGCTTTGTTTTACCTGGGAGAGATTGCTTTTAACAGCACCGATTATGAGCGGGCGGTACAACTTTTTAATCAAGCACAGCAGAAGGACAATACGCTCACCGGGCCGCGGTATCGGCTGGCTCAGTATGGGCTAATGAGAGGGAAAAAGGATGAGGCGGGAAGTTATTTGGTTTCTGAGTTGCGAGCTTCTCCGGAGGATGCGGATACGTGGGTTTCTATGGGTTCGATGTTTTTGGTGATTGGTGACCTCGATTATGCGACACACTGTCTGCTGAGGGCTGTTGACATCGATAGTGCTAATGCAGACGGTTATTATTATCTTGCTCTTGTGAGTGCCATAAAGGGGAGGTTTGAGGATGCTGCGGAGTTCTTTGCCCACACACTCGATATCAGACCACAGGACGTTTGGGCCTTGAGGGATTCTGCTCTTGTTTACCTAACAATGAGCAGATTAGACGAAGCTGCGAAGAGGACCAAGAAGGCGCTGGCTTTGGCCGGGGACGATCCGCAGTTAAAGGCACTTAACCGCAGAGTCCGGCTGCTTCAGGCAGCAGAGCAAATCAGGGATTTTCTTTGCCGATTCAAGCCTCGATTTATCTCGTATCTCGTATCGCGATTCACACACCGCGCTTGACACGCTTAACATTCACTTCCAAAGCCACCTCAACCCCTGCAAACGGTAAGGTGGGTTCTGACCTATCAGGACTTCTGCTAAATCCAATGGTGAAAGAAAGCTGGGAAACAATTTGCAAAATTTTGCTAAATGCAATAACCTATTTCGCCGGGCCGAGTGGCGGAATGGCAGACGCTGGGGACTTAAAATCCCCTGCCCATTATGGGCGTGTGGGTTCGACTCCCACCTCGGCCATTACAGAAGACAGAAAACAGTGATTAAGAGTGTAAAAGATTTGAAAGTATATCAACTGGCTTATCAGCTTACTATGGATATATTTGAGATAACCAAGAAGTTTCCTAAAGAAGAAACATCTTCGTTAACAGATCAGATGAGGCGCTCATCAAGATCAGTTGTTATAAATATACGTTAGGGATATGCGAAAAGAAAATATGAGCAGGTATTCATTAGACATCTAAATGATTCTTTAGGATCGTCAGAAGAGACAAGAGGATGGTTGGACTTTGCAAAAGATTGTATGTACATCACGAAGGATAAGCATAAGAAGTTGGATGATGGATATGACGAAGTCAATGCTATGCTTTATCGTTTAATGAAAAACTGGCAGAATTATTCTGACATCTGACTTCTGTCTTCTGACTTCTGACTTTGGAGATGAATAATGACGGATAAAAACCCTAAACTTGTGGATGTAGAAAAACCCAATTTGTATCGCCAGATATTTCCATATACTGAGTTTCCGAAAGTAATATTTGACAACCAAAAAGTCGAGTATGACATTCCGGATAAAATCTGGATAACCGATACGACCTTCCGTGACGGTCAGCAGGCCCGGCCACCTTACACGCCGGAGCAAATCCTTAAGGTTTACGATTTACTGCACAAAATAGACGGCGGGACCGGTTTGATTCGCCAATGTGAGTTCTTTTTATACTCGGAGCGTGATAGAAAAGCGGTAGAGCTGTGCAAGGCTCGGGATTATAAGTTTCCTGAGATTACCGGCTGGATCAGGGCTGTGCCAGCCGATTTTAAGTTGGTATCGCAAATGGGGCTCAGCGAAACCGGTATTCTGACCTCGGCAAGTGACTATCATATCTTCCTTAAGCTGCGAAAGACACGGACCCAGGCGATGAACGTGTATCTTGATATTGTCAAAGCAGCACTGGATAATGGAGTTATTCCGCGATGTCACTTTGAGGACGTAACGCGAGCCGATTACGAAGGTTTTGTATTGCCTTTTGCCGCCGAGCTAATGAAACTTGCTAAAAGATATAACAAGCCGGTCAAGATTCGTCTTTGTGATACGCTCGGATTTGGTCTGCCGTGGCCGGCAGTTTCTTTGCCGCGGAGCGTTCCGAAACTTATCTATGGGCTTCGGCGGATCGGGGTTCGGCCCGAATGGCTCGAATGGCACGGTCATAACGATTTGCATAAGGTTCAGGTAAACGCTACAACGGCGTGGCTATACGGCTGCAGCGCCGCTAACGCTTCGATATTCGGCATCGGCGAGCGAACAGGCAATCCGCCTCTGGAGGCCCTGGTTGTCGAACATGCCCAATTCAAGGGCCAGACTGCTGGTGTCAACTATGCGGCGATAACCGAATTGTGTGAGTACGCCACAGGCGAGCTGGGCTTTGAAATTCCGCACAACTATCCGCTGGTTGGAAAGGATTTCAATGTCACCCGGGCCGGCATTCACGCAGACGGCTTGTTAAAGAACGAGGAAATATACAATTGCTTCGATACCCAAAAGCTGCTCAATCGACCTGTCCGTGTAGCAATTACTGATAAGACCGGGGCGGCTGGTATCAAACACTGGATAGAGGCCAGGTACCAGATTGAAATCCCCAAGCACGACGCTCGCATAAGCAAAATAAAAGACACAATCGACGCTGAGTATTCAGCCAACAGGGTATCGGCGATATCAAATGAGGAAATGTTCAAGTGGATCCGGGAAGCTTTTGGCGATAATTTGCCGCCATTGAGGTGAAAGGAATTGCCGGATAAGAAAATCAAAGCGGTGTTGTTCGACCTTGGTGAGACTTTGTTGAACTTCGGGAGAGTCAACAAGTCTCGAGTTTTTCAACAAGGTGCCAGGTTATCATACGATTTCCTCAAAAGTTGCGGCCAGCCGGTCGGCAACTTCAACTACTACTGCTGGCGAAACCTGATAGCCCTGCGCATACGACACTGGCTTTCCAACATAACCCGAAAGGATTTTAATGCATTGCTTTTGTTAAGGGGGATCGGCACAAAAAAAGGTGTCAGGCTCGATAGGCAACAATGGCGGCATTTTGCGTGGCTTTGGTACGAGCCTTTGAGTAAGGTCGGCAAAGCCGAAGACGATACGAAAGAGACTTTAACTAAACTTAAAGAATCAGGCATTAAGCTCGGTATAGTTTCCAACACCTTTGTGCATAGCAGTTCCTTGGAAAAACATCTAAAACAGTTAGGTATACTGGACTTCTTTGCAGTCAGACTCTATTCATACGAGTTTAATTTTCGCAAGCCGGACGCTCGAATCTTTAAAGCTGCAGCCGAGAGGATTGGCGAGATGTTGGAAAATATATTGTTCGTGGGCGACCAGATTAACAGGGACGTCAAAGCTGCAGCAAAAACCGGTATGCATGCTGTTCTAAAAGCCGCTTACACCAATGCCGGCAAGAAAATCCCCGAGGGCGCCTGGAAAATAAATCAACTCTCCGAACTGCCGGCCCTGATAGAAAAAATCAACGCCGAAACATCGCAAAGTATTTAGCCGTGGGTTCCACCCACGGTTTGTCATTCCTGCGCAAGCAGGAATCTATGAAAGGCTGAGCAATTTCCTGAAAACTTCGTGACAAACAGGCTAAAATCTGATACTCTAAACTTTACGGATGCCGTCCTGAATTCACCGAAGCCCCGAGGCATCTTTGGTAGGGTGGGGCTCGCCCCACTGTTCTTATTCACCGAAGCCCTGAGCAGAGCCGAAGGGGCAGCCGAAGGATTGAAGCATCTGTGGTAGGGTGGGGCTCGCCCCACCGTTCTTATTCACCGAAGCCCTGAGCAGAGCCGAAGGGGCAGCCGAAGGATTGATGCATCTGTTTGGAAAACCCTATGCGAGATACGAAAGGACCTCATTGAAAGGGAGAAATGAGTATGGTGGCCCCGGATTAAATCGCACTTTGTGTCATTGCGAGGAGCGTAGTGACGAAGCAAACTCAGCAACGTAGGGGGCGATCCATCGCACCAATTATCTGGCCAGATCGCCTAACAGCGTCGAGATTTTCCCAATATTGAGCCAACGCCTTGGAACCTTCTTGCGTAAGTTGGTAGCTGGTATTCGGGACTTTGCCTTTGAAGGACTTTTTGACTTTTAGATAGCCTGCAGATTCAAGTTTCTCCATATGCCTCGACAAGTTCCCTCTTGTCAAACTAAGAGTCGTCACCAGGAACTTAAAATCAGCTTGTTCAAGTCCGGCCAGAATCATCATGACCCTCAATCTTGTTGGCTCATGGATAATCTTGTCAATCTCCATTAGCCGCCTCTCCTTCAAGATGTGTGAGACCTTTTAGCTTTTTCAGGGCATATCGGCTGTAGATATGGCCGAGCAAGCCACATAGAATTCCATATCCCGCTATGGGTATTAGTATATTGAAAAATATCCAGGGCCGCTCGAACTGAATAGGTACGCCTGCAACGACCAGGATAGCGTGGATAGCATAAAGAATTGGCCAAAGCCAGACCAAAAAGCCGGCAGGTTTAACAGATGGTGGTCGCCAGATTCCTACTGCTATAATAAGTGGAATAACACACAGTGCTGAAACAGGCTGCATATATTTAATAGGTATTTTACAAAACACTATCAGGATTATCGAAATCACAACACAGACGCCGAGTAGCAATCCCGCAATCCACCCAGCGCGTCGTTGACTTTTTGTTTTTTTAGGAATTGCAAGTATAACCTGCCCTTCTTTGCGGTATAAGAACCGGATAAGTTTTTCAATATATTTCCCACCCCATTTGGGAACAGAGTAAAAGATTAGTGCTGGAAATACAATCATCAGCGACAAGATACAAATCCACAGTTGTAACACATTCCCAGACCGGTAAGCTCTACCTCCAAAATAAGAGGGGATGCCGACTGCAAACCCGAATAATAAAGATATCATCATGTTGATTACAAAAGGCAGGGTGCGATTTTCCGCATAACGCTGTGTCCATTTCGAAATTTCTTTAAGTTTTTCGGCATTCTGATTCTGTACTTTATTATTTTGTTCACGATTCATCTGCATTCTCCTCTATATGTGCAGCGTTTTTTAGTTTCTTCAGTGCATAGCGGCTGTACATATACACAACCAGGCCGGTTATTAAACCTGTTACTGGAGCTGCCAGATACATCTCATCTCCCGGGTTCATTAGACGCATCCCACCTTCTGAAAATGTCAGCACGGGAACTTTGAATAAGATTGCAATCGCCCATCCACCATATAACGCTGCCCACAGGTACCCTATAAAACTGCCACGTGCCCAGCGCCAATTTGCGAATATTAATAATGGACAGACATACACTGCTGAGATTGGCACACTGAGATGGTGGGGAAAAATACCTCGTTGTTCCATTATCACGCTGATAATAACAAACAATATAAGTGGAAGGGGTAGGAATTTTCTGATTTGTTGTACACTCTCGCTTTGGGGAATTCCTGTCTTTGTAAAATAACGGGCTTCGTGTTTGTCCCATGTAATAACAAAGGATAAAAACCCGGCCACATACAATACCATCATAATTGCGGCCAATACGAATTTGCCTTTCAAAAAGCAGTAAACACCAAGAGAGACCCCTCCAAAAAGTACAATAAAAATTAGAGAAAAAATAATCAAAGGCGCTGTCCTGCTTTCAGCATAGCGTCGGGCCCATTTTGGAATTTCTTTAAGTTTTTCGGTATTTTGATCCTGTGATTTGCTATGTTGTTGCATAATATTGCTCCTTTCTGGTTCGAATTTCTTGATTCGCATGTAATATACCACAGACATGTTTGCATTGCAAACCAAAAAAGGGGAAATTTGCAAAAATATTAAAAAAAAGATGAAAAATCCTCGTTTTATGGCCAGAATCGCGGCTGAGGAGGGAGCACGGATTTGTGATAAACTAACAAAAAAGCCTTCAAAAACAAATCATCCCCCTATATCCGTCTTTGTCTTTGGTAGGGTGGGGCTTGCCCCACCATTGTTTATTCTGTGCAATCTGCTTGCCCCGTGAGTTTACCCTGTGGGATAGCGAAGCGTTATCTCATTATAGTGGGGGTGCCCTCCGTGGCAATATTCTTTTGCGACTTTCATGCCTTTTTACGGATTCTGGGGCCACCAGAGGTGCGGTTACGAGTTTTGAGAAACCATAATCTATGTGTTAACAAGGTGTTACAATAGATGCCAATACAAAGCAGATCCCTTCTTGAAAAAGCCATAAGTTTGAGAAAAGAAATTTCTTGACCGTACAAGGTGATTTTAGTAAAATTATTGATGTCATACGGAGAAAGTTATGTTGTTTAAGAGTTTATCTGGGAAATGTCGGTTTTGGAGGATTGATCATGACGGAGAAAGACCATTGCCTCACTAAGTTATCCATCTGTCTGTTTCTATCGGTTTGTTTGAGCTGTTTGAGTGTGACTCAAGGAGCAACTTCAGTCTGTCCCGATTTCGATTTGGATGGCGACTGTCGAGTCGATTTCAATGACTTTGCCATTTTTGTAACCCAGTGGCTTGCCCAACGCATTGACTGCAACTCTGGCTATGAAGACTGCGACGATTACTACTACAACGGATGCGAAACACACGTCGCCGCCGACGCGAACAATTGCGGAGGCTGCGGAATCATCTGCAACAACCTGCCAAATGCCTCTATGGAGTGTATAGACGGCAATTGCGTCATCGGTGAGTGCGTGGCCGGTTACGGTGATTGTGACGGCATACCTGGGAACGGCTGTGAAAGAAACCTCATGACCGACCCCGACAACTGCGGCTTCTGCGGCAACGCCTGCGACTTTCACAATGCGATAGCCGAGTGCCAGAGTGGAAGCTGTGTGATGACCGGCTGTGACCCCGGCTATGCCAACTGTGACGAAATAACTGGCAACGGCTGCGAAGTTGATCTCAACAGCGACCCTGCCTGTACCGCCTATGACTATATTGGTCAAGTCTATGGCGACGAAGGCTGCACACCCGGGCCCTCACGATCCTCGCGAGGAGAAAAATGGTACGGACTCCTCGTATTGGACGGTTCGTCTTATCTCTTCAACTCTACGCTTTACTTGAGGGTGGCATTGCAGTCACCTTCGGGGACGGATTACGGCCTGTATCTATACGACAATTGTGGTTCTGGCCCCATTGCTTCTTCGCATTCCGGCGGGACTCTGGATCAGATTGACTATTCGTGGACAGATAACGTGGGCTCTGATGACAGCCGGTTCTTCTACATCGAGGTTCGTTACTTCTCCGGCAGCTCCTGTTCGAACTGGGACCTAAATACCTGGGGCGATTGTAAGCCTTGATATGACTTTTGCTAATTGAATGGAAATCTCAGTTTATTCATTGAGAATCCGGTCGGCCCAAAAAAGTGGTTTTTTTGGTCAATTTTTTTGTTGACTTTTGTTTGATAATAGGTTAAAATACTCTCATGTTTGCCAGCAGGCAAACGTTAACCGCCAGTAGGCGAAGATGACATTTCAGTTTGCATGTCGTAAGCCACAGCGTGGCAAGGTCTTAGGGCCAGCAGGCCCAAGTCAAAAATAATCGTTAGTGAATCGTCAATCGTAAATCGTCAACTTGTGCCCGCGAAAGCTGGTATCGTAAATTCGGAGGACTTATAATGGCTACCGAAGCACAAATCCTTGCAAACCGCCTAAACGCCCAAAAAACGACCGGCCCCCGGACCCGCCAAGGCAAGGCCATCGTCTCACAGAACGCCGTCAAACACGGCTTTTTGGCACGTCAGGCCGTAATCAGCTCAGAAAACCAGGCCGATTTCTGTCTATACCAAGACCGCATACTAAGCGAGCTGGCCCCCGAAAGCCCTATGGAATCCATGCTCTCCGAACGCATTGTCATTCTTTCATGGAGGCTCAAAAGGGTCGGCCGAATCCAGAACCAGACCATCGATGCCCTGAACGCACGTAATACCTCCAGCCCACTAACTAAACTCACAAAATCGCTGTTGTTCAAAGGCTGGGACCTGCCGCAGGCCGATTCGTCCGAATCGGCTCACGATCTGGCCCTTGGTCGTTTGGCCATAAAGGATTTCTCAAATGCAAGGGTGCTCGACCGCCTCCTGATGTACGAACGCCGAATGGAGCACAGCCTGTACAAAACGCTCCTCGAGCTTCAAAGACTGCGCCTCATGCGAAAGCTGGATACGGAATCCGAAATGCCGTTTAACCAATGAACCATTTAAAACCACTCACAAGCATAAAGAATCCATTTATTGACGTGCCTATAAGGCACCTCTACATCTGTCGAGATACCTCTACAACTATAGAGGATTCTTTACAAATCAGACCTTTTATGCAAAACAAAGCCAATTTCCGAAAAAGTCAAATGAACGTAACCTCTTTAATAACAGCCGATTACGAAAATAAGACACTTGGCGAACGCGGGAAAAACAAACCCAATTCAAACCCAAAACAAACCCAAACAAAGCCAATTTTTGTACCATTGGTTCTGTTTATTGTTTATAATTATCGCTAAGTGTTGCTGAGAATTTGCTAAGGAATTTTGTGTATGGGTATCAGTAGTACTGCTTTTCAGAAATGTATTAATCCCGATTGCGGTGCTGAGTATGTTGGCGGCTCGGGCTGCTGTTTCGGTTAATGTGCTGATTGCCGTTTTAAGTAATAAATAGTCTTGAATTATGAGCAATAGTAGAAAATTGATTACTGCATTGACGGACTTATTCGCCTGGGTAAGGTACGGATGGAGTTTGAATATTTACGATGCCGTACAAAAAGGAAACTTCGACAAAGTCAAATTCATGTTGGCCAGAAGACCGGGACTGGTGAACATCAAAGCCAATGACGGCGAGACCGCCCTGCACAAGGCGGCCAATAGCGGCTGCGAGGAGGTAGTCAAACTTCTACTTGCCAAAGGAGGGGATGTGAACTCCAAAAGTAATAAAGGCCATACCCCTCTGCACAGGGCCGCTGGGGGGCACAAGAAGATAGTTGAGCTTCTGCTTGCCAATGGCGCGGAGGTGAATGCCGAAAGTTACAAAGGCCATACTCCTCTACACAGGGCGGCTGCCCGGGGTCGCAGGGAGATAGCCGAGCTACTACTTGCCAAGGGAGCGAAGGCGAACGCCAAAGATAAATGCGGCAGGACTCTTCTGCATGTGGTAGCCAGTGAGGGCCAAAGGGGAGTGGGTGAACTTTTGCTTGCCAAAGGAGCAGAGGTGAACAGTAAAGCAGGTAACGGCGAGACTGCTCTACATGTGGCGGCCGGTGAGGGATACGGGGAGATAGTTGAGCTTCTGCTTGCAAGTGGAGCCAAGATAAAGGCCAAAGCTAATGACGGAGCGACTGCTCTGCACTGGGCGGCCCAAAATGGGCACAAGGAAGTGATTGAGCTTTTAATTGCCCGTGGAGCGGATGTGAACGCCAAAAATGATAAAGGCCATACTCCTCTGCACAGGGCGGCTGGGAAGCATAAGGAGGTGATCGAGGTTCTAATTGCCAAAGGGGCGGAGGTGAACGCCAAAAGCAATAAAGGCCATACTCCTTTGCACAGGGCGGCTGCCCGAGGTCGCAGGGAGATAGCCGAGCTACTACTTGCCAAAGGAGCGAAGGTGGATGCCAAAGATAAATGGAGCAGAACTCCTTCGGATGTGGCGGCCAGTGAGGACCACAAGGATATAGTCGAATTACTCCGCAAGCCCCGTTAGAAATTACGCAGGCGGAGAGAAAATGCAGCGAAAATCGAGCATTTCTAACGGGGCAAGCACAGCGGGGTTGAGTGATACAGACGGTGAGCAAAAAGACCGGAAAACAAAAGATGAGTAAAAACAAAGATAAATAGTGCCATACATATCCACAAGGAAGTTTCGAGTCAAAATCACCATTAAAACCTGATTTCCTTGTCAAAAGCTGAGGATTCAGGCTATAATTCCTCATCAATAGTGGTTAAGAACCTTGTTATTTGAGCCGAATTACTGAAATGACCAAGAGTGCTAATTTTTGAGAAATCTAAAGATGCCTTTATCAAAATATACTGATGCAGCTTTTCAAAAGTGCATTAATCCCGATTGTGGGGCGGAGTTTGATTGTGGGTCCGCCATAGGCGGAATATTCAAGTGTCCGAGCTGCGGTGAGCTGCTGGATGCACAGTATAACTGGGACAAGATCGAAGTTCCCGACAAATTGAATGACTTCGCCAAACGCTGGGCAAACAGAAGTAACCCTCTGGATTTCTCCGGTGTATGGCGTTTCAGAGAGCTGCTCAACTTTTGTGACGACAAATACAAAGTAACCATAGGCGAAGGCCAGACAATCTTACAGCAAAATGATTACGTCGCTGAATATGTTGATATGAAGCCGGGATGTTTATATCTACAATACGAAGGGCTGAATCCATCCGGCTCGTTCAAAGACAATGGAATGGCGGCGGCATTCAGCCACGCAAAGATGGTCAAAGCAACCTCGTGCGCGTGCGCATCGACGGGCAATACTTCCGCATCGGTGGCTTTGTATGCGCATACCTGTGGCCTGAAATGCACAGTCTTTATCGGCTCGGGACGAATTGCTTTTGGCAAGCTTAGTCAGGGGATAGATTACGGTGCTCAAACGATTCAAATACACGGTGACTTCGATGACTGTATGCGCCAGGTCCAGGATGTCTGCAGCAGGCTGGGTCTGTATCTGCTCAATTCACTAAACCCGTTCCGACTTGAGGGTCAAAAGACCATAATGTATCGAATCATCGAACAGATGGGCTGGCAAGTGCCGGACTGGATCGTGGTACCTGGGGGAAATCTGGGCAATTCAAGCGCCTTTGGCAAGGCCTTTTATGAATTGAAACAGCTCGGGTTAATTGAGCGAATACCACGAATGGCGATTATAAACGCCACCGGCGCCGACACACTGACCGAGCTGGTCAATAACAAAAAGCTCCTCTGGAATGACGGTAGAGTTAATCAGGCAATCATCGACGACTATTACGCCGGGCTCACCAATCGTAACTTTTCACCGCATACCTGTGCCTCGGCGATAGAAATTGCCCGTCCGGTCAATCTGAAAAAATGTCTGCGAGCGATTGATATATGTAACGCCGTCTGCCGTGCCGTAACCGATGAAGAGATTGCTGATGCAAAAGCAATTATAGGCAGACACGGGTTAGGCTGTGAGCCGGCCTCGGCGGCAACAATAGCAGGCTTAAGGGACCTCAGGGCTGAAGGCGTCATCGGAGCTGACGAGCGAGTTGCCTGCGTGCTGACAGGGCACCCATTAAAGGACCCCAACGTAACGGTCAACTACCACAAGGGAAAACAGGGCAAATTCAGCAATCCGCCTATAGAAGCACCAAACGACCTCGATGAAATAATCAAGCTGATAAATTGATTCCTCGAAAATTCAGCAAGACCAGGACACGGAATGGAAAACAACCAGAGTAATACCAAGAGAACGAAGATTTTTGTCATCTGTGCAGTATTACTTTTTTCTGCGGTAACCGGGTCCTGGACACTTTCCGAAAGGCCGCTCAATAATCATGAATGTTATGTGGCCATTACAGCTCGTGAGATGCTGGAAAGCGGCGATTGGGTCATGCCTACCTGTAATGGAAAGCCCCGGCTCGAGAAAACGCCGCTTTCTTATTGGCTTGTAGCAGGTTTGGCCAAAATAACCGGAAAGGTCGATGAATTCTCCGCCCGGCTGCCAAGCGCTATCTTCGGGCTTTTGTCGGTTGCGGCCATTATATATTTTGTAAACCAGTGGCTGTCTTTTCGCATCGCGGTACTCTCTGCGGCTGTTTGGGCGACATCGTTAGGTTATACACGTTACTCGCATAATGCCCGGCCGGAAATGGTTTTAACCTTTTTTATTATGCTGTGCTTCCTAACTTTTTACTCAGCAGTTTCTACCAAAAGCCGCAAAAGGCAAGTGGTCTATATGCTGATTTTCTGGATAAGTTTTGGGCTGGCAAACCTGGCCAAGGGCCCTGCTCCCCTGCCTCTGGTACTGGTGCCGCTTTTTTTCTACGTTGCTGTGTTTCGGCAGTGGAAACAAATACCCAAACTCTTGCCAATTATCGGGATGGTCGTTTTCTTAGCTATCGTTTTGCCCTGGCCGCTGGCCATTGCTTCCAGGATGAATTGGGATTTGGCTGTGTGGAAACGTGAATTTGTAGACCGCTTCTTTGGTGCATACGCTTCCGGCCACAAACCTTTCTACTACTATCTGCCCAAGATGTTTCAGTTTATGTTACCGTGGGCGGCTTTTGTGCCATTTGCCTTAGCTGCTCCTTTTTACAGAGTTTGGAGTAAGAAGCAGCCTGTAATGCAATTTTTGTGGCTGTGGTTTGTTGTTGATGTAGCCTTTCTGACAATATCAGGTGGAAAACGTCAGCATTACATTATCCCCGCGATACCGGCAATGGCAGTTTTGACCGCTATCCTGCTGGAAGATATGGCTTTTTGCCGAAAAGCGTACACTCATAAAGCTGCAAGGAATTTTCTAATCTCCCACTTATGTGTATTAATAATAGGATTTATTGCGCTGCCCATTGTCATAGGGCAACTAATGCCCGAGGTTCTTCGTGCAGCAATTATTTCAAGCGCAACAGGACTGACCGGTATTCTGATTGTTGCCGGTTTGTTCAGGGCCCAAAAAGCTCGTATGGCGTGTGGGGCCCTATTTGTAAGTATTGCTGTTTTGGTAATGCTCGGTTATACCGGCTTTACAAATCCTCTCAATTATAATCAGCCATCAAGGAAGTTTACACAATCCGTGTCGCAAATCGTTCCCGCCTCGGATAAATTGATAGCCTACAAATCTGCTTCTGCAAGGTTCATTCATTATTTTGGCAGACAGGTACCCAAAATACAGACAAAATCAGAGGTCTATGAGTTGTACGAGAAAGGCGGGTGGGTTGTCGCTTTCGGCATATATCTGGACGAACTGCTCGAAAATGGCGACTTTGAAACCGTTTATGAGCAGGAAAAGGCCGAACGACACAGACAAAATATTGTAGGCGGAGCACTACTGCATAAATCCGGCGGTGGTTCTAAAGACAAGATTTAGGGGGTTACTCAACCAAACTGTCAATGAAGTCTTTTTCGGCCTCGAGCACTGGGCGTTCTTTAATACTGCGAACCAGTTCAATGGCCTCGGCAACAGTATATCCCTGGGCCTTAACCGCCCAGACGGCCGTGAGCATCGAGACTCTTTTCCTGCCGCTACTGCCATGGAGAAGCACCGGCAGATTGGTTTTATCAGCCATAATTTTCAGAAATTCTTTCTGAGTTGCCTGGTCAGGAAAATAATTTGCCCGGTTGATGCTTCTATCGATAGGTAATTCAAAGTATTTAACGCCATTATTTCTAACCCAGGTTATTTCCTCGTTGTACCAGTTTTCCTCGCGATGTTCGGAAGGTAAGCGGACATTTATGATGGTGGCGATATGATATTTGTATAGCAGGCGGGTGTAATCCATTCCTCGCGGCTGACCGCTGACATAGAGTATGTCCGGTTCTACAATATGAAAATTCTTGATATGAAAATGCCGGACTAACAGAATTACCGCTGCTGCCACTATCAGCACGATAATTATCAGGCCTACCGGTGATTGTTTTTTCTTCTTTCTCACTCTTAATCCGCTGTTAAGGTTTCCTTGCCCCGTAAGTTAGCCGTTGGTCTTACGGGGCGCTGCAATGCACTTTGCGCACCGAATATATCTTTTTGCCTGTTGATTCAAAATAGACCCTGCTTATCATCTCGCCTATCAGACCTGTAGCGACAAAAATCAAACCAACCAGCAGAAGTATAGCCGCCAGGCCTGCCAGTGGGCCGTGTGCAACAAAAATCGGCACGTTATATACGAATTTGTCGTACAGTATATAAGCGGCCAGCAGTAAGCTCGCGAGGATGCAATACGAAGCCGCTCTGCCGAAAAAGTGCAGCGGCCTTGTAATGTACCCGAGCAGAAATCTCAGCGTTATCAAATCGAAGACAACCCTAAACGTTCTGGAGATTCCGTAGCTGCTGGAGCCTTTTGGGCGAACGATGTTTTTTATAGGTATCTCGATGATTCTAACGCCGCTTCGCGAAAGTAGTGCCGGAATAAATCTGTGCATCTCTCCGTAAAGATTTAATTCTTCGATTACCTCGCGTCTGTATGCTTTGAAGGTGGTACCGAAATCGTGGATATCGACGCCGCTTATTTTTGAAGCGAGCCAGTTAGCCGCTCTGCTGGGCAACTTCCTCATCAAAAGATTGTCCACCCTGTGTTTGCGCCAACCGCTGACAACATCGTAGCCAGCGTCGATTTTTTCAAGAAAACTTGGTATCTCTTCCGGGCTGTGCTGCAGGTCTCCATCCATTGATATTATTATTTGCCCTCTTGCAGCATCGAAGCCGGCGGCAAGAGCGGGAGTCTGGCCGAAATTGCGGCGAAGCTCGACAACAACCACTTTGCCATCTTTGCCGGCAATATCTTTTAGCAGCTCCAACGTATTATCGCTGCTTCCATCATCAACAAAGACAAGCTCATAATGCAGCCCGGTTTCGCCCATCGTTTTGGTTAACCGGCTGTAAAGCTCCTCGATAACCAGAGCTTCGTTATAAAGCGGCACTACAACTGAACAATCGATTGGTTTCGTACTGTCCTGGTCAGAGCTTCCCATAATGCACCAATTTTACTCCCGCATCTTTGAAATACTGCTTCGTTTTTTCACTGCAAAGCGCTTCCAGTTCAACCTTTCGCTGGTGTAGCAACCTGGTTTTGCCTGCGTCCAGGCCGTCAGCAAATCCCGGATGAGTCATCACTTCGCAGGTCCGCGCCGAATTATATAAAGCGACTGCCTTAAAGAAATTCACGTCTATCTTGCCTGTATGTGCAATACCAAAAAGTGCGTCATTTTTTAAAAAATCCGGGTTTTGCATCCGGTTTATCTTCGCCATAATCCTGACTCTTCGGGCTCTTCTTCTACCATCTGCGCTGGTCAGCGGCCAGGGTATTCGTGAAATCTCTTTTGACTCTAAGGTAAATCGTATAGCAGGGATCTTAAATCTTCTGGCCAACTGGCAGACGATCGAAAATATCGCAGGGAATACGTGGATATGCTTATGCGAGTCCAAATGGGTCGGTTTTAAGCCGTTATCGATGACCCATTGGATTTGGGCAGCTAATTCGGCTCGTATGGCTTTTCTAATTTCATGTCTTCCCAAGGATAAAAGCGAGAGTATGGCCGGCGAGTAAGCAAATTGGCCATTGTCATCGAGTAAACTTTCAATACAGGTGTCTTTGGATATGGGTCGTCCTTCGGTGAGATTAAGGTGGACTCCGACGCCAAGAGTGGTCAATTGCCTGGCTATTTCGACAGCCTTTTCGGCGGCTTTCATGTTAGCCATAATCGTCGCGCTGGTCAGTACGCCGTGGCTATGAGCCTGGGCTACCGCCTTATTTACTCCGTCGCAGAGGCCAAAATCATCTGCGTTTATTATGATTCGCCTGTCCATCTACAGTAAGTTTAAGCGGCAAAAGCAATCGGGTCAATCAGAAATTAACATATAGCGTTTTAGCGTATCCGCTGTTCGCTATTTTTAGATTGGCGGGATGCGGAGGGCAGAGACGATAAAGCCGATGGTAAGGGCTAAGGCGCCAACTGCATGCAAGAGAACCGTCATTTGACTGGCACGGTATTGGCCGGGTTTGGCCAAATCTTTTTTATTTGCAGACTTTATCGCGAGAACCGCAATTGGCAGTGTAATCAGATAAAACAATCCTGCAAAGAACATTGAACGGTAAATCATCATAGCTGCTGCTGCAATTAGAAAGCTGACAACCAGTGCAATTCGGTAAATCCAAATGGAAACCGGTACGCCGAAATGAACTACAAGTGTTTTTTTATCCACCGCGGCATCGGCTTTCAAATCTGGAAATTCATTCACTAAAATCACCAGGAAAATTAGTATGCCGACTATGAACGCGGGAAGTAGTGGAACGGTATCAATCATCTCTGTCTGTAAAAAGTATGAGCCATATACCGGAAACAGGCCAAACAATAGGGCAATGACGAACTCACCGATGTAACGGTAGCCGAGCTGAACAGGTGGAGCGGTATAGAAAAAGCCGCCGAGCAGACCGATAAGGCCGAGAATTAGAATAAAGAGACTCCGCGTCAGCAGGATAATAACCACTCCGAGCGCTGAACCAACCGCCAGAGCAACGAGGGCGGTGAGTAATATTGTTTTGGGTGAAAGAATACCTTGCTGGATGTAACGGCTTCCTCCTGAAAAAGGAGTGGGATTCTTGTTGGCCAAATCGTTCCCGGAAAGGTGGTCGAAGAAATCGTTGGCCATATTTGCGCCTGAATGTATGGCCATTATTGCCAGTAGTGCCAGGATAAATAAGGGCCAGTTAAAAGAGCCAGCAGTCGCGTAACCGAGACAAGAGCCAACCAGGATTGGCGCTGCGCTCGCGACCAAGAACTTTGGCCGCGAAGCATGGAAAAGTGTAATCAACTTTGAATGTTCAAAACGAGATTTCATAGATTTAATTTTAACCACGGATTTGGGTTCCCGCAAGGCGGAGTCCCTCGCAGATTGCACGGATTTTTGAGGATCGGGTTTGAGAGCTTTTGATTGAACGGGAAGTGGGGGGGATATTGTATAGAGGCGACCCTGGCCAGAGGCTGGGGCCAAAATCCTATGAACCGGAGCCTGTCAAGAGCTTTTGCTCATAATTTTTTGTCCCAAATGTTTTCCACTTTTGGCCCCTTCGCCAGGCAATGAGGGCCCAAAAGCGGAAAAGCTAATAACATTGTATTATCAATGGCAGTGGAATGTTTACCTGGGGTTCGTGTCCCACACTCCTATTCGTGCTCGCTACAAGACGGCACATGAGATTGCCTGCGGGGACAGGCCCTATTCTATAGAACACGATACCAATAATGGTTCGCAATTTAGCCCTCAAGATCCTGTCTTTCATCCCGCTAACCATAATATATTCATCCCGATACAGCTTCACTTTCTCAATTTATTGTAGGTAACAATATCTGCTGATCAATTGTTCGTTGAACAACTCGCCGGTTGTCAGCATTGCCCGGATAATAGTCAGCAGCTTACGAGCGACCGCAATGATGGCTATCTTTTTTCGCTGTTGTTGTCCGCCGACAACACGCTCGTAGAAAGCTTTCAATGATGGGCTTTTTTTGATAACCCGCGAGGCGGCTTCCACGATGAGCCATCACACCACCGATGGGCCTTGTTTGGTTATATGACCCAGCCTGCGATTTGAGCCAGGCTCGTCCAGTTTAGGCGTGTACTTCGGGTATCTCGCCGAATATTTTGTACGCGTACCTTATGACGGTAGCGATGGGCCTGCATGGCCTGCAGATAGAAAAGCAGGCCGCTGAAATCCGCCAGAACTTGAAAAGACTAAACGCTTCTTTCGCAGATTTTCTTTCCAATTGGGACATTCTTGACAAGCATATCCGAAATGCTTATAGTCAATACGATGAAGACCATAAAAAGCTCGACCGCTTCGGCCTGCAACTCGACCAAATCCAGGGCGAGACAGAGGAAGAAAAGTGATTGACAAAACATGCCAGCTGGGAGCATAAACGAAGTATTCGGTTAGGCGGAATTTCATTACGTTTAAACGGGGATATGATGAATGGAATGGATACAGTTGTTGATGTTTACGATCCATGTAATCTTGCAGACGCTACAGTATGGTGCACAATAGAACCGAGACAGGCCCGCCTCCACGATGTTGCACAAATGGATTTACTTCGCAATCACATGCGATTATCAGTGGCCCCATTTCTCATTCCAGAGTTAGTTGACATAGAATTGGAGAAGTTGGAAGATGTTATTTATACGCTAGCCGTGAAGAAGCTGGAATGAGTGGTCCCATGTCGGTTGGAGTATCTCATGGAGAAAAAGGAACACATCAGAGACGACTACGAAGTTGAACTTGAGGAATACAGGTCGTTGAGACAAGAAATAATGAGCAGGCAAAATGCGCGACTTCTCATACTGGGCTTTACGGTTACCGCTATAGGTACTATAATAGGTCTTGCCTTGCAAGAGGAGATATCTCTCAGTGACGGTTTAAATCATTATGCATTTGCCCTGATGACTTTCGCTATTGTGCTAATTATTGCCGCGTTAGTTCTAACGATACATCATACTCAGCAAATAGATGTAATCGGCGCATACATTAGGAAGTTCATTGAACCAAAAGTGGCAGGGCTTGAATGGCAAACTCGTTGGACACGTTATAGAGAATCAAAACGATCTACTCCAGAAGCAGGGGGGTTGCCCTTAGGTACGAGCAAGCCATTGGCTCTGTATTATGCTTTTCTCACAATTTCTTCCCATTCAGTGACATTTGTAATAGGTCTTTATTATCATTGGGGTGCTTTTACTCTTGTATCAATTCTTGCTTTATGCTCGCTTGCGTGTTCCTATGACCTGTATAAGCGTAAAACAAAAGGATGGAGAATAAATTGGGACGTGTTGGATGAGTAACAATAGTTGCGCTCCATAGCATATAGCAACTTATTTGTGGCGGTTTGCTAAATGGCCTTTTGGCAGTACAGAAAGTCCAAAACGTTAGATGGCCTGTTGTATTGGCCTGTTCAATCTTTAAATCCAAGACAAACGAAGCAAAAAACGTAATTGACAAAGTATGCCAATTTTCGCTTTAATATATAGCGTTCATCCAGCGACGGAAATCTTTTCAGCATTATTACGTGGGGTATCGAACGAATGAATGATATTACATTTGATGTTATTATTGTAGGTGCCGGCCCGGCTGGTCTGGCAGCGGCTCTTTATGCCTCCCGCGACAGATTGAAAACTTTGGTGCTTGAGAAATTTATGCCCGGTGGACAAATCAACAACACCGACAGGATAGAAAACTACCCCGGCATTGAACGAATCGACGGCCCAGGTCTGATTGAACAGATGCAAAAACAGGCGGTGAATTTTGGCGCCGAGATAAAGACCGGCTGTGAAGTCACCAATCTGGAGAAGCTAAAAGACAACCATCTTGCTGTTTATTGTGACAAGGACAAATTCGCCACAAGAGTCGTCATTCTGGCACCGGGCAGCATCTACCGCAATCTTGGTATCCCCGGCGAAGAGAAATTCCGCGGCACAGGCGTTAGCTACTGCGGGACCTGCGATGCACCGTTCTTTAAGGGAAAACATGTCGTAGCCGTCGGCGGAGGTAATACCGCGGTAGAAGAAACTCTGCATGTTACCAAATTTGCCGATAAGGTGACAATGATACATCGCAGGGATGAATTTAGAGCAGCCAAAGTTTTGGTCGAGGAGCTTCTGGAAAAAGCCAACGAGCCGAATTCAAATTTGATTATCAAATATAGTACCGTGGCAACGGCCATAGAGGGCGAAGGTAAAGTCCAATCGGTCAAATTAAAAAACGTCAAAAGCAGTCAGGAAGAAGACTATCCCTGTGATGGAGTATTCATATTTATTGGTATGGTACCAAACACCGGCTTCCTGAAAGGTTTTGTGGAACTGACCGACAGGGGATTCATCAAGTGCGACTGCGCGTATCTTCGGACAAAAGTGCCGGGCGTCTTCGTGGCCGGCGACTGCAGGGTCGGGGCGGCCATGCAGCTGGCCACAGCCGTTGGTGATGGCGTAGTTGCTGCGATGATGCTCAAGCAGTATTTCAGAGATGTAAAGTGGTGGAACGAACCGGTCAGCGATTTGCTTCAGCCAGGCGGATGGTAGACTAACAAAAGACGGACAAAATGTTTGCAAAATTGGTTGGAATTAGGTGGCCGATTCGGGTATTATTATAATGATTTAGATAACTCCGGGTTTTACCGGAAAATCTTGGTTGAAAGGATAACGTAATGGCTGGTAGCGTAATTGAGCTAAATGACGCTGCTTTTGATGAGACTGTTCACGGCTCTGATGTGCCGGTGCTGGTTGATTTCTGGGCACCCTGGTGCGGACCCTGCAAGATGATGGCTCCCATTATCCAGGAAATCGCGGACGAATATACAGACAAGGCCAAAATCTGCAAGCTGAATACCGATGAAGCTCGCGACAGTGCTATGGAGTTCGGCATAAGTGCAATACCGACTATTATTTTATTCAAAGGCGGCCAGGTGCAGAAGAAATGGGTTGGCTTAGCCAGTAAAAAAGACCTCTCCGCCGCAATCGAGGAGCTGCTCTGATAGCACCCAGTTTACGTTTTTATGTAACCCTCGCCAGAATCATGGCCATTGAATTACCGAAATGATTTATGAAGACTTGAAAGGCAGGAAGGTTTTAGTTACCGGCTCCAGCAGTGGAATCGGCTCGGCAATAGCAGTAATGTTTAGCGAGCAGGGCTGTTTTGTCGGAGTGCATTACTTCAGGACAAAAGACGGTGCCCAGAGAACCCTCGAGCAGGTTAATAAAAAAAGTGACGGCATCTTACTTCACGCAGATATGCGTGATGAAAAGCAAGTTAATGAAATGGTTGAGCACTTCGCTGAAGTGGCTGGCGGTATCGATATTCTCGTCAATAATGCCGGCTCACTAATTGACAGACAGCCCTTTGAAACCGCAACTGTGGAGTATCACGACGATGTGTACGCCACCAACGTCCGCAGTGTCCTTTTGGCGACGCGGTCGGCCCTGCCATATTTGAAAAAAAGCAGCGGGAACATCGTCAATATCGGCTCTGTTGCGGGTCATCACGGCGGAGGCATCGGCTCGGGAATATATGCAGGTGCAAAAGCAGCGGTCGCCACTGAAACGATTTCTATGGCGCAGGAATTCGCTAAGTATGGCATCCGGGTCAACAGTGTCCTGCCCGGATTTATTGAGACACGCTTCCATGAGCGGTTTAGTTCTGCCCAGCGCAGGAAAGAAGTTGCCGAGCAAACCCCGCTCGGCAGAAACGGTACCGCCGAGGACATAGCAAAGGTGGTACTATTTTTGGCAAGCGATGCTGCTGGCTTTATTACCGGCGAGTATATCGCTGTCAATGGCGGTTTGTATATGAGAGCGTGAAAAACAATCCCGCACCAATTAGGCGCGAGCCTAAGCTCAATTGGTGCGGGATAAGAAAGACAGCCCCGAGCAGATGTCGGGGGCAGAGCTTTATTACAAGTCAATGAATAGAAGAGATTTCATCAAGACCAGTTTAGGTGCTTTGGCAGGCTTGATTGCGGTCGGTACAGGCAATAGCTTTGGCTTGAGCAAGAATGAAAAAGAGGCAACCCGATGGGCGTTTCTGGCCGATACACATATCCCGGAGGATGTCAGCGATAATTACCGAGGATTTTACCCCTATCAGAATCTACAAAAAGTTATTCCTCAAATCATTGCTGATTTGCCGGATGGCGTTGCCATTGCCGGTGATCTGGCCCGGCTGGAGGGGAAATCAGGTGATTATGCCAATCTGAAAAAACTGCTAAGACCTGTTGCTGAAAAGACACCGGTCTTTATGGCACTTGGCAACCACGACAACCGAGAGAACTTTCTGAGGGTTTTTAATAAAATTGCGGGCGATAAACAACCGGTTGGAGGTAAGCACGTGGTAGTTGTCAATAAACCGCCCATTCGCCTGATTATTTTGGATTCTCTCTTTTACGTTAATAAAGTGCCGGGGTTGTTAGGAAGAGCGCAGAGGCGGTGGTTGGAAGACTATCTAAGAAAGTGCGACGACACACCGACAATTCTTTGCTTTCACCATACCTTGGGAGATGGTGACGGGGACTTGTTGGATGTGCCGCGACTTTTTAATATTATTAAACCCATTCGCAAGGTTAAGGCCATTCTATATGGTCATTCTCATGCATATGGATTTTCCGAGTTTGAAGGGATTCATCTGGTCAATCTTCCAGCAACGGGATACAATTTCAGCGATACCGAGCCTGTTGGCTGGGTAGAAGCTCAGTTGACCGCGAAAGGCGGTGATTTTACACTGCATGTTGTGGCTGGTAATAAAGAGAAGGATGGAAGTGTAAAAAAGCTTGCCTGGCGGATATGAAATTTTGAACGAAACAGTCTTTGCAGTCCGCGGTGTTTTCTGGGTATAATGGCTTTTGAATTTTTCAGACGGGATTTTTCTTGTTTTATCCTGTTAATCTCACTCGCACCTGCGGTTACGCGAGTGCAGGCGTCTAAAAGATAAGGAACAGGACGGACTCCTAATGCAACTTTCTGCACGGATGCAAAAGGCCGCCAAACCCGCCCCTTGGCGGGCCTTGCGGCAAGCCGATAAAGTGCGTTTGGGGACCCCAAAAAAGCAATGGGTCATCCAGCCTCCGGACGACCGCTCTGCCCAGCTTGCCAAATCACTGAAGGTTTCGCCTCTTTTAGCACAGGTTTTAATCAATCGCGGGATAACCGATGCCCGTGCCGGGAGCATTTTCCTAAGACCGAAACTGACCGAGCTTATCGAGCCCGGGCAGATGCCGGGGATTGAAACAGCGGTCCACCGATTAAAGCAGGCTATTAGAAACAAGGAAAAAATCACCGTCTACGGCGACTATGATGTGGATGGCATTACAGGCGTCGCAATTCTCTGGCAGATATTAACCCTGCTCGGGGCGCAGGTCGATTACTATATTCCCCATCGAATCGACGAAGGCTACGGCCTGAACGCCGAAGCTGTGCGGGAACTGGCGAAAGATGGCTCAAAGCTTCTAATCACCGTTGACTGTGGCGTTACCGATTTTGACTCCGCACTGCTCGCTGAACAATTGGGAATTGAGCTGATAATTACAGACCATCACCAGCCTGACGCAGAGCTGCCAAAGGCCGTCGCTATTGTCCATCCGGCACTGGAGGATGCATACCCGAACCCGGATTCATCCGGTGCGATGGTAGCATTCAAGCTGGCCTGGGCGATAGCAAATGAGTTTAATGTCGGTACAAAACTGGAACCGGGGTTACGCGAATTTATGCTGAATGCAACCAGCCTCACTGCTATGGGTACCGTCGCCGATATCGTCCAGCTGCGCGGCGAAAACAGGGTGCTGACAAGCTATGGACTAAAAGCCCTGCCGGAGTGCAAGCTACCGGGGGTACAAGCCTTGATTGAGACTGCTGGTTTGACAGGGCAGGGGCTCGATAGCTTCGACATTGGCTTTCGGCTTGCTCCAATGCTAAACGCTGCAGGACGGATGGGACACGCGCGATTAGCAGTCGAGCTATTGACAAGCGATAGTAAGCTTCGCTCCATGAAAATCGCCGAGTATCTCAAAGAGCAAAACAAACAGCGTCAGCAGTGCGAGCGGAAGATTTTTAAGCAGGCCTGTGAAATGATAGCCCAGCTTGGCCTGAACCACCCCGACCGAAAAAGCATCGTGCTTGCAAGCAAAGATTGGCACGGTGGCGTATTAGGTATTGTGGCCTCGAGAATAGTGGATAAATTTTATAGACCGACGATTATGTTAAGCGTCGAGGATGCAAAAGCGCAAGGTTCTGGCCGATCGATACCCGGCTTCTGCTTACTAAGCGCAATCAAGGCATGCTCGCAGCATTTAACAAAGTTTGGCGGACACAGAATGGCTGCCGGCATAACTATCGAAACCGGAAAAATAAGCCAGTTCACAGCCGAATTCGAGGCCCATGCAAAGCAGAACTTACGTGAAGATGATGTAGTGGCCAAGCTTTACATCGATGCAGTGGCCCCATTGCGGGAATTTCGCAGTGAAACGGTAAGCGAGCTTTCGCTTCTTGGTCCGTTTGGAGCTGGCAATCCCCGGCCGATTTTCGCAACAAAGGGCGTCCACCTTGCTTCTCCGCCGAGAAAGGTTGGCGCAAGGGGCGACCATTTACAGCTTGCGATAACCGACAACACAGCCTCGATCCGCTGTATCGGCTTTCGGTTCGGAAAATTGGCCAAGTCGCTGCTTGAGCATGAGTTCTTCAATGTTGCCTATCAGCCGCAGATCAATACCTATAATGGAAACAGCAATGTCGAATTTGTCCTGGCTGATATACAGTTTGAATAGGACTCTTGACAAATCAAAGTTCAACGTCAAAAGTCAAAGTGCTATTTTAGTCCCTGGCCCTTGTTCACTATCACCTTATCAATTTTGAACTGCCCTAAAGTGGTGACTAAATTGAAGAAGTCCTCAGGATTGCCATTACCGACGGCCAGAGCAATATGGCCGGCGTCGTAGCCACCTCGCCCGGTACCCTTAAAGGCCGCGTCCAGTCCGACCCATTTACCGCCAACGTACGCTTGGGTCCATGCATGGCCCCCGAAGCCCTGCAGACCGGCAAAATCTTTCACGTACGCAACCCCCGTAACCACCTGGGCCGGAATGCCAACAGCCCGACACATTGCCGCCGTCAATACCGCAAACTCGCTGCAGTCACCTTGCCTGCTGGCCGCAACATCCACCGCTGATGCGTAACCAACCGACAGGTTCTTATTCTCGATGTACTCGGCGACAAACGCCTCAATCCTTTTGATGGCCTCGGCCACATCTTTAGTACGACCCACCGCACGACGGGCAAGCTTAATTATTTCCTTGTGGTCACTTTGCACAAACCTTGTCGGCTTCATTGCCTCCAGGACGGCCTTGTCTCTGCCTTTATAAGGAAATCTTGCCCCTGCCGGTGCCGCAACGGGCTCGACCATAACGATTACTGTGCCATTCTTGAGCCGCCGTACACTCTGGTTATCATTAGATGGTATTATTAAGTTACTCGTCTCTGTGGTTGGAATCAAATCGTAGGTAATCGACTTAACCGAGCCGAGATTGTCCAGCGGCTCCGGGCTGGCCAAAAACATCTTTTCAACTACTTCCAACACATCGTTCTCGCCTAATGCGAACTCCTTGGCACACGCGACTAACTCAATTTGCATCCCTGCCACCGGCATTATGGTCTTCTGTGCTCGCAGGTTCTCGTCAACATAGCTGGTGCTGACAATCTCACCGGCCCCAGGTATATTAAGGATTGTCGTCACTTCCGTCAAAGCCACGACGCGCCCTAACAGGTCAACGTTTTGTTTCGCCCCTACACGTATTTGGGCATCAAGAGCCTGTAGGACTCCCGGACTGAATACCTTTGCGGTATACGTCGAACTTTCCTTCAGGCCTTTCTTGAGTTGTAGCAGGCGCAAACCTTCAGCCATTACCGCCCCGCTCGGCCATTCAAGCGTACTCATCTGCTCGGTTCCCATTGAGGTCGTGGTCAGATTCACAGCGTCGTTGGCATCCACCGTCCCTGCCACTTTCATCGTCATCGCTGCCAATTCCTGCACAACCTCAAAACCTAACGGCTTGCCGTCAATCGTCTCGATACAGGTTTCCGTCATATCGATGGTTACCGGAACAGCAGCTCGGCTTATCGTAATGCTGACTTTTTCAGTAGTAGTCACTTTCCCATCAGCCACAACCCGGCTCTGTATGGCATGGCCGACCTTCTTGCCTTCCATAAATAAAGCGAAGTGCTCAGTTTCCTCTACCGCAGGCTTCGACGGTGAGTTCAGCCGAACCGCTTCCTCCAATGCGGGTTTTTCCGGTGAAGCTTCCTCCAATGCAGGTTTTTCCGGCACAGGTTCCTCTAATGCCGGTTTGCCTCGCACTTTTCTGTCTGACGCAGCTTTTTCCGGCGCAGGCTCCTCCAATACGGGTTTTACCGTCACAGCTTCCTCCGGGACGGGCTCCGGTTCCTTTTTGCAGCCTGTTGCTACCAATGCCAATACTAAACAGACGCTAACAAGATACCAAACTCTCATTATCCAATTCCTTTCATAATACCGCCTTGGGATTTCTGATAGATTAGCTACCACCGACAAGTATATACTCAAAACCGCAATTTTTCATCGCAATAATTTTTCTTCCGGCTAAAATAAGCAAAAATTCTTTGTGGAAGCTTATGACTTTGGGCGAACTCCTAAATCTGGTTTCTTCGGACAAAGTGCCCGATATTTGCGTCGATTCCCGCCTTGTCGAAGATGGTGACATATTTGTAGCTATCAAAGGCACGATATACGACGGCCACGACTTCATTGACCAGGCCGCAGCCCACGGCGCTAAATATATCGTTTGCCAACGGCCTTGCCCCAGTAGCGATGCTGAAATAATAGTTGTTGAGGATTCTGCAGAAGCGGCAGCGATTCTGGCGCAGGCAAGTAGGGGCAACCCGGCTTCAAAATTAACTAACCTGGCCGTCACCGGCACAAACGGAAAGACCACCGTTGCGTATCTGGTTCGCTCGGTAATGCAGGCGGGTAGTGAAAAGTGCGGCCTTGTCGGCACAATTGTTTACGATACCGGCTTGGCGAGCTATCAGGCGGACTTAACGACGCCTGATTGCCTTGCAATCGCTGACGGACAAGAGCAAATGGTCAAGGCCGGCTCAAAATATATGGTCATTGAAGCCAGCAGCCACGCCCTTTCACAGAGCCGCCTCGCGGGCATAGAATTCAAAGCCGCTGCTTTTACTAATCTCGCCGGCGATCATCTCGACTACCATAAGACCAAAGCAGATTACCTAAATGCCAAAACCAGACTTTTTAAAACTCTTGAACCTGACGACACGGCAGTATTGAACAAGCAATCGCCCGAGGTCGAGCAAATTGCCAAACAAACCAGAGCCAAAATCCTGTGGTATGCTGTTGACGAACCAGCCGACCTCACTGCTCATATTGAATCAATAGATATAACCGGAACTGTTTTTGTCCTGGAATATGTCGGGCAAAAACAGAAAGTGATTACCCCTTTATTGGGCCGATATAATGTTAGTAATCACCTGGCAGCGGCTGGTTTGTGCCTCGCAGCCGGTTTCGATTTGGAAACGATAGCGGCCGGCTTGTCAGCTCTAAAGACGATACCAGGCCGGTTGGAAAAACTCGATGGCGATGGCGTATCCGTCTTTATCGATTACGCCCACGCCGATGACGCTTTGAAAAATGTACTCTCCACACTAAGGCCTTTCTGCAAGGGCACCCTGTGCGTTGTTTTCGGCTGCGGCGGAGATAGAGACAGAACTAAACGGCCGCGTATGGCCAGGGTTGCCGAACAATTAGCTGATTTTGTAATCGTTACCAGTGATAATCCACGAACCGAACGGCCCGCCGATATAATAAGCGAAATAGTTGCTGGCTTTAAAAAACCGGATTCGCAAACAGTTGTAATTGAGCCGGACAGAAAAAAAGCCATTGAGTTGGCTATAAAAACCGCGGTCAAAGGCGATATTGTGCTCATAGCAGGCAAGGGCCACGAAACGTATCAGATAATTGGCAAACAAAAATTCGATTTCAGCGACAAGACAGTCGCCCAAAAGTGCTTGCAGACACGAAAATGAAAGAATTCTCAATTGAAGCCTTGGCGCGTATAGCAAGAGCCGAACTGGCAAAAAATATTAGCGGTTTTTTCACCGGCGTAAGTACCGACTCACGAACTACTAAAGCTGGCGACTGTTTCTTTGCTATTGCTGGTGATAACTTCGATGGCCACGATTACATCGCTGATGCCTTTGCCAGAGGTGCTGCCTGTGCCGTCGTCAGTAAGGATGTCGAGCACAGGCCGATACTCAAGGTTAACGATACCGTGAGAGCCCTTGGCGATTTTGCCAGGGAATACCGCCGGCAGGTTGGTTTCAAGGTGGTTGCAATAACCGGCTCGGTAGGCAAAACAACGACAAGGCAAATCGTTTATCACATCTTAAGTCAGCATTACAGCGTGTTTCAGGCACCGAAAAATTTCAATAATGATATAGGCCTGCCTTTGACGCTGCTGGGTGCTGAGCCAAAAGACCAAATCGTTATCGCCGAACTTGGCAGCAACTACCCCGGCGAGATCGCTTACTTGACTCGAATCGCTCTACCTGACGTCGCCGTTATAACCAGTGTCTACCCAACCCATTTAGCTGGGTTCGGTGATATGCAGACGATTATACAGGAAAAATTATCTATTTCTGACGGATTGCAGCCCGATGGTGTTTTGATAATCAACGCTGACTTTGACCAACTGGTTAGCGCGTGCCGGGGGATCCCGTTTTGCAAAAAAATCGCAAAACGGGGACCCCGGGCCAAAGGCAGGGACCCCGCTGCATTTTACACTTTCGGCAAATCAGAGCCGCCAAAGGCGGACTACCAAGCCCGCAACATCACTTGTGCCGGCTTCGGCAGCAGTTTCACTATAGATTCCGCCGAAGGCGGACCGCCTCGCGCCAAGAGCACGCAGGTTTATTTGCCATTGGCTGGCCCGGGTAATGTCGAAAATGCGCTCGCCGCCTGGGCTATTTGCAGCCAATTTGGTCTAACTATCGATGATTTTGCACAGGCTGTGAAGACCCAGCCAAGCGTTTCTATGCGTGCTGAACTGCTGCAAATCGGGACACTAACGGTATTAAACGATTGTTACAACGCAAACCCCGCCTCAATGAAAAACGCTCTGGATATATTGACCAATCTCGATTCAGCCGGAAAACACCGATTGGTTTTTATCTGCGGCGATATGGCTGAACTGGGCCAGCAAACTGAGCATCTGCACGCTGAACTGGGCGCTTCTATCACGAAGGCCAGGGTGCAGCTTTTAATGGCCGTTGGCGAATTTGCGAAAATCACTGCCGAGGCCGCAAAAAGAAGCGCCGTCCGCCCGTGGCGGATACAAACAAAATGTTTCGACGATACCCTTTCAGCTTGTAATAATCTGAAGGATTCCATAAAAGATTACGATATAATATTAGTCAAAGGTTCGAGGACAGCCAAACTGGAAATGGCCGTCGAGAGACTAAAAGAACTCTTCTCGTGAAGTGTATCTCGTGAACTGTGAAGCGAGATACGAAATATGAGAGGCCCGTTACGAGATGATATACTACTTGTTATGGTATTTTCGTGCCGAGGAGCGCTTTCACTTTTACGCTTATCAGAACGTGATGTTTCGCTCCGTAGCAGCGGTTTTGACCAGCTTTCTGATATCACTTTTGATCGGTCCTCCGATTATTCGCTGGCTGATGCGCAAAAAAATTGGTGACCGTCCAGAGTTTCATCACGCCGCGTTGAACGAGTTGACCAGAGAAAAAGCTAATACACCGACGATGGGTGGCCTGATAATCATCCTTTCCGTTTTGGTAAGCACGTTGTTATGGTCCAAGTTGTACAATCCTGACGCCAGGTTATACAACCCCTTTGTGGAGAAGGCGCTTTTCTTATTGATATGGTTTGGAGTTCTGGGCGGCGTTGATGATTGGCTAAAGCTCACCGCCCGCCGTCAGGGCAGACACGGACTAAGAGCCTGGGAAAAGCTCCTCTTTCAAATCGGTGGAGCTGTCTTGATAGCGTCGTTTTTATACGGCGACTTTGCCAACCTGGACGACGCCAAAGTATTCTGGCTGTGGCTGCCGTTCTATAAGGATCCCATCTACTTCCCTTTAGCCAAGTGGATGTTTGTGTTGATAGCGATTTTTTATCTCTCGGCCACCAGCAATGCGGTTAACCTGGCCGATGGTATGGATGGATTGGCAGCCGGCTGCGTGGGAATGGTTAGTCTGGTCCTTGCGGTGCTCTGCTACGTCACCTCGGAGACGATGGCACGAACCAGTGTCACCTGGTCAGAGTATCTTTTACTGCCGCATATACCTCATGCTGGTGAGCTGAGCATCTTTTATTCGACAATCTTAGGGGCCGTACTTGGCTTCTTATGGTACAACTGCCATCCCGCTCAGGTTTTTATGGGTGATGTCGGCTCACTGCCTCTCGGAGCCGCTATGGGCTACGGGGCACTGGTGACCAGAAATGAAATTCTGCTTTTAATTATTGGTGGTGTATTCGTTTTGGAATTGATCAGCGTAGTTCTGCAGGTCGGCTATTTCAAATATACCGGCGGAAAACGTCTTTTTAGATATACTCCTATTCATTATCATTTCCACCTGGCGGGCTGGAGCGAGCCGCAGGTGGTGGTGCGTTTTTGGCTGTTAGCCGCAGCCTTTGCCGCCCTTGCCCTGGCCACACTAAAAATCCGCTAAACGCCGAGCGGATGTCGCATCTTGGTCGTGGTACCATTGATGTTTCACGAGTTACTCGCCGTGATGTTCTTCGATATGGATGTTGACGTTTTCTCTATACGCCTCTGAATCGTCGGAATTGATTTTGTCCAGTTTTCTCTGTGCCAAAAAGATTTTGATAGCAGTAATCATACAACCTGCACCTGCAACAGAAAATACTATAGCAGCGAGTATTGCGAAAATTTCCTTCAAGACGTAAATCAAAAACCCAAAGCCGATTAGCAACAGTCCTGTGATAAATATTCCCGCTGCAACGCTTTTCGACGCTTGAGAAATCGTATTTGTGTAAAAACGAAAGCTCATGCTCGTAAAAGGTAGTGAGCTAAAGTTTGGAGTGCCTAAAGTTATGGATTATTTTTTTCACTTTAGCTCACTTTAGGCACTTTAGTTCACTTTAGGCACTTCACACTAACTGTTTAATACATCTCCCCTCCCGGCGGCATCCCAGGCGGCTTTTCTTTCTTTTCAGGAATCTCGCTGACTATCGCATCGGTCGTCAGCAGCAGCGCAGCAATTGAGGCTCCATTCTGTAGAGCAATTCTTTCAACCTTTGTAGGTACAATAACGCCAAACTCAATCATGTTACCGTATTTTTTGCGCAATACGTCATATCCAAAGTTTTTCTGTTTGCTTTCCATAACCTTCTGGGCGACGATTGAGCCGTCCAGTCCGGCGTTTTCAGCGATTTGCTTAATCGGTGCCACAACCGCTCTTCGCACGATATCAACGCCAATCTTCGCATCGCCTGTGGCCTTGACCTTATCCAGTACCCCTAAAGCTCTGAGCATTGGCACCCCCCCTCCGGGCAGAATACCTTCTTCCGCCGCTGCCCGGCAGGCATGTAGTGCATCTTCTACACGTGCCTTCTTTTCCTTCATTTCCGCCTCAGTCGCCGCCCCGACATTAATCTGCGCCACGCCCCCAACTAATTTTGCTAATCTCTCCTGCAGTTTTTCAATGTCATAGTCGCTGGTGGATTTATCAATCTCGCTTTTAATCTGCTCGATCCTGCCCTTGATGGCTTCGGTACTGCCTGCCCCTTCGATAATGGTAGTGGTATCTTTGTCGATAGTAATTCGTTTTGCTCTGCCAAGCTGTGTCAATTCGATGTTCTCTAACTGCAGCCCCAGGTCCTCAAAAATAGCCTCACCGCCGGTCAGAACGGCGATATCGCTGAGCAGGGCTTTTCGCCTGTCACCAAAGCCGGGCGCTTTCACAGCGGCTGCTTGCAGCACACCCCGCAATTTATTGACAACCAGCGTGGCCAACGCCTCGCCCTCAACGTCTTCGGCGATGACCAACAGAGGCCTGCCCTGTTTGGCTACCTTCTCAAGCAGCGGAACAAGCGATTTTACCGAACTGATTTTCTTTTCGTGCACCAGAATGTATGGCTTTTCCAGCACGACCGTCATATTCTCCAGATTGTTGATAAAGTGCGGGCTAAGGTACCCTTTGTCGAACTGCATGCCCTCAACCAGCTCAACCGTTGTTTCCAGTGATTGGCCCTCTTCTACGGTGATAACACCGTCTTTGCCGACCCTGTCCATCGCCTCAGCCAACTTTTTGCCGATTTCAACATCCTGGTTCGCTGAGCAGGTTGCTACCTGTTCGAACTGCTTGCCCGAAACAACGGATGTGCTCATCCTGTGCAATTCTTTTACGATTGCGTCGACACCTGCTTCGATACCGCGTTTTACCTGCATTGCATTAGCCCCGGCTGTGATGTTTTTGAGGCCTTCATCGAAGATACTCTCAGCCAGAATTGTTGCGGTTGTTGTCCCATCGCCGGCCACACTCGATGTCTTCGAGGCCACTTCCTTTACCATTTGTGCGCCCATATTCTCGTAGGAATCCTCCAGCTCAATCTCCTTGGCCACCGTCACACCATCTTTGGTAACGGTAGGCGAGCCGAACGATTTTTCCAAAATTACATTTCTGCCGCACGGCCCAAGCGTGATCTTTACCGCCTTTGCAAGTTTCTTCACACCTTCTCGAACAGCCGCGCGTGCATCGCTGCCAAAAGCTATCTTTTTAGCTGCCATGTCTTTCTTTCTCCTTTTTATTGATTATTAATTTCTCTGCGTACTCTGCGGTTAATCTTTTATTACTTTTCAATTACCGCCATAATATCTGACTCATCCATAATCAGATACTCCTTGCCCTCTATCTTTATCTCTGTCCCGGCATAGCTTGTGAAGAGCACTATCTGGCCTTTTTTCACCTGCACCTTTTTGCGTGTTCCGTCGTCGAGCAATTTGCCCTCGCCAACACTCACTATTTTGCCTCTTTGCGGTTTTTCTTTGGCGGTGTCCGGCAGGACTATCCCGCCAGCGGTCTTGGTCTTTGCCTCAAGGCGCTGAACAAGCACCTTATCTGCCAATGGTCGAATCTTCATTTTGTCCTTGCTCCTTTCAAAAAGCCCTTTTTCTACTCTTTACTTACCTTTATCTGCTATATTCGCCAATTATAACCATTCCGAGAAAATGTCGCTATTATATTTTTTTATAAACAGTCTATTCAACTGTTCCCGCAGAATATTCATATCAACCGGCTTTTCAATGACGCTGAAGACATCAAGTCGCAATGCCTTGCTGAGCATTGTTCAGGTCGCCAAATCTATTTCCTTTACTCAAAGGGTGAGAGGCAAAAACAGGAAAATCGAAGTCTAAATCATATTTCTCATTTTCCCCATTGCTAAACAGAACAGCCTCAACAGGATATGGCTTGCTGGGAAGGCAGTGGTCAGAGCAGAGGACTCTGACCTGGTAGCCCCGTTTTGTAAGAGACCTGGCAAGATTATCAACGGAGATTCCCGTCCCCGCTCCTTCGAGAGGAAAGTGCATCATTTGATAGATTTTCATTGTATTCTACTTCGGGTCAAAATCCCTTGTCCTGTTCAAAGTGCTGATTTCGCCTTAACTAACCAATTACGTTTTTTCTTCTGTCTCGCCCTGGATTTGTTCGAGTTGCAGGCCGAAGCGGTCGAGCTTCTTCTGGCCTTCTTCATATTTACTATAGGCATTTCGCAGATGTGTGCCGAGTATGTCCCAGTTTGAAAGAAATTCTACAAAAGAAGCATTTAGTCTTTTCAAGTTCTGGAGGATTTCGGCTGCCTGCTTTTCTATCTGCAGGCCGTGCAGGCCCATCACCACCGTCATAAGATATGCATATAAAAGATTCGGCGACACTGGTATTACCTTTTTATCAAGCGAATACTGCAAGATATCCTGCGTCTCGCCGGCGTATTTGACAACTGTCTCGTAATAAATGTTCTCGGCAGGAATATAACAAAGAGCGAAATCCAACGTGCCTTCTGCCGGCCTGATATAGTCGGAGGCAATCTTATCAATGTGAACGGTCACGTCTTTTAGGAACTGTCTGCGTAGTTTGCTTTTTTCCTCGTCGGTCTCCGCCTTTACGACCCTTTCAAAGCTCGGCAGTGGGAACTTTGCATCAATAGGCACCGAGAATTCGGTCATTTGAACAATAGCGTCAACAATTTTGCCGTCTTTGAAAGTATACTGGAGCTTGTAGCTGTCCTTCGGCAGGACGTTGGAGAGAAGATTCTCCAGCGACCATTCGCCCATTTGGCCTCGCAGCTTCGGTGAGCTTAGAATATCCTGGAGCCGTCTGACTTCAGCTCCGACCTGGAGCATTTGCTTGTTTGTGCCCTGCAAATTGCCGATTTGGCTGTGCAGCTCGCCGAGTACCTTCTGGCTGGATTGCAGGCTCTGGGTGAGTGTGTTTTGGCCGGCCTGCAGTGAGCTTTGCAGGGCTTCGCGAGTGCCGTCCTGAGAAGCTTTTAGGGCCTCGAGCTGCTGCTGAAGAAGGCTGATACCAACTGCCTGGCCGGCAATCTCCTTCCTGCCGGCAAAATTTGAACTGATGAGCCAGACTAAAAGACCCAAAACAACTACAAGCAAAACAATACCCACGGCAATCAAGATTGATGCCATCTTCTTCTCCTTAAAAAACCGTTTTGATTATAGATTCCAAAGGGCCACTCGTCAAAGGCCAACCGCCATAAATGGTGAGCCAAACAGGGTTAAATAAACCTTGATATGTAAGTTGAAGCTTTGTATCGTCTTGACGCAACATAATAAAACCCGGCTGTGGCTGGGCTATTTGCGATGGAAACAATAAAATCTGTTATATTCGACTGGGGAGGGGTGCTGATAGACGACCCGGCTCCGGGACTGATGCAGTATTGTGCCAAGGCCCTGTGTGTGACCAAAGAAAACTATATAAAAGCACATAGCAAATTCGCAGATGATTTCCAAAAAGGTTTGATTTGCGAAGATACATTCTGGGAAAGAATATGCAGCGAATTAAACGTACCGAAGCCGAAAGTCCGCTCATTATGGATTGAAGCCTTTAAGGCTGCCTATGTACCCAGAGATGATATGTTTTCAATGGCTGCTTCGCTACGGACAAATGCCTACAAGACGGCCGTTTTGTCCAATACGGAAGTGCCTGCAATGCAGTATTTTCATCAGCAGCGATACGATATGTTTGATGTGCTCGTCTTTTCCTGCATCGAGGGCGTAAAAAAGCCCGGGAGGAAAATCTATGAACTAACATTGAAAAAACTCGGCTCGCAGCCCGAGCAATCAGTCTTTATAGATGATAAACCGGAGTACATAAACGGTGCAAAAGAAGTCAGGATAAACACGGTTCTTTCTCAAAGCACGAACCAGGTCAAAAATGAATTAGCCCGGCTCTGCGTCAAAATAGATTAGGCAAATAGGAGAAGTTCCCAGTTGTCATTACAGCTGGCAGGGCGAAACTATGGCAAATTATCATCTTGTAATCTTAAAGAAACCGTATTTAGAGGCGATATTAGCTGGTCGAAAACGCGTCGAATCGCGTTTTACTAAGACAAGACGATATGCTTTCGGCCGGGTCTTGCCTGGCGATAACTTATTTTTCAAGATAAGCAGCGGGCCGGTCTGCGCGGTGGCAACTGTGACGGCAGTCAAAAACTTCGAGAACCTGACACCAAGACAAATGGCTGAAATAAAACAGCAATACAACCACTATATCATGGGCAGTGACGCATATTGGCACAGCAGGACGAATTGTAAGTTCGGCTTTTTGGTCTGGCTGAAAGACGTAAGAGCCATCGAGCCTGTGCGAATCCACAAGAAGGACTGGCGGGCGTGGGTCGTCCTAACAAAGCAAGAAAACTTTGGCCTGCTGAAAATGGGGCTGTGAAAGAAGCCCAATAAATGAGCATAACTGGCGATTTTTGCGAATTTTTGTTAAGAACCGCAATAATATCCTCTCCGAATCCGTCTGTATCTGTGCAATCGTAGTTTATCGGAACAAAAATGGGCTTTTATTGGAAAGGGGCAAGAAATGTTAAAGAAAACAATGTTGGGTATTGTGGCTCTAATTTTGCTCGTTGGAGCTGAAAACCTGCTCGCCCAGGAAAGAAGAGGCAGGCCTAAAGCAGAGCAAGAACAAAAAGGCCCGGTGGAACAGCTTCGCAGACAAAGAGCAGGTGAAGAAGCTGGTCGCAGAGATGTGGAGGGTATGCAGCAGAGGCGCCGGCAAAGGGTAGTTAGAAAAGCCAAGCCTGAGCGTGTGAAGGCTTTGCAGCAGAAGCCCCAGCAGCTTCGTCCCGGCCAAGTTCGGCCTATGCAAGAGGGGTCTGGCAGATTGTTAGACGAACTTACAAAGGCCTATCGGGAAAACGACAGGGAAAAGATGGGGCAGCTAATCAGGAAAATGCATCAGCTCAGGCAAAGAGTACGACAAGGAAGGGCTGCCGCTGCCGAAGGTGGGCGAGCTCTCCGCGACATGCCAAGCCCAGCTATGCCACCTGAAGGCAGACGGCCAAGAACTGTAGAGAAGCCGAGACCGCCTACGGATGAGGACTGGCCTCGTATGCAGCCGCCCGAAGATGTGGATGTGGTCAGGCCGTTGATGCCAGGCAGAGGCATGAGAGGATGGGGGCAAGGTTTCCAAGGCAGAGGTATGGGCGGACGGGGTCAAGGTTTCCGAGGCAGAGGCATGGGCCGAGGTTTCCAAGGCAGAGGTATGGGTCGAGGTTTCCAAGGCAGAGGTATAAGAGGCGGGGGGCGAGGTTTCCAAGGCAGAGGCATGGGCATGGGCCAAGGCTTTCCGGGACCTTGGTGTCCATGGCTGAGGGAGCCAGTACCGGAGGTGAATTAGGCTAAGAAGAGATTCTGGCTGGCAGTTGACGTAACACCGAAGAATATAACTGAAAAGATAATTCGAGGGATGCTGCTTTTTAGTAGATAATGAACTGGCCATAAAACGATTGGATGTGCATTTATCTGATGCACATCCACTTTTTATATGAAAAGCAAAGACCAGACAGCACACTACCCTGTGGTGTTATTCAGCAGCTATATTACCGCCAATCGCTGGGGTAGTAGACGGATTCGGGCTGAATGCCAAAGCTTCTGCGCAGCTCTTCTACGAGTACCTGTGTCCTTCGTTTCTGGGAATCAGTCGGGTGAGTGGTTTTGCCGTCAGCTATAACGCAAATGCGGATAGTCTGACCGCTGCCGTACCAGGTTCGGCCCGGTATGATCGACCACTGCCTTTGCCATTTCTCGGTCGGTTGTATTTGGCCGTCGCCACCGCCGAGACCGTTACAGATGACAAAGTGGCAGTTGATATCCTCGGCACTGGCCAAGCCGCTCAACGAGGCTAACTGTTCAATGTTGCCAGCTTTGGTGCCGCTATAGTAGATTTCGATGCGACCCCAGCGTCCGGGGGACTGAGAGGTACGAGAGCGAATAGCTTTTTCGACAGGGTCAAGATGATGAAGATAATAGCTCGAAAGAGAAAACAGACCAGCGGAGGGAGGATTATCACCCAGGGCCATTAAGACCATTGCCCCGGCTGTCATTGAAACCAGCAGTGCTGCTAAAACTTTCGCCACCCTTGGCTGATTTGACATTGTCCCATCCTTGGCAGGTTCCCATTTTTCCGCCGTAAGCAGACTAAGGGCGAACAAAATGGGCCCCAAAAACAGCTCGAAACACCTGCATGCGACTACCCAAAGCAGTCATTATTTTCTATACCATTATCGACACTTGTCAATAGATTACTCCAAATTTTGCCAAAAAATTTGCAATTTATCTGCGTGGGTTGCCACTTCGCAAAAAATCTCGAAGTGGGTCCCCGCCAAACCCGATAAAGTACACTTGGGGCCACCGTGACATTGACGTGAACAGCCACGGCTCTCGAAGAGTCAAAAAAACTTGACTAAATGTCCTTGTTCTGATAAAAAAGCGGATATCAAATTCTTAAAGGCTGGCCAGCTATATCTGAATTCGACATCGTAAAAAGTTGTAGCATTTAACAAGCACGCGGGCGATAGTGCGACTCGCGGCGCCGGACGGCCACTATGCAAGAAACGAACGCAAACAAGGGTGAACCTTTTCCAGTTGCGCAGGAAAAGAAGAAGGTATACCACGTCCGGCACGTTGTTATTTACAGAGGTCAAAGTTATTACTATGCAAGAAACGAACAAGTGCGATATCTGTGGCTGTGATGAACTACTAAATTACTCAATGGGAAAAGACATCATTCGCTTTGAAGAGCTTACGCCTGCCAATTTCAAGGTCACCGACAAGGACTACGGGCGGTGCGTTGAGACAGTTAAATGCAGGGATTGCGGACTCGTTCAGCCGAAGTATATACTCGACAGCCGGGATCTCATTAAGTTGTATGCGAATGTGGAGGATGAATCCTACTTAGCAACATCTGATATTCGCGGGAGTTCGAATTATCGCCAGGTTATTAAGCTGATCGACAAATTTACCAAAAATCGTGGATGTCTGCTTGAAATAGGAGCGGGCAGCGGCGGGCTACTTGATACTCTAAAGCACCAATTCAACCATATTTACGGGGTGGAGCCGAGCAAGAAGTTTTGTCAGTTCGCCAGAGAACGATACGGGCTTGTTCTCGACAATATTGGCTACGAAGATATGTCTGAAAACCGGAAATATGACGTAATACTGGCACTGGACGTAATTGAACATGTGGTTTCAGTAAGGCATTTTATAGACAAGGTCTTTCAATTATTGGCGGATGACGGCATTGCGATAATAAGTACGCCAAGTAAAAACAGCCTTGCTGCCAGATTGCTTGGGAAAAAATGGTGGCACATTCGCCCTCCCCATTTGTATTATCTGGATGACAGGTCCTTCAAGATTCTTATGGATGCTACAGGGTTCGAGATAATAGGGAAAGCGTTTTTCTACTGGACGTTCCCAATTGGTTATCCCATAGACTGCTTGCAGAAGCTCCTGTTCAAAAAGTCCTATATCTCGCTGGACAAGCTGACTTTTTGCATTAAATTAAACACATTTGACTCGTGGGTATATGTGATATGCAAAACATAGCTGTCGTGGATTTCGACAGGACGATTCTTGATGTAGATTCATTGAAATATATCCTGATAAAGGAAAAATTTTATCTGGACCCCATGCTTTTCGCATTAGGCGTCCTTCTGTTCTGGAGTATTGCTTTCAACAGAAAAAGGCAAAAGCAGTTGTTCGTACGAAATTTTTTCAAAAAGCGGTTGTTATTGTTGATAGATCGCTTGGATAAACGTAAATTCGACAAGTATGTTGAGTATTTCAAAAATCATTTAAATCACGATTTGCTGCGAATATTGAATGAGAATTATTCGAAGATTTTTATCGTGTCAGCTTCCGAAGCGACGCTCATTGAAAACGTTGTAGCAGGGCAGCTAAACAGTTTCACCGTTATTGCCAATAATATGAAGCACTTAGAAAACCTCGAAACATGCTGGGGCATAAACAAGGTCAAGTTTTTACAGCATAAAGTCGGCGGCGAAATCTCATTTGGTTTTGACGTCTTCACCGATTCTCTTGATGACCGCCCGCTCATCATGATGTCGAACCATGCGTTCTTGGTAAATAAAATTGAGGTGCAGGAAATTGATAAGAGTACTCTTAAATGTTTTTAGGCCTCTGAGATGGTACCGAAATGCTTTTATGCTCTTGGGGGCCTTGCTTGCAATAAAGATAGCTGAAATCGGCATATCAGACTCATTTGTTGGCATCCTGTGTGCATTCATATCCATATGCCTGGTTGCATCCGGCAACTATGGGATAAACGAGGTTCTTGATGCGAAGCATGATGCGCAGCATCCGCTAAAAAGACTCAGAGCGATTCCGTCCGGGAAAATATCGAGCACACCTGTGGTTATCATTTCGATCATCTTGTACATTGCCGGGATATCAATTCTTCTGCCATTGAGAAACATAATGCTTGTCATATCCATTTCCTTGCTGCTCTTGAGCGGGATTTTATACAATGTTAAGCCATTTCGTTTAAAGGATAAGCCGTATATGGACTTTATCGCCGAATCGCTTAACAACCCTATAAGACTCATGGTGGGATGGTACAGCGTCGCGCCATCGGATAAGCTCGTTCCTTCTTCATTTATTCTCGGATTCTGGTTCTTAGGAATGTTCCTGATGGCATCAAAAAGATTCGGGGAATACCGGTTCTTTAAAAACAAGAACAAACTTGTAGAATATCGAAAAAGCTTCAAGCACTATACTGAGGAAAAAATTATCATTTCAATGATTGCGTCATTGTCGGCGTTTATGTTTATGCTGGGTGCATTGTGTATAAAATACAGTGTTGACCTGGTATTGTTTCTGCCCTTCGTAATCGTATTCATCGTATGGTTCTTTCGTCTGGCCTATGAGAAAGACACGATTGTCAAAGACCCGGAGAGGGTGTTTCAAAGAAAGCTGTTCCTGCTTTACTCGGTCGTAGTGTGCGGCGTGTTCATTTATCTACTGTTCTCAGGAAATCAGATATTCGGGTTTTTACTAAAGTGAAGAACATAGTGAGCGCGGAAAAACAAAGCAAACGCCAAAGGCGACACAAAGCAGCAGCTAAGGACAAAGTGCCCGCCTCACAGAACCGCCGGCGCCCGTGGCGAAGATTTCTTTTACCGGTAGCTGTGTTCTGCTGGCCTGTCTTGTATCTGTTTCGCCACGTTTTCCCCATAAACGGCCAATATGCAGCCATAGGCAATGATTTTATTCTTCTGTATTACAAGTATAAGGTCTATCTGCTGGCCTGTCTTGCCGAGTTTCATTTCCCCCTATGGTCACCGGCTGAAGGCGCGGGCTATCCATTTTATACCAACCCCTTCACTCAAGCCTTCTATCCGCTCAATCTTTTACTGGTTCTCTGGTACAAGGTCTCAGGAGGATACAATCCTTTGGACCATCAGGTTTTTACGGTTCTCGGCATTTCGATATTCGCCCTGGGCCTTTTCATGTGGCTGCGGCTGATAAACACCAACCTGAGGGCTGTTGTTTTCGGCGTGCTTGTTATGTCGGTTAGCTTTAAGGTAACGGAAATTACAAGATTCCCTAACGCTATTCACACAGCAGCCTGGTATCCCTGGATCCTTTACGCTTTGACCAAAATTATGCGAAGTTCGTCGCTGAAAGACGCCGTGATGGGTGGGATCCTGCTGGCGCTGTTTCTTATCTGCCTGTTCACCGGCGGTTATCCCTACTATGTTTACTATTGCCTGTTTCTCTTTGCGCCCTACCTGCTCGCATTTTTGGCCAAGCCACTGCGTGAGCGATTGTTCGGGCCTTGCCTTATACATTTCAAGCGTGCGTTTGTCACATTAGCAATAGCTGGCAGTGCTGCGCTGCTGGTCTGCGCCCCGTACATTATCGGGATTAAACGCCTTATGGCGGACACTATAGACCGTGCGGGAAAGGATTTTCATTATTCTACGTCCCATGTGTTCAATTTCGAAGACTCCGTTGGCTCCCTCATATATCCGCCTACAGCGTCGGCAGAAGGGTGGTACTTCTTTAGCATAACAGGACTTTTGGTAATCCTCTTGTATTGGCTGAGCAGCAGAACAACTGCTCACAACGGAGAAAAAGGTACCGACAAAAAAAATACGCTAATGCCGCCACAGCCACACACTCTCTGGGTCAAACTGTTTTTCCTCATCTGGATATGTATTATCAGCTATATCAGTTATGGGCGCTACTCGTATCTGTTTAGGCTGCTGTGGGAATTTATGCCCGGTTTTTCCAGCCTCCGCGTCTGGGGACGATTGAATATCATTCTTGTACCGGTTCTTGCCTGGCTGCTGTCAATTGCCTACGCCTCGTTCGAATCGCTGCTTTCGAGCAAAGAGGTCCCCGCACCCAAAAAGCGCTTGCGGTTATTCGCACCGATTGTTGTACTCATAGCGGTCTACGCAGTTGTTCTTGTTATCCAGCTCTATCTTTATCGCAATAATATCCACGATGTCCTTTGGATTTTGTACTTCAAGCACTTGTCGCCACAGCGTTTACAGTTCGTTGTTTACGGTGCGGCAGCGTTCGTCGCAATTTTTTCGATTGTGCTTCTTAGCAAACGGATTGGCTTCAAGTCCAACAGGGCACTGACAACGGTGCTCGCTGTCCTCGTGTTGGTTGCGGCTCTTGAGATGCGGCACGTTGGTGCCCGTATGTGGACATATCAAAACAAGACGCAGAAGAACCGCATTCGCCTGGATGTAACAAAACTAAATGAAGCTTCCTTCCGGTTTCGCCGGACCGATCAGTACGACTCGATTTCCCTAAGGCCGAACTTCAGCGTCGGTGTTATGAAGCCTTGGTATTTCAGCCAATATAACAGGTTTCTCAAAGAAACTGAAGATGAATTGGGAGCGAGAAAAATACTGCTGGGCGTGCAAGATGGGGCAAACATAGGCCTGAATGGTTACAGAAAGATTTTCTTTTCCAAATCCATAAAGCATCCTACTGTTCAATCATTTCTGCCTGTTCAATCATTTCTGCGTGATGCGGCCCGCTATCAGCATTCGGGTCATCTGGTCTCCTATACCGGTGATGAGCTTAGGTGGGAAATCAACGCACCCATCGAGGGCTACCTGAGTTTCATCGATAACTGGGGTCGGGGCTGGAAGGTTTTCGTAGACGATGAGCCGGCGGATATGGAACTGCTTTTTGGAACCTTCAAGTCGGTTCGGCTCGCACCAGGCCTCCACCGTGTCAGGTTCTGCTATCAGCCGGGGCTGATTTGAACAAGAGTATCGGGTTTCTCCATAACAATAGTATGGCCAAAAACGCTTGACTAAACACACTTGTTCTGCGATAAAACCGGATGTCAAATTAGGCTCATTAGAAAAACAGAGATTATCATATTACCGGAAACTCAAAACCCGCCCCTTGGCGGGCCTTGTAGGAACCCAATAAAAGGCGTTTGGGAGCCGCCGGTGCTCGTCTGATAAGAGCTAAAAACAGGAGAAAAAAATGGCATCAGAATTTGACTCCCACAAAGTGGGGACCCGTCCATTATCTTCCGAGGAAATTGCCAGGCTAACTGAGCAAGGCTGCAGTTGTGCCGATTGGTCGAAGGTTGAGGTTGCCGAAGGCTTTGACCCGGCAAAAGTAAAATCGACGCATTTTTCAGGTTCCGTAAAGCTGGGCGTGTTTGAGAAGCACGTGTCCTTTTTCGGCGGCGTTACAAAGCCGGCAGGAATCAGCAACGCAACAATCCACAACTGCACAATCGGCAATAATGTATACATAAGTCAGGTAAGAAACTACATCGCCAACTATATAATCGAAGATGACGTGGTAATAGACAATATTGACCTGCTTGTGGTGGAAGGCAAAAGCTCGTTTGGTAACGGAACGGAAGTCGCTGTTGTTAATGAGGCCGGCGGCAGAGAGATACCGATTTATGACCACCTGTCCGCTCATACCGCTTACATAATAGCTTTTTACCGTCACAGGCCGAAAGTAATTGAAAACCTGCAAAAAATGATAGCCAACTACACCGCTTCCGTCACGGACTCTTGCGGCCTTGTGGCAAAAGGTGCAAAACTTATCAACTGCCGAATTATCAAAAACGTTAAAGTAGGTCCGGCAAGCGTGATCGAGGGGGCAAACCGGTTGGAGAACGGCTCGATTAATAGCCACCAGGAAGACCCCGTTTACATTGGGCCCGGCGTTTTTGCCGAAGATTTTATTTGCTGCAGTGGCTCAAAGGTTACCGACGGCACAATAATAACGAGAAGTTTTGTAGGACAGGGCACCGTATTAGCCAAGCAGTATTCCGCAGAAAACTCGGTATTCTTTGCTAACTGCGGCGGTTTCCACGGCGAGGCCTGCGCCATATTTGCCGGGCCCTACACCGTGACGCATCATAAATCCACATTGCTTATTGCCGGGTTGTTTTCCTTTTTGAACGCCGGCAGCGGCACCAACCAAAGCAATCACCTGTACAAACTGGGGCCGATCCATCAGGGCGTCGTTGAACGGGGCTCCAAGACCGCCAGTGACTCATATATGCTCTGGCCGGCAAAGGTTGGGGCCTTTACCGTTGTAATGGGAAGACACTATAGGAACTCAGATACTTCGGATTTGCCTTTTTCATACCTGATTGAGCACGAAGACGAAAGCATTCTTGTCCCCGGTGTGAATTTGCGCAGCGTAGGTACCGTCCGAGATGCTCGAAAATGGCCAAGACGCGACAGGCGAAAAAGCCCAAAAAAACTCGACTACATAAATTTCAAACTTTTAAGCCCATATACAATTCAGAAAATGCTCAACGGCTGCCAGCTACTTGAAAACCTCAAAGCAACATCCGGGCTAAACAGCGAATACTTTACCTACCACAACGTCAGGATTAAAAGCTCATCACTGGACAGAGGGCAAAAACTTTACCAGATGGGCATTGATAAATTCCTGGGCAATTGTTTGATTAAGCGATTGGAAAACAAACAACTCAAAAACGTTGACGAACTTCGAGCGGTACTTCAGCCGGAAACTAACGTAGGGCCGGGCAAGTGGGTAGACCTGGCTGGCCTGTTCGCTCCGGAACAGGCCGTGCAAAAGTTGCTCTCCGATATTGAAAGCGACGCTATCAGCACGCTGGATGATGTAACAGAGGCTTTCCGCTCAATACATAACAGATATGAAGCGTATGAGTGGGCCTGGGCAGCAAATGTCCTGCAGCAGCGTTTCAGCAAAATAATTGACAAAATAACCGCAGACGATATTATTGAGCTAACAACAAGATGGAAAAAGGCCGTCGTAGAACTCGACCACACTCTCTATGCCGATGCCAAAAAGGAATTTGCCGCTACCGCTCAAATCGGATACGGTCTCGACGGCGATGAAAAAACAAAACATAGCGATTTCGCAGCGGTGAGAGGAATACTTGAAGAAGATAGCTTCGTTTCTGAAATCGAACAGCACATAACCAGCAAAACGGCACTTGGCGAAGAGCTTATCAACCGAATGGAAAAGCTGCGTTAACACAAATGACATTCAAGCAAGGAGCAGTTTATGAGAGTAATAATTGAACCAGATTATGAATTAGCAAGCAAATGGGCCGCCAACTATGTCGTCAAAAAGATAAAAGAATTTGGCCCGACCGACTCGAAACCTTTTGTGCTGGGCTTTCCCACAGGCTCCTCGCCGATAGGGATGTACAACGAACTGGTGGAGCTTTGCAAGGCAGGGGTGGTTTCATTCAAGAATGTTGTCACCTTTAATATGGATGAATATGTGAATCTTCCCGAGGACCACCCTGAAAGCTATCATTCATTTATGAATAAATATCTTTTCAGCCACATAGATATTCGAAAAGATAATATCAACATTCTCAACGGCAATGCCCCGGACCTGGGAGCTGAATGTGCGAGCTACGAAGAAAAAATAAAAAAGGCGGGCGGCGTCAAGCTTTTTGTCGGCGGTATAGGTCCTGACGGTCACATAGCATTCAATGAGCCAGGCTCGTCACTGTCGTCGAGGACACGCATCAAAACACTGACTTACGACACTATCGTAGCCAATTCGCGATTCTTTGACGGAGACATTAACAAAGTCCCCAAAACCGCTTTGACAGTGGGCGTAGCGACCGTTATGGATGCCGATGAAGTCCTGATTATTGTCAACGGCCATAATAAGGCCCGTGCATTAAGACACGCCGTCGAAGAGGGTGTAAATCATATGTGGACAATCAGCGCCCTCCAAATGCACCCGAAAGGCATCATCGTCTGCGACGAAGAAGCTACCACGGAGCTAAAGGTAGGCACCGTAAAATACTTCAAAGACATAGAATCAGCCAATCTCGACCCGGCTACACTCTTGAAGGGCACCTCGTAACTTCCGTCTGCTAAGTCGCGCAGCGGTTTACTGGCGAGGAGGCATCCGAGGTGGCGTCCTCGAAGGTGTCCGAGGAGGCGTTCGAGGAGGCGTTCGAGAAGGCGTCGGCAACGGTTTTTTGCCGGGTGGATAAACGATTTTCGCCTGGGCTTTGAGCGACTCGATATACTTTGTAACAAGTTCGCCCTGCTTCTTTTGCTTTAGCATCTTTATTATCTCGTCTTTGGCCTGCTCAAATGTTTTAACGCTGGCTTCCTTGCGGTCGGTAACCTTTATTATGTGATACCCGAACCGGGTTTCCACAATGTCACTGACTTCGTTGACCTTTAATGTAAAGGCCACCTTGTCGAAAGCTGGTACCATTCGACCTCTGCCGAAGAAACCCAAATCACCGCCTTTTGGTGCTGAAGGATATCCTCCAGTAGCTTTGGCTAATGTAGCAAAATCGGCTTCCTCTTTGATTTGTTTAAGCAGGTCTTGAGCCTTTGCCAGCGCTTTGGCTTTGGCCTCATTTGGGTCAGCGTTAGGGCTGGTAGTATCAGGCTTTATAAGAATATGACTTGCTCTGACCTGCTCAGGCGTTTCGAACCGTTTTGTATTTGCAGAATAATAATTATTAGCCTCGTTTTCTGTAACGTTCAGCTGATCAGCCATTTCGACGTCGAGAAGTTTCTGAAACTGGACTCTCCGTTCGAACTGCATCTGCTGTTTCCACTCGTCAAAATTCGTGCCGCGGGTCAGCAGCATTGCCTTGAAATCATCCACTGATAACCCCTGCCGAGAGGCTATTTCCTTGATCTGATCAAGCACCTCTTCTTCAGTAACGACTATTTTGGCTGCCTTTATCTTTTCATCCAGCAGGCGCATTGTGATCATTTTGTCCAATATTTGTTGTCTGATTCTTTCTTTGTTCTGCTCAAGGTACGCAGGCGGCATTCGCACAGCCATTTGCTTAATCTCTGCTTCCAACTCGTTTTCGGTAATATCCACACCGTTAACGGTAACAGCAACTTTGTCCGCCGGTGCTTCCACCACCTCTTTCGGTTCAACTGCTTTCGTTTCGATTTGGCCAGGAACGTTCGGTTCAGGTTGTTCTGGCTCGCCTTCGGTAGGGGGCTTCTTTCGGCAGGACAAACCAAAAGCAACAACAAATACTACAAGCCAGGCTGAAATTGTTAGATATTTTCTCATGATTTTTACCCTCTTATACGTTCAAAAACATCAAAACCTTCATCAACAATAAAAAAACCATTATTTCACCAAAAAACGTATATGTCAACATTTTATTCTTCAATCCCGACACAATACGGGAATTTATTGACTTGTGTGAGCAATTTACTAAAATATTGATTCGTGAGTCGCGAATCGAACCACCAACCGCGGAATTCACAATACGAAAATGATTTCAGAAACCGATAGGTTCCGGGTCGTGTCCGAAAAAAAGGAAAGCTGCGGGTTATTCGGCGTTTTTGGTGATGCGGAAGCTGTTCAAAAGACCTATTTCGGTCTGCACAGCCTTCAGCACCGCGGTCAGGAATCAGCAGGAATCGCCTCCAGCAACACTGACTTAATCCGGTGCCACACGGGCCTGGGGATAATAAGGAGGGTCTTCCGCAGTGGTTCGGGCCTTCTGGAGAAATTGGCTAATCCAATAGCGATTGGCCACGTGCGGTATTCAACGACCGGTGCCAGTAAGGCCGTTAACAGTCAGCCGCTTTTGGCCGAGTACTCCCGCGGGCAGGTGGCAGTGGCCCATAACGGCAACCTCGTAAATGCTTCACTGCTGCGGGACGAATACGAGGCACACGGCAGTATCTTCAAATCGACAAGCGATACCGAAATAATTATTCATTTGCTTGCCAAGCCGACCCATGTCAGCAACCCCGACCCACTGGCGCACATATTGAACCACCTTCAGGGAGCGTACTGCCTGCTGTTTTTGTTTGCCGACCGGATTGAAGCGGCCCAGGACCCTTACGGCATCAGACCTTTATGCCTCGGCCAAATCGAAAAAGGAAGCTTCGTCGTGGCCAGCGAGACCTGCGCTCTCGATGCCGTAGAGGCAAAGTTTGTTCGTGAGGTCGAACCTGGTGAAATCGTTCGGCTCGACAAAGACGGCCTTTCCAGCAGATTCTTCGTCAAGCCAGGCTCTGTTACACCAGCCCACTGCATCTTCGAGCATATCTATTTCGCAAAACAAAACTCCTGGATATTTGGTGAAAATGTGCACGAGTTTAGAAAAAAGCTCGGAAGACAACTGGCAATAGAGAAGCCGGCCGACGCAGATGTGGTAATACCGGTGCCGGACTCAGGAACATCGGCGGCAATAGGATACGCAGAACAAAGCAAGCTGCCCTTCGATATGGGACTAGTCAGGAGCCACTACATTGGCAGAACATTTATCTCGCCGGACCAAAAATTAAGAGAGCTCGAAGTCAAACTGAAGCTGGCAGTGGTAAAAGAAGCCGTGTGCGACAAGCGTGTCGTAGTAGTGGATGATTCAATCGTTCGCGGCACAACCACGAGAGGCAAGATTAGAACACTGCGTCAGGCAGGCGCAAAGCAAATCCATATGCGGGTGAGCTGCCCACCAATCAGGTTCCCCTGTTTTTACGGCGTAGATTTCCCCACCAAAGAGGAGCTGCTGGCAAATAATCGCACTCTGGAGCAAATCAAAGACTTTCTCGAAGTGGACAGTATCGGTTATCAGTCGCTGGAAGGATTACTTTCTTGTGTATCGCTGCCGAAAGACCACTATTGCACCGCCTGCTGGACCGGCAAATATCCAATCCCGGTAGATACTGTGTTTAACAAGTTTGCTATGGAGCACCATTGATGTATATATTCGATGAAGATAACGTGTAGCGTAAATCGTAAAGCGAAATGCAAGATACGAAATACATCAGCTACGAACAATCCGGCGTGAGTATCGATGCCGGTGACGAGATGGTTCGGCAAATTCAGTCCTGCGTTGCCAGCACATTCGGGCCGCGAGTCATTGAATCCGAGAACGCATTTGCAGGGATGTTTCGGCTCGACTACGACGAAAGACTCTTCAAGAGAAATTACAAAAACCCGGTCCTTGTCGCCTGCACCGATGGCGTGGGCAGCAAAGTTAAATTAGCCGGCAAAATAAAAAAGTTTGACACCGTAGGCATCGACTTGGTGGCGATGAACGTCAACGATATGCTCGCGCAGGGCGCTGAGCCGTTGTTCTTCCTCGATTATCTGGCTGTCAATAAGCTGGAGCCGAAGATAATCGCCGAGATGGTAAAGGGCGTCGCCGCCGGCTGTCGGTTAGCTGATTGCGCCCTGATAGGAGGCGAAACCGCTGAAATGCCCGATACCTACGGCAAAGGCGACTTCGATATGGCCGGGTTCGCCGTCGGCGTAGTAGAGCGGAAAAAAATCATTACCGGCGAAACAATCAGAAAAGGTGATGTAATACTCGGCCTGGCCTCAAGCGGGCTGCACAGTAACGGCTATTCGCTCGTTCGCAATATCTGTTTTAAGAAAGCTGCTCTTAAAATGACCGACACGCTGGACGAACTCGATGGCGCCGTACTTGGCGATGTTCTGCTGGAGCCAACGCGAATCTACGTTCGGTCGGTAGTTAAACTCTTGTCACAATACAAAGTTAAAAAAGTCGTCCACGGAATGGCACACATTACAGGCGGAGGACTGGTGGGAAATATTCCGAGAGTGCTGCCGAAAGATTGCAATGCGGTTATAAAAAAATCGAACTGGCCAAAACACAAGATATTTTCATTTCTGCAGAAGGCAGGACCAGTTGAGGAGAGCGAAATGTTCCGGATCTTTAATATGGGCATCGGCTTTGTGTTGATAGTAGCTGAGGACTTCGCCAATTCGATAGCAAAAAAGCTTTCACGTTTCAGCGAGAAAGTCTACAAGATAGGCAGAATCACAACAGGCACCGGCAAAATAATCCTTAAATAGCTCATGAACCGTAGCTTATGGATGACAGAATGTGGCAACAGAGCAACCTAACAGCGTTACTAAGCGTTCCGAATGAAAATCACACATCACAAAGGAGGTAAAATATGAGTGGTATTTTTGGAGTGGTCTCGAAGAACAATTGTGCAGAGACTCTTTTCTACGGCACAGATTATCATTCGCATCTGGGAACCGAATACGGAGGCATAGCGGTGCTCGGAGAAGATTTCACCCGCCAGATACATGACGTGAGCCAGAGCCAGTTTAAGTCAAAATTTTATGACGATTATAAGCGCATGAACGGCAACAAAGGAATTGGGGTTATCAGCACCTCTGATGAACAACCCATTTATCTAAACTCAAAATTTGGGCCATTTTGCATAGTAACCAATGGAATTATAGAAAACAACGAGGAGTTAGCAGCAAGGCTGTTAAAGAAAGGAATCTCTTTTAGCGAGGTAAGCAAAAAAGCGGTTAATACCACAGAGTTGATAGCAAAACTAATCAGCCAAGGAAACGATTTGACAGATGGCATAGAAAAAATGTTTGATGCTATAGAGGGCTCCTGCTCACTTCTGTTACTCAATAGAGCTGGAATATATGCAGCAAGAGACAGATTTGGATATACGCCACTTATTATAGGCAAACGGGAAGATGCATGGGCAGTGACCAGTGAGACCAGCGCCTTTCCTAATAATGGGTTCGAGATAACAAAACACATCGAACCGGGAGAGATAATTCTGATAAATGAAGATGGGATAGTGCAAAGAAGGCCAGGCAGAGGAAATATAAACCAAATTTGCGCATTTCTCTGGATATATACCGGCTTTCCTGCATCAAGCTATGAAGGTATAAATGTAGAAATAGTTAGGGAAAGATGCGGTCACTACCTTGCAAAACGCGATAAGGATATTAATGCCGATCTGGTCTCAGGGGTTCCTGATTCTGGTTTCGCCCATGGATTAGGATATGCGATGGAATCCGGCAAACCATTCAGACGCCCCCTTGTTAAATACACGCCAGGATATGGTAGAAGTTATACGCCACCCTCACAGCAGACACGCGACCTCATCGCAAAGATGAAACTCATCCCTATTAACGAGGTAATCGAGGGCAACAGCATTGTTGTGTGCGAGGATTCTATCGTGAGGGGAACCCAGCTTAAGAACTTCACTATAAAAAAACTCTGGGACGGTGGTGCCAAAGAGGTACACGTAAGACCCGCCTGCCCACCTCTGATGTTTCCATGCAGGTTCAATCTTTCCACACGCTCCATCCACGAGCTCGCTGCCCGCAGAGCCATTCACAGTCTGGAAGGTCATGACCTAAAAGATGTAACAGAATATATAGACGCAAATAGCAAAAAATACAAAAGAATGGTGGAATGGATTGCTAAGGATTTAGATGTCACAACACTTAGATATCAGACCGTTGACGATATGGTTAAGGCTATCGGTCGGCCCAAAGAGAAGCTCTGCCTGTACTGCTGGACCGGCGAATGTCCTAAACCAGCACGTCCAAAATCAGCAATAGATATAGTGGATGTAAAGAAGCCATCTGCAAAGAAGATAACAGAAACAAAGGTCGCACTCTAACCGGGACTTTACAAGGTAGTTCTAAAATAATTCATGGGCCGTGACTTGTGGATTGAAAATCGAAAGTCACAAATCCAAAATAAGGTTAGCTAAGTTCGCTGCATCAGCAGGCATTTACGCCGGCTTTGCTCTCTATCTGTATAAGCCGCATTTCAAAAAGTTCGATCCGCTACAGTACCTTGTGGTTGTAAATGTTTGCCTGGCAGCTCTGGGCTGCTTTGTGCTGAGTCGGCGGTGGGTAGCTGCATTCTGGGGCTCGCTTTTTGCAGGAGCCATCTATGGCTTTGGGCCGTTTGGGCTCGGACTGTCCGCTTACCACCCGACGGTTAGTCTTTTAGTAGCAAGTATACCGTGGCTATTTTGCCCGGCTGCATTCGGTCCTAAAACCAAACGACAGTTGAAAGCTGCTGCCCTTGCGGTTCTGCCGTTTCTGGCAATATTGTTATTCTTCCAGATAACCGCTCATTACCGCCTATTCCCAGTTCCAATACAAACTAAGTTGCATTTAGCCGGCCTGGCCAGCCTGTTAGCTCCGCTTGTTGCGCTTGAGCGAACGATGCCTTTAGTCAGCTTCTACCATATCCCCATAGCTGCACTGGTAATAGGCTTTTCTATGCTGCTTGCAGCTCGGCGGTTCGGCATAATGGTAATCTTTGCTGTCGGCACAATATTGGCTTTCTGCGATCCTTTTTTCAACGTCAGCCCGATTATCTGGCTTACAATCCCTGTCCTGTGCTGCTCGGTCTTGATTGGTGCAGGGATGCAGGGACTTGTCTTGGCCGGCTATGCCGACAGAAAATGGGTCCTGATTACCACCGGGATTATGGCGGTGCTTGCCATTATTGCACTACTTCTGGCGACAAAATACTACGACATCTTTGCAGGGCTTGGAGCAAAATACGCAAGGCTTCTTGTGCAAACCGCAAAAATGTACATGCTCGGTGCAATTGCGGTAAGCGTGATATTCTTTATGGCACGTGCGAAACTGCGCATCGCTGCGCTGCGGTGGGTTATTCTCTCTTTGGCAATAGCAGTTGATATATTCCTCTGCGCAAGATTTATCACATACAGGGTTCTCTAAGTGACGACTAAATGCGATACACAGAGTGTCCGCGCACAAGCATCGCGTTAAGAAAAGGTTTCCCGCTCAATTTGTCCGAGGTAGAATCGGCCGTCTCTCTGCATAAAATTAATGATAGCATCAAACTGCTGGTCTATGAAACGAGTGTCGTTTGAGACTATTGCCATGGCAATAACGGAACTTGTTTTGATGTCCTGATGGTCAACTTCTGCGATTGAGATATTGAATCTGCTTTTTAGCCGGCCGATTACGCTTTTGACGATACTTCTTTTTCCCTTCAAAGAAGTTATCCCCTGCATATGAAGTTGAGCTTTTAATACGCCGATAATCATACTCGACTCTTGATTCTCAATACTCGTATCCGCTTCAACGCCTGACCGGCACCGAACCACGATACAACAATATCAAAATCGCTTCGCCAGGTCAATCCTCTCAAAAAGCCTTGAAGGTTCACTCTTGAAGTGGTATCACTGCTTAAGCTCAGCAGTGAGGCCCGGCGATTGTAAATGTCAATATCAGGTAAAACAAGTGCGGCGGTGAATAGAGGTGTAAAAATGCTCTGGAGAACATCTTATTTGGCCCTTCTGGTCAGCGTATGCCTGAGTATGCTGCCGGCAGGCTGTGGAGAAACAACCCCCTAATACAGTAAAAACGTAGTCACGGTAACGGACTCTAATTTTGCAACGGAGGTTCTGGAATCTAAAATGCTCGTGATGGTGGACTTTTGGGCGCCGTGGTGCGGACCTTGCAGGCGAATTGCTCCCGTTGTAGCGGCTGTTGCTGATGAATACGTAGGCAAGGCAAAAGTATGCAAGCTCGACGTCGACAAAAACCGCCCCACGGCGCAGAAGTACGGCATTAAAGGAATCCCAACGCTAATCATCTTCAAGAATGGCCGGGAAGTAAAAAGGATGGTTGGTTCTCGAACCAGGAGCCAGCTCAAGTCAGAGATTGACGCGCTGCTGTAGTCAACGCCCGATCCTTTCGAACTTCGACTCTGGCAGCGACTGCCGTCGAGTCCGCAAATTCGCCATCCTGCAAGCTGAGGCGTTTTGCCTTTTCCATCCTCTTTTCAATCTCTCTTAAGACGCCCGGAAGAATTTGGTCTAATCGCACCAGTTCCGACATTTTTCGTATCTCGTGGTCCAGGAATCTACTATCAAGCATTGCGTCATTAGCCACTTTTCACGCCTTCACTTCCGCTACGATTTGCCGGGTCTGCGGTGATTGAGCTTTATGAGCTTCTTTGAAGGCGGCGGCGGAAGCAGTGTGCTCCTTTTTGAAAAGCTCATTGCCGGCAATAATCTCCTGCAGAGCCTTCGACTTTGCCCTTGCCTGTTTCAGGAACCGAACCGCCCTCGTGCCGTACACTCCGCCCAACAGAGCACATATGCCAATCGCCAGCTCAAGCATGTTATCCGCAACCTGCCACGCATCGGGCCTTTCTGCCGATTCAGCCAAAGCCGTCCGCGCAAGTTGCCAGCTCGATTCCCGCAGAATCTCTTCTGCGGTGTCGGCTTGTGGAAATTCTTTCGGAAGGCCGTAATGTGAGGTAACAGCCCTGCTTTGAACCTGCGACAGTTTAGTCAACGCCTGCAGTTTTTGCGAGGCAGCCTCGTCCCTGGCAGTATCCGCGGCTATTGTCGCTGTGCGATTGTGCAGCCAAGCGTTTTGCTTTTGGGCCTCTCCCGGTGCAAAACGCAGGTTGCCACAGCCACACAATAGAAAGCACGGTACAATTAGTATCGCTAAAACCTGTCTCATCATTTCTCTCCTTAATATCCGATTTGCCAATATCGACAATAGATGCTGGTTTTGTCCTATCGGTCAAGGTCCAGAGCATCCCTCTACAATGTCAGCTTTGGAAATGTGTTTTTCAATCGCTCGTAGACGGTATTCGTAGGAAATGCTCTTTGCCGAAAGTGATTCCAGCTTTTGCTCAACATTCTTATGACACTGACACAGATATGTTACGTCACGCTGCAGCAGGTCGAGCTGCCTCTGCAAATTGACCCAACTGCCCACAATCAAAGACGCCAGAAGGACCAACTGAATCAGCACAGAGACATTTATCTGACGATTAAGCTGCCAGCTTCGTGAATTCTCTTTGGCCATAACTTGCCTCGTATCTCGTTGCTCGTGGTTCGTGACCCGCCTCAGCCGGTTACGGTTTAGCATAAAAGACGTTCTTGTCACCTGCCCTGAACATCACCGCGTATGTCCCCACAGAGAGTGTTCCCTCTTCCAGAAACGATTCACCCAGATTGACCGCTTGCATTTGCTGGCCGATTTCAACTGGCACCGAGCCAGCATTACCTATCTCCACAGCGATGACACTATAGACATTGTATGAGCTATGGCTCTTTACCTTAATCGCCCAAGCAGACTCTCTGGCGCCGGGTGAAGTAACAATTGACACTTCCTGCGCCGCTTGCGAACCCTCTCTGGCAAGCCGCTCCAGCAGCTCCTGACTATTTATGCTCTCCGGCCCATTACTCATAGCTGCGGTATCCTTTTACGAACGATTTTTAAATTCGTACATTGCTTTGCAAAATCCATCTGAACACATTCTATCCAGCTTGTACTTCGGTTATCACTCTTACAACCCAGCAGATCTCTGCTTTCAGGACTCGATGTCACCTTGTCGCCAATTCTATAATCAAAAACCAGATGCGGCGTCTGCACAGAGGCTATCTCGATGACCTCAGAACCAGCCTGGGCTCTTTTCCGCACGAATTCATACAACGCAGTAGAGTCATCCACCTCATCCGGAGCGCCCAGCGCATCATCGTTGATATTTGCAAAGATACTTCGGCCTGATGTCTTGCGATACTTGAACTGACGAGGCAGCGTAATTATATGTTCAACCACAGGGGCCGTTGAGCCGACAGGGCCATCTGCTACCACACAATTTAATCTCTCATCGCTGACTACTGATGCAGTTATTCTGAACTTCAAAACGCCCTTCAGGGCTGCTATCCAGGTGTTAACATCAAGCCGGTCACTGCTAAGCCAAACTCCACATTCATCGAGCAGGTTATTGAAAGCATAAAGGTACTGCCACCAGTGCAAGCCGTTATCAAATGATACCTGCAGAAAATAACTCAGCGATTTACCCTGTTTGTCGGTGGTCAGGGCTGGCCAGAAGCGCCTGCGACGATGACCAAAACTGCTGTTCTCGAAAATCTTTGAAAAATCAAATGCATCACCCTGATTGTATGGAGCACCGCTATAATCGCCTGCCTCATTCAGACACCACTTACGATACACATCCTTCACCCGGTGGAAATCAGGGTTGGTCGAAGGCGAGAACTTATCATAATCAGTATCCTCATCAGCAGGGTCCCAGGTCTTTACCAGTTCGAAGGTCGCTTCATAAACTTTGAAGTCACCCTGGCCTATATACTTATGTGTCACCGGCCAAAAATTTTTCCTGCTACTCAGAGCTGCGACATTTGTCTTTGAGATGCTAAACTGCTCACCGGCCCGCTGGCAATTTAACTCAACTGCTCTGCCCATACCGCTCTTATAGAACACAATCGCCTGACCAGGGCCGGTCGGCACAGCCCGGGGGACGAATTTGAACCTCAAGCCGATCCTCTCGCAGCACCGATGCAGGGCTTCTATCAGATTTAACCCGGTGACATCAAGGTCACGAGCTGTTTGGCTCTCAGTCAACGCTCGCAGTCGCTCAATGCCCGGCGTTTGCAATTGGCCGCTCGGCAAATATTCACACAGCAGGTAATCAATTACTTCCGCATAGCTCCAGAGCTTGCCTTGCGACGGCTCAGCACAAAAGGCTGTATAGCTCTTACCGTTAACTTTTATCGACTTCGGATTGGCATTGGCCTTACCATCAGGATTAAATGCCGTATCAACACCAGCTAAAAACAAGCTCGAGCCGTCTGATCTACCAACTCGCTGGCCATAGATGGTGATGCGTTTTAGATTTGCGCTAAAATCCTTGACTACGATCTCCACCCTTTCACCACTGGGCCCAATCTCTGTCTCAATGCCCTCTATTTGACCCTCGAAGAGAGGAAAAGCAAAAGCTGCTGCGCCTGGCGGGACACCGTTATAAATTTGCTGGATGCAAACACGTTCTCCCATCACAAGTTCGGCCTCAATATCTTCAGCAGCCACCATGTCGGCGCCCGCGTACGCAGCAGGATTATAAGCTAATCTGGCCCAGCTAAACTCCGGCCAGCCACTGTGCACAACCTCTATAGGCTCAAGAAAGGGGCACAACTGGCCACCGACCAAAATTGAGACCGAAGCTGCAGAAAGTGCCAGCCGCGTTTGGGCTGATTGGAAAAAGTCGATTCTGTTGAACATATCTCGTATCTCGTGATTCGTGCCTCGTGGTTCGTAACTCTATATTCTCTTTGCTCCCATGCACTTATGTACTTGTGCTCTTTTGTTAGACAGCCTCGGCACTTAGAATATTGATTGTGCCGGGACTCGTACTATCAAGCTGGATCCTTATTTGGGCCAATGAAGCATTTTCCATCCCACCAGCGTCTTCAGCCATTATGGCAAACAAATATTTGCCTGCGTCAAGCGCGTCACTTTGGTAACTGTAAAACCGCCGACCGGCGTAGCTAATCGTGGCAATTGGATTTTCATAATCGATCTGTCCTGTGCCGGTGTCATAATAAACCTTGAAACACACCGGCGGTGACTGCTGTTCGATAGGGCAATAATACCAGACAAGCCGTATCTTATTGCCGTCCACCTGCTCGGCTCCTGTCTCGAAAACATTATTGGGCCGCGGCTCCGCCAGCTCACCATCGGCATCTATCGAAACCTTAACCGCAGCGGCCAAAGTACGTTCCTCATAGCCGCAATTATTGGCCCGACGAATAACGTAAAAATATATCATGCCGCTATTGTGCGGAACGTGGCCCGGCGGCGAAATTTCAGAAGCCTCAGCCTCGGCCACAGCCAGTAGATTTGCAAAATCCATTCGTTCCATGCTGGACCCACGATAGAGCATCTGACAACCCACAATGCGAGGCCAAAAATCCCCACCGGTCAAGCCCATCCCAAGCTTGACACCATTTGGTGAATCACCTTCGTATAAACTATCGAAAAATTTAGCATCCATTATCAAGCAATCCCAGGATCGCGGTCCAGTGTGCTCTCGCCGTCGGTAATACTCAGCTCCAGGATCGTGTTGCCGGAAGAATCCTTTATTGCCATATCGCCCGTGCTCTTGTTCTGGCTCATTTTATTAACGAGCCGCATCAGAGCATAAAAATCCAGCCGAACTTCAACGGGAATATACCGCTCGGCATTAGCCAGGTTGTTATTGCCATTTTTATCGGCGTCTACCACCCCCACGAGATCGCCTGCATCAAACGGCACCGCACCGTAAGCAACGCTGAATTTGTACCAGCCCCCACCGATTTCGCTAATTGTCGGGGCACTGCCGGATTTGTCGATGCTTGCCAATGTCTTTAAGCTTTCAAAGTCCATTTGGGCCGCCACACCGGTCAGTGGTTCTCCATCCTTTGATACATAAAAAGGTATTTCAATCGTCGTATTTGCCATTGTTTAACTCCTATCGAACTATTTGCAGCCTGCCAAAATTCGCTGCTTTTGCTCGCCTTGCAAACTGGTATTTCTGTAAAACAGCTCCCATCTCAGTTGCATTGTCAGCTATATCAGGCTTGCCTCCTCGCAGCACATTTGGGTTCCGTGGTCTGAAGTTACCGTTCGCTGCGTCTATAAAGTCTGGATCCTCTTCAATAGCATGTTCAGGCTTGCCGCTCCCGCCCCAGCGGCCCGATGCGCTTGGCGCTCCATCTGAGGCCCAAAGACAACTGTAATCACTATATGCAATACTGCCAAGTATACGGTTAATAAACTTGCTCGTTGCTTTAGCGTGTAAAACACAGATATTATTAAACTCAACAAGCCCCGACCTGTCATAACCAGAACAGTTAATTTCTATCCCTTTAGCCACGTCATAGAATATGCAGTTGACGATTGTAATAGATTCCGAAGCTCCGCCAATCAGAATGCCTGCAGAAGTCGGCCCCGAACAAAAAACACAACCATCCGCCCTAAATGCTGCACTCCAAACGTACATAGTAGAGTAATTTACACATTTGCATACTACATTGAATAGCTGCATAATCGAAGCGGTGTTTATAGCATATGATACTGAAGATTCGTAATAACCGCCCTCAACAAATAGATTATGTAATCTATAAGACGTGCCAATACCACATTTACAACCAGTTGACTTACAATCTCTTAAGATATGACCATAGTATGTAGTGGCTGCATCTCCAGAATAACGGAATCCATAATAAGTAGCAGAAGAATTTGCGTCTTTCGCATAGATATGTCTAAACTCAACATTAACAATAGCATCAACATATATGCAGTGACAAGACTGACCATTCCCATCAATAGTAACATATGAACCTACTGCCAATTCTGCACCATCACCATCAATCCCTATTATGCGCTTGAATGTATTTGCAGCTATATCACCACCTCCGGTATCAATATCTATTTGGTCGCCAGCTGCTGAGAACGTTTCATCTTTATTCGTAAGGATATAAACACCGTGCGGAGTTGTAGAGTTTGCGTCAGTATTGTCGGATGCATGCTGTAACTTATCAAAAGCTCCACCAACACGTGCACTACAGGTGGTATCTGCACTGTAAGTTTCGTCTATATCAATCCAATCATCATCGGCGTCGATGACTTCATACCGACCGCTGGTGTAAGTAGCCGCAAAAACAATTCTGGCAACCAATCCAGCAACGCAGTTTGAGAAATAACCTTGGTCAACTTTGGTAATCCGAACTTTACCAGAGCCATTATTTACCACATCACAAGATGTATCCCCCAAACCCGCCGATTCACTAGACAAACACAGGCCGTTGGCGTCCATCACATCGGCCAGAGTCTTGGTCGGATTTTTCAAATCTCCCCAGAAGTCCTTCGTACAGCCGCCGCCGGCGTACTGGTCACCAGTCTTTGCACCTCTTCCTCCGACGAAGAACACCGAATCTTTTGAATCGAAAATTATCGGCATTACGGTCTACCCTCTAACCATATCTTTACGTAAGGTTTACCATCTTCTCTATCGCGTTCAGCTTCCCAATCTGGAAAGTTCGCATCGAGCCAGGTCTTAGCCGTTTGCTTCAATTGCTCCATGTTCGCTTTATCATCACGATTACGAAGAGCATCAATAACGCCACGCTTCATGTTGTTAAGAAACGTAATAGTAAAATCGCGTGTCCCAAGTAAGTCTGCTGCCTGATTGAAGCTCAGGGCCTGAACCTGCTCGATGCTGTAATTACCATCAAGTGCTGTCTGTTTCAACTTTTTGTAGAAAAGATGATTTTTCATTTTTTCCCTGCACTTTTATGCTTCCTCTGTCCACGTCCCGTGCTTGGCAATGGTTGCCCAGTCACCGTTCGAATCGGCAACAAGTGTTAAACATTCACCGATCGCATCTGCTGCCTTGTATTTGCCAGCGGTCTGGCCGCTGTCGTCCCGAATGGTTGCGGACCCCGGGTCAACTCGCAGCTCCTGTACAGTCTGGACTGCAAATGTAAATATCGTACCTTCCGGCGCCGATGCCGGCAGCGTAAGCGTAACCGTGCCTGCGGCGCCTAAATTCGTGTGAACGCTGCTGGATTCCTCCGCTGTCAGTGTATCATCAGCAGTATGCGCCTCGATTGTCTTCTTCACCCCCCCAGCCTCATATGGCATCACAAAATTATGACCCACGCGGCAATCCGTTATCGACTCGATGTCCCCATCTGACGTGCTTACTATCGCCAGACGAATATGAGGCGTGGTCGCCATATTAGGGAAGCTGCTGTATTCGTTGGTGACAAAATTGCCGGCCGAATCCAGATACACGTAAATACTTGCTTTATCATCCGCCAGAGTATTGCCCGACGAGCCGTCATAGTTGACCAGCTCAGTACCCAGCCAGAACTTGCCGCCTTTGACGCCAATATCCAGCCCGCCCTCGTCATAGACCCTCAAATCGTTCGCCCGCCGCGTAGCCAGCAATAGCCGATACAGCAATTTTCGAAAGTGCAGATAATAGGGTGATGTGCCGGTAGGTATATATTCAACACCGGTCTCACTGTCAGATTGCATGTTTAATAATTCATTGTCAGATGGATACACTTCAGCCATAATACTCTCCTTGCTACTCTCTTACGAGATACCTAACACTAATTGATTCGCCTGCTTATCGAATGAAGAAATGCTTATCTGTTCAGCAGGTCTTGCTGCTGGTGTCACCGTGACTTGGCCTGTGTCGCTGCTGCCGCTTTCATTGCCCGCCTCGTCAGTAACCTTGACGGCAAATTTGTAAATGCCCGCGCGCATCGCTGGACTTATCCACTCGAATGCATCAGCATCAAGGCCGAACTGACCGCGACCAAAACCGCCCCTTCCAAACCCTACCGCCGCCGCCGAGTTGTAACCAAAATCACCTGCGCCGAACCTGCTCATTCCAAACCCCGCCTTATCCTGGCAGGCTGGCCAGATTCTTATCGGCGAATCATTGAGCGCCTTGTCGTAATCGATTTCGCCCGTGCCATTGTCAAAGTAGATTTGAGCGATTGCGCCAATCGGCAAACTCTGACCACGCAGCATACTGATCCTCACCCGGCCACTTTGACCAATCGACGAAGCAATCTCACTGCTAAAATCGGTATCCGCCCGCTCAGCCTCGACGGCAAAGACCTCAATCTGAACCGGTGACTCTAAAGAGGTGGGTATCTGAACAATCATTTGTCTTTGCTGACTGTCAACCGTCGCCCCTGCATATTGGCCGTTGACATATATCTGATAAAACTTATCAGCCCAAACCGACCGCCACTTTACAAAAGCTGTCCGTGGGCTTCCGACATACCCACCGTCCGCCCAAATGCCACAGGGCAACTCAAACGCCCTTACATTCTCTATCCCACTGCTGATAAGTGCCATTATTGCTGAACCTTTAACTGCGTGTAAACGATTTCATAATCGATAGCTACACCACTGCCACCTGCCCGCTCTTTGCTTACCTTGAAAACATCCATACGAAGATTATCAAACTCCTCGCCGCTGCCCGTTGCCAGTGTGTGCGTATCGCCATCCATATAGGCCGATATTGCGCTGATTCTCTCGTCCATTTGTGATCGGCTTTTCGCCCGCAGCACACCTTTCTGTTTTATCTTCCTGCTGCGCCCACCCATATCAACACTGAGCACGCCGTCCAGTCCCGGTACCGCCCTCTCTATCGAATCACGGCTAACACCGCCCAGCTCAATCTCTAACTGCTGCTCGTCAAACAAACTTTGTCCGTCCAAAGCGGCACTCATTTGTTTCCCTTTCGAAAGCTAATCACGGACCAACCTTACAGAAGCTCCAAGTCTGGTGACATCAGCCGTCCCGTTGGAGCCAATGTCAATACTAAGCCGACACCGCTCTCTCGCCTTCTCAAAAAGTTTCTGATAATGCAGACTTTTCTTCCAGAAATTGTCGTCTTTGGCCTTACTGGCTAACATTGCATACACACTTGAGATAGCCGCAAAGACCGAAGCTCTCTTTAAGACATCTGTATCTAAAACATCTTCGGCATCATAGATGCTTGCAGGATTACCCGGCCTAATACCGAAATGTTCTGTTAACCGAAAACCAACTTCACTGGCCTGTGGCCCGAATGTGCTGACGCGGTAGGATATACCAGTAGCAGCTGGCGGCGCTACGGCAGCAGCATCTGAATCCGACCTGATTACTGAAACGCTAAGCTGCGTTGCCGAATCCACAGAAACTATCTCATACGCCCCGTCCAGCGAACCATCTGCGGTCTGCAGATATACAACTCCACCTGCTGAGACCTGCGCACTTACAAAATCTGCTCCACTTGCGGTAAATGTCGTCCCGCTGAGCGTCCCGCCTGTCCCTGCTGCCAATACCTGCCCTGATAGGTGTAATTCTCCGAACAGTACGGGCTCGTATTTCAAAATATCCGTGTCGTTTGAAAAACTAACCATTTTCTTTAGTCCCCTTCTCGTGTAACTGGGCCGGTCAGGTGCCCAAAGGATTGTTTCTCCTTTGGGCACCCACGCTAAGACACCCCGACTTATCGGGATTGCGTCCGATATCGACCCCCACGGTTTAGCTGGTACTTAAATCGCGAATAAGTCCATGTGCCGCTTCGTTCTTGAGCTCCAGGGTATATTCGCCAATCAGCTCGCCGCACTCATAGTCGCCACTGCTTGCCAAAGGTTTGAAATGGAAGCTCCGTCCCGCCAAAGGCAGAACGCTGACCCTCGATGAATCCAAGAACAAAACACCGTCCTGTGGTATCCATCGCGACGCAACAATTCTGCAGATGCCGAAATCACTTTCGTAAACACTAACCATATTGGTGAAAGTGGTGTCGTTAGCTGCGTAGGTTCGGCTGTCAGCACAGAACGCGTTTATCTTTCGCTTCTGAAAACCACCGACGACAATCAGATCCACATTGCCGTTACTGTTCTCCCATATCTTCCTGAGCACGTAATTGACCTTGGTCTCATCAAGGCCGGTACCACTCGGAAAGCTGGTATCACCCGTATGGAAAATATTCGTTGAGAGGTGCTGAATAATCCCATTCATCGACCTTCTTGCCGAACTGCTTCCTTCGGGATTGCTGGTCGGCTGTCCACCGTTGATAATCGTATTTTCCAGATCGCGAATCAGCTCTCGCAGCCGTTCCTGCTTTTGATAATCCAGCTCATCAGCCAGACCCAGTTGGCTTGCAGCGATATCGGTCCCGCTCACTTCCACCGTAGCGGTAAATATCTGGGTGTAGTTTCCGCACCTGCTTCGATTGGTAAATCTCGCATCGGGCTTATCGCCGCCTTCAAGAGCTGCATTTCCCAGAATGTTAATTACCTGGTTATCGGCAAGGTCTTCCGGGGTAGTCCCCGCATAGCCGCGAACCACCGTTAGCGTATCACCGTTGATACCGGTGACAAGCATCAATTCCTCCGACCCTTCGACCTGAATCTGGTCACCTGTTCGGAACCTGCTGCCGTTATCAACTACAAAGTCCGTATCGGCTGCCGGGTCGGTAAAGGTGCTGTCGTTGATAGCATCCTTATTAGGCAAAAGTTCATCTTCGAGCCATTCGTGATGCGTGCTCATCGCCTCTCGCATTGGATCCCCCAGAGCATCCAGCAAAGGCGTCTCATAAGGTGAAATTATCCCGACCAAATCCGATACATCTTCAGCCAATTCCGGCAGAGTCGTACCCGCTGAATAAGTTGCTTTTCCTGTAAAAGCCATCTACTTTTCTCCTTTCGTTTACAACCAGTTATGTCGCTGGTCGCCGTATTCAATCAAACAAAATTTCTTCGCAGTTTCAAATACTCCTGCAAATCCGTTCGATTACCTGTCGTTGCTGCCCTCTTGGCCGCTCTTTCAAGGACTGTCTGGCTGCTCTCCACTCGCTCCTTAGCCCCTGCAGTCTTTTTTGCCGTCACCCCGATTTTATCGGGAGTGCCCGCGAACAGATATTGCTTTTCCTTTTTCAACTGCTCAATCACACTGTCCATGTCCGCTTCCATCCCACCTTCTATTCTGGCCTTGGCAAGCAACACAGCCGTTTCCATATCCACAGTCCCGGCAGCAGCTAATTTACGTATCAACTCCTGCTCGACCTGAATGCTGCTCAGCTGTTCAGCCGTCTTTTTTGCCTCAGCTTTTGCCTCAGCTAATTGCTCAGCCAGAGCTTCAATTTTTTTCTCGGCACTCTGTGCCCTTTTCCGATAGCGGATGGATTCGGACATCGGAACAAGTCTCAAGCTGTCATTCTCGCTGTGTCCCGCTGTGTCTGCTGACAAAATGTCTTGCGCCTCTTGCGCCTCACTCGAGTTCATAAAACCTCCTAATTAATTAGAATTTTCTCTATCATTCATGGTATCGTAACCTAACTCTCTGAGCACCTGCTCAGTTGGCACGCCTAATTCTTTTTTGATTTGGGCCTCCTTTAGCTTCTCCATCATATTCTCAGGCAGCGGACTGGGGAAAATAATATCGACCTCTCTATCCGCCTCGCTGGTTTTGTAGATGTTGGCCCTATCGAGTACGGCCAGAACCATCTGTGCAATTTTTTTCAGTCCTTCGGCGTAAGTAAATCTCTTTCGTTCATTCTTCGAGAGCATCCCCATGAACGTCAGCCTAAGGGCCACAGCACTTGTAAGATTGCCAAGTTTATTTTTCAAAACCCCCGCCACCACCGGCGTGACCCCGCTTGTCTTATCCATTGCCTCTCTAATCTCAGCAATATGCATATCTTCGCTTGGCGTCGCCGCATCTCCTCCGAACTCTTCGATCGCCGCCTCCGGATTGTCGGTGTACCACATCCTGCCGGGCGATATCGGCCTGTCTTCAAAGCCCTCTATCCCTTTGCCAAGATACATCTTAAACGCCTGGAACGTGATTCTGCTCGCCCTGTCGCTCAATCTGGTATTAAGCTCGTCCTGCAGCGGTATCAGCGACTCGACATCGCTTTGTCCCTCGTAGTAGTATGGCTGAGCGACGTTCTGGATATGCACCACCGGCAGAAATCCCCACGGCAATTCGCTCTCCGCAACGAGCTGTTTGTCTTCATACCTCTGCCAGGCTGTCGCTGATGTAATCTCCGTTACTGCAACCACCAGGCGTCCCGATGCATCGGGACTCCTTCTGCCCGCCGACAATAGTTTTGCAAGAATCCCGGCGCGCCGGGACTGGCTCAGAGCGTTTCGCCTCTGTACAAAGTGCTGCACGTAATATCTGATTTTTTTGTAGTCGTTTTCTTCCAGGACAGGCAGTGCTCTCGGTGCTTCAATCAGCTCCAGGTCGATTGTTCGTACCAATTGCAGCACATCTTCAAAAGAAGGAGTTTGGGAGGAGGAGGAGGATATGCTTTCTACAATCTCATCACCAGGCCTGACGAGGCAATCGACGAAACCGTAAACACTTCCGAGCACTGCCATATCCTGAAAAAATCCGATAGCGCCGTTAGCCGCAAACACCACCTTGAATATAGATTCAATTTCTGCGCGTTTTTGACTAACCGGCGATTTGGAAACAAAACTAATTGGTTTTCCAAACAAAAAGTCTACCGCTGCGTTTATTCGCCACGCGATATCGTTTTCGATTACCACTTCTTTTCGCTGCACATCGCGGACCCGCTGTCCACCGAAGACACCTGCATTTACCGAGTGTACGAGCCCCGTTATTCTGGGAGGCAGCCCACATTCCTGTGCCTGCACATAGCATCGCCCAGCACCAAAAGAGCCACTCTCCGCCCGTTTTGGTGTTGCATGCGAGACCTCTACCATTGGGTTTGTGTAATATTCCCACAGCTTTGCAAAGCGTGTGTGAATATCTATCGAGCGTTCATCAACGAGCCACTCGATGTAATCGGCGTTAGAAAATTCCTTGTCTTTAAAGATAGTCAAATCAAATGGCATATTTTATCCTCACTGGTTATTGGTTATTGGTGATTAGGCCGAATTTACCAGTTACCACTCACCAACGTCGTCTCTCTATAATTAGACGAACTTGCACGTTTGATACGAAAAAGAGGTTGTCCCGGGTTACATTTTTCAACCTAACTCCTTACAGCTTAAAAGGTTAAAAATTTTTTAGATTTTTCTATTTTGCTCTCTACCTACATGCACTTTTGATTGACCCTCCCATACACAACTGCGGTGATCCCGACTTGTCGGGACTATCCCGATTTAATCGAGAGAGGCCAAGGCGGCAGGTCAAAAATGCTCGGAGGCGTGGTTTTCTCCACGTTGAGAACGTTTTTTCACCGACAACGCAGGCATCGGGCTTTGCAGCCGGCCGCAATAGAGAGGGTTATTTGGATAGGCTCTAAGCCCAAAGCCCCGATTTAATCGGGGTATCGGGATATCAGGGCAGGGGGGCAAGCAAAATCCCGATGTGTCGGGAGGATGAAGTCCCGATACATCGGGATATCGGGATTACTCAGTCTCCTCTTTCTGTAGGAGTTCGATAATCTCGGCTTTTGTAGGCAGGGCTTCTATCGAGCCGAATTTCGTGCAGGCCAGCGCCCCCGCTGCAGAGGCGAACTTAACCGCCTCCCTTACATCGTCCTTTACAGCACAATAAGCGGCTAACGCACCGGCAAAGGCATCGCCTCTGCCGGTCTGGTCGACAAGCTCAACCTCAAAAGCCGGGATATGGTCAGCGCTATTTCTGTCAACAACCATACAGCCGCGCTTGCCCATAGTTATGACAGCACAATTAACGCCGCGAGCGACCAAATCGGAGCCGATCAGCTTGGCCGTTCGGATACTGGCGTCAGACTGATCGGTGATGTCGGCAGCTTCATAAAGATTTGGGATCAGGATATTGACTGAGAAATACTCAATGGGTAAGTCGCCGCTTGTTCGGCGGGGTTTCTCTATTGGCCTCGCGGGGTTGAGGATTATCTTTGTGTTGTGCAGTGTCGCGCACCGAATGGCTGTTACAATTGCTTCGTGTGGCAAGCGGCCGTGAACTAAACAAACATCAGCGTCAGAGATAATTTGCTCCGCTGCGTCAATGTCCTGCGGACGTAAAGCGCTGTTGGCACCTGTGTATATACAGCCGGCATTTTCACCTTCGGAATTAACCAGCGTTACAACAACGCCTGTGTTTTTGGCCTCTGCGGTATAGACGAAGTCGATATTGACCTTGAACTCCGCCAGGTTTTCCATGGCCATTCGGGCAAATGGATCACCTCCGACCTTGCTGACAAGATACACGTCGCAGCCGCACAGAGCAGCTTCCACCGCCTGATTTGGCCCTGGACCCGTAGTTGTGTACGAAAGAGCGGAGCCGATAACGCTCCGCCCGGGAGGTGGGACTTGACGACACCTTATCGCCATATCAACATAAGTCCCGCCAATGACAACTACTTTAGGAATCCTTCCCAACATTTCTTCCCCAAAATTCCTTTCAAAAATTAAGTATAACCTGCAAGCCATTGAATGCAAAACTTTTTCTACAATAATCCCTATTCCAACTTTACCCACGAAAAGTCAAACGGCTAAATGGTCTGGCTACACAACCAAAGCTACTAACCGTCGAGTTTAGAATTATTGAGGGTCTTTCTTTGGAAGTGATGCAGACTAATATTTTATTAATAAGTAAAATTTAGTATTAGTAATCATAAGGGTCGCGAAATTGTTATATTTCAAACGGGCGGAAAGTTATAAGATGTTATATAGCAAGTAGTTAAAAGGGGCGAACCCTTATATTTGCCGGTGAGTAAGCTGTTAGATTATTTGCGAGTTTTTTTGGGAAAACTAACAGGGAGAATTATTTAATAATGCCGAGGCTAATTCTTATAGGATTTAACAAGTTTGTTAACCGAGTATTTGCTTCAGTGAACAAGAGTGTCGGTATTAACTACTTGCTTTTGGTCTGGTACAAGATATATTGACTATTATAGTGGTCGGCTAACAGAAGGAGATATTAGGCCGCCGAGTATGGACGGAAAAAGGCAGCCGGGTACAGCAGCGCCAATTTACGCAAAGGAGTATCACTCCAAATTGTTGTGTAGCAAGCATAAGTCCTGTAGCGGGCTTCACATAAGCTCAACTAGCTAAGAGCTTCTACTGGAGAAAAGACTGCGGTCGTTGAAGCAGGAATATCTGAAGCTATGTCGTTAAAATTGTAGAGCAAACGTGGGCTTTAACGGCGTACGGACGCGAAAAAAGAAGATGGAGAAAGAAGGAATGAAAGATGCAGTAAACGACCTTTTTGTTGGTTTTGATGTTGGAAGTAGTTCTGTACACTATGTGGTTCTTAGCGGAGATAAAAGAATAATATACTCCCCAAAACCAATAATTCATTTTGCTAATCCGATTGGTGCAATAAAAGAAGCTTGGGGCAACATAACGCGAAAATTCACCGAGAGTAGGATAAAAAACACAGCAGTTACAGGAAGTAACGCGAAGTCTTTTCCAAGCGTTATGGAAGGTTTAACCTACGACTTTGATAGTGTAACAATTCCAAAAGGAGCAGAGTTGGTTTGCCCAGAGGCACAGTATATTTTCCATATGGGAGCAAAAGACGCATACTTTTTTAATGTAAAAAAAATAAATAGTAAAAAAATTATTCAAGAGTGGAGAACCGGAACTAAATGTGGTGGTGGTTCCGGTATATTGATAGAAAAGCAATGTAGAAGGTTGTTTGAAGGTGAAATTCCTAATCCCGAACTTAAAAACACTCTAATAACTGGAGATGAAAAGGAAGAAGACAAGATTAGAATCAAAAACAGGCAAAAATTGCAGTCAAGATTGGAAAAAATCTTTTCTGTAGCGCAAAAGGAGGCTGAAAACTCAAAAGAGCCAAGTGAGTTTTTAGCAAGATGTGGTGTTGTTATTCAATCTGATTTAATCCATAAGCAAAATGAAGGCGCAAAAAGAGAAGATAATTTGGCGGGACTTTTCAAAACGGTGGCAAGAAATTATAAAATTGATGTTCTTGGAACAAGAGAATTTGATTCTGAAAATTCTAATAACGCGATAGTAACGGGATGCGTCTTTAGTAATGACCTTATAAGAAAAAATTTAGAAAAATCTCTTGGCATTTCTATAGCCAGGCCAGAGCATTATCACAACATAGCAGCAATAGGTGTAGCATTAAAGGGGATAGAAGAAAACAACAGCTTCGTTTTTAATCTTGAAGAGCTTGAAAAAATTGCAGAGTATAGTAGAGGAAAAAGACAATTTACTCAGCCTCTTTCCGGCTATCTTAAAAGGGTAAATGACAATTCTGACGATCTCACGGAAAAAATAGAAAAAGGAACAGAAGTTATATTAGGAATAGACGGAGGAAGTACAACGACAAAAGGAGCTTTAGTTGATTTGACAGGAAAACTTCTTGATAAAATTTACATTAAAACTCATGGCAATCCAGAAGGTTCATTAAAGCATGTTATAAAATACTTAAGCAGACATAAAGACAAGGTGATTGTAAAGGGAGTTGGTGCTACTGGTTCTGCAAGAAAATTGTATGAAAAAATTTTAATTAGCAAGAAAAAATCTGAAGAGCTAATAAGGAAAGGCGCAGAGATTACAGATAGAATAACTGATGAAATTACCTGTCATGCTTTTGGCGTTAGGCACTATGATTCTAAGATTGATACTATTTTTGAAATAGGCGGCCAAGATATGAAGTTTACCAGTTTTTCTAATGGCGTAGTGAAAGAAGCAAAGATGAATTATAGCTGCCAGGCAGGTTCTGGACAGACCCTTGAAAACATGGCTGATGTTATAGATTTGAATGTAGAAAATTCTTTACAAGAATATGCGTTAAAAGCTAACCGGATTCCGGTAATTGATGCAACTTGCGGCGTTTTCATGGAAATGGATGAAAATAGGTTGATCGCAGAAGGCTTCAGTAAAGAGGAAATAGCTGCTGCAATAATAAGGGGAACAGCTGCAAGTTATTATTATAAATTTGTTGGCGGCTCTCAACATGTCGGAGGAAAATGCTCTGCCCAGGGCGGCCCCCCTTTAGGAAAGGCTTTTCTTGCTGCACTTGCGCAAGTAACAGATAAAGAAATAGAGGCTTATCCGCATAGAGAAATGTTTGGAGCATGGGGCCAAGCTTTAGATATCATTGAGAACATAAAACAATTGGAGCAACAAAATAAGAGGTATGAATCCGCCTTTAGGGGTTGGAATTTAGTGGACATGTCCTTTGAAAAGGAAAAAATTCCTTGCAGGGCACTATTTAAAGAAAAATCTTGTGGCGTAAGAGATTGTCAACTCGAAGTATTTTCCATTGAACAGGATAGAATAATTACAGGAGGCTTTTGTCCTAAAGGAGATTCTGAATCGGTTAGAAAGCCAAAAACAAATTATGTGGAAAAATATCACAAGATATATGAGAAGCATTTCAAAAAGTACGGAACCTTATTAGAAAAAGTCTCTTCTGCAGAAGTAAATGGAAAAACGACAAGAACCGTGGGAATCAAAAGGAGTACTGCAACGCTTGGAGAGAAAGGCATTTGGAGTGCAGCTTTATTAAAAAAACTTGGGTTTTATCCTGTAGTATCGCCCAAAAGCAACAAAGAGATAGCCAAAATAGGAATTGACAACTCAAGAACAGACTTCTGTATAGCGAGAAAGTTGGTAACAGGGCATGCAGTTGTGTTAACTGAAAATCCAAATATAGAATATTTATTTAATCCAAGTTTCATTGAGCTCAGAATGGATAATCCTCCTGATTTAAAATATTGTATTTATACGGAATCGGAAGGTTACATTTTAAATGACGTCCTTTCTCTCGATAAAAATAAGCAGATAAATCCCATTTTGCATTTTGGTGATGAAAATCTTGTTGTTCATTCTCTTCAGGATGAATTTAAGAGACTCGGCTTCAGATTTTCAGATAGAGAGATTAGAGATTCTCTAAGATATGCGGACAAAGCAGAGAAGGAATTAAAAAAAGAACTTTATGAAGAAGGAGAAAGATTTTTAAACAAAATCGAAGAGGGCAATGAAAAAGCATACGTTGGTATTGGAAGAGACTATGTATTGCTTGATCCTGAAGCAAGCTCAAACTCGGGGGCTATGTTTTCACAAGTTAGAGGGTTACACTACATTCCGCAGATCTTTTTGGAACATAGATTTGAGCATATTCCTATTGAGGACATTGCGGATAATGAATTCTGGGTTCAGAGCGTCAAGATTCTAAAAGCTAATTTGTTTGTGGCCAGTCATCCTAATTTATTCCCTATAAGGATGATGAATTTTGCCTGTGGGCCGGATAGTTTAAAAATTTACCAGGAAGAAAAAATTCATGAAGCTGCAGGCAAGCCTTTGCTTACATTATTAACCGACGCTCAGACTAATAATGCACCCTTCGTAACAAGAACCGAAGCCCATGAAAGAGTTGTCAATCAAATCAAACCTCAGAAACTAAGAATTGAGAACATAAGGCCAGGCAAATACTCCGCAGACAACAATGACCAGAGAATCTGGCTCATACCTTACATGGGAGACGCTGCCCACGTCGCGGCCTCAGCACTAAAGCATTTTGGAATCGACTGCAAAGTCTTACCCACTGATACCCAGAGGGGCTATGAAATAGCCAGAAAACATATCCATACCGAAGTGTGCCACCCTCTAAAAGGTGTCGTAGGAGACGCCCTTGGCTTCCTGAATGAACAGATTGAAAAGAAAGGTAAGCAATACGTCGAGGATAATTACCTCGTTATGCTGCCTACGACAAGCGGCCCTTGTAGATTCGGCAAATACGTGGAAGTAGTGCGAATATTTATGGACCGCGAAGGTCTCCAGAAAATCCCCATAGCAGGCCCTTCCTCAGAAACCGATTATTTCGATATGCCCGTACCAGAAGAGGTTGGCGCATCGAATAAACTCAAGATCCAGCAGGTCTTGTTCAAGGGAATCAACGCCTCAGACCTGTTGGAAGACATAACCCTCAGATTCCGGCCGTATGCTGAAGATAAACAACAAATTACGGACTTGAAAAAAGAAAGACTCCTTGTATTAGGAGAAGTCCTCGAAAATGGTGCCGAAACCGCCGATCTGATAGAGTGGGGCAAAGAGACTGTATCACGATTTACCCGGGCCAATCTCCGCAATCACGATAGATTTCCTCTTGTCCTTTACATAGGCGAGATTTATATGCGGCATCATGATCCGTATACAGATTATGTAATCGAAAAATTAGAGGAAAAACGTTTGGAGATGGTAAGGGATCCTGTGACAGATTGGCTGATGTACGTAAATCAAATGAACCGAAGAAACTCAAGAAGAGATATAAGACTGGCTATCAAAAATTGGGATTGGGCCAGAGCACGGAACAAAACCGGAAAACTCGCCAAGTCGTTCCTCAAGGGAAAATACATGTCTCACATGGCTGACAAAATTGCTCGGCCGTTTCATGAAATTCTTCATGGCAGACACTGCCTTCCTAAGCCCATAGATATAATTGACACTTTGGAAAAGAACCACGAGTTCCACGGAAATATTGAAGGCGAATCTCCATTAAGCATAGGAATTGCTTATTATTTTATGCACGACTTAACTAAGCCAAAGGGCGATGCGTATATTTCCGGTATATTTCATGTCGGCCCTTTTACTTGCATGCAAGAAGGAGTTGCAACAGCCAAAATAGAAGCAATGGCAAAAGAATTAAGAAAAACAAAACCAGATTTAGTTTTTCCAATTGTTCATGCTTTTTTTGGCGACTCTCCGAATCCAAATTTGGAAGCTGAAATTGCAGTCTTCAAAGAGCAATGCTATCAAAAAAGAGGAATGTTGAAGGAAAAATATGGATGAAAACAGCAGAGCTAATCAATAGGAATTCCTCTCGACTTCTTTCTTGGTCGACCATATTCGTATATCCGCGTGCAGGAAATCTGAAGCGGTAACGCAATTATTTCCACGAACTGTCAAAATATCAGGTGCAATTTCAACCCTTGTTTTGCAACTTAGAATCCTTATTTAGCAAATCGCTCACCACACATTTTCTTTCCGTAAGACGCTGAAAGTTCTGTTACATGCAGGCATAATGTTAGTCGCTATATGGAGTGTGAAATTGTTAGATTTCCAGCAAGGTTGGTTCCTAAGGCTTTTCGTGACAGGCGGTTACGGGCATGGGGTTGCGCGCATTGTTTTGTGGATAAGTTGTTAGGTAATTGGTGTAGCTGCCTGCCAAAGTTAACAGGCAGCGCACATTAACAATATTGACATATCGTAACAGTTCTGGTTATCGTTCGTATAGGTTCCCATTTCGCAAAAATTCACGAAATGGGGCCCAATCCCGTCTAAAAAAATGGGGAAGCTGTGCTTTACTCATACTATTGTTTGAGGTTTTTATCGGCCCGTCCCATAAAAACATAAAGTTTTTCCCAGTCTTTTGCCGAATAACATAAATGGGTATTGAGCTGTTTTTTAGGATTGAAAGGGCATTTTTTGCGGCGAAATGGGGTTTTGGGACTCCATTTTGTCCCGCACCAATTAGGCGTGAGCCTAAGCTCAATGGGTGCGGGGTTGCAAAACGGGGACCCTTTTTAGAAGGGCTGGAGAGGATTTATATGAGAACTATAGCGGTTGTTAATCAGAAAGGTGGTTGTGGCAAGACAACGGTATCGATAAACCTGGCAAGTGCGCTTGCTAAAGCGGGCCAGAAGACCTTGCTGGTCGATATGGATCCGCAGTCGCATTGCGCAGTCGGTCTTGCCGTGCCCGAGGAGCAGATTGAACAAAGCATCTACGATGTGCTGATAAGCAAAAGCAGAAATGAACCGATAAAGCTGACAGAAATACTATGGCAGATTAGCGACAGGTTGGAGCTGGCACCAGCCAGTATAGACCTATCTGCATTCGAGCAGCAAATGGCCGGTATTGCTGAGTGTGAGAGTTGCTTGAAAAATGTCTTGGGCACAATGAAGGGTGAATATGACTACGCAATTATCGATTGTCCCCCGGCCGTGGGGCTGTTAACTTTCAATGCTTTAAGAGCCGCTACCGATGTTATTGTCCCTGTTGAGACCGGTTACTTTGCGCTGCACGGGCTCAGTAAGCAGCTTGAGACCCTAAATATACTCTGCCAACGTGCCAGCCAGCAGGTAAATGTCAGGGTCCTGGCCAGTATGTATGATATAAGGACGAAGATGGCCAGAGAGGTTTTGGCGGAATTGCGAAAGCACTTCACCGATAAGATGTTTAGAACAGTCGTTAATTTCAATACTAAGATCAAGGAAGCAGCCAGTTTCGGCCAACCCATCAGCGAATACGATTCTGCCAGCAAGGGCCACAGGGATTTTCGTTTACTCGTCGAGGAAGTTATTGACTCTGAGGCGAGGCAGCAACGCCGCCAGATTGTCAGCTCCCTGGCTGATCAGCTCGAATCCATTAGTGCCACCGCGGATGAGCTGTTGCAGGTAGCAAAGCCCGCCATAAAGGCTGTGCAAGCTCCAAAGACCGAAGAACTAAAGCCGGCCGATATCGATGCCAAACTTTCTGACTATTATGGCGTCAGCCAGATAAATGATGCTGTAGTATTCGTAACACTGTACCCGCGTGCCAAGAGTGTCCAGATAGCTGGCGACTTTAATAATTGGCAGCCGGAAAAGACGCCGATGCAAAAAGTGGATGCCAGTGGCGTATGGCAAACGAAGTTGGATTTGCCTGTCGGCAAGTATCGCTACCGGCTGGTCGTGGACGGCCAGTGGCAGCAGGACCCGTACAATGAGCTAACGGAATTGAATCCGTTCGGCGAATTTAACTCGGTCATTGAAGTAAAATGACATTTATATCATTGCGAGGCCTGCCCCTGCGGAAGCAAGGTGCAGACCGTGGCTTTTCTCTCCATTGCGTTTTTAATTTCTTCTCTGCGTTTTAGGCGTTCTCTGGGGTTATTTTTTTTATTTTTTATTCGCCAATATTGTCTAATGAAGTTATAATCTCGGCCGCATAAGTAGAATCCACTGGATGGTAACTGCTTGCCCCGTAAGACCAACGGCTAACTTACGGGGCTTGCATATAAAACTTATCGGCTGGTTGGGAATGGACGCTCGCAGCGCAGTGCAATGGATTGTTACAATTCTTGTCGTTGTGGTGGGGGGCTCTTTTCCTGTTTTTGCCGGCCCGGTTTACACTTACGGCGGCGACTTCGACCTGCCCATCCCTAAGCCTGACAGCGATGATCCATACGTAAGCAAAGGCTGGATGGACGATGCAGTCATAGAAATCACAGACCATTTTACTATCTATGATCTTGATATTCGCATCGATATTACACACACCAACGTATTCGATTTGCAACTTTTTTTGCAAAGCCCGGTCGGGACAAGAATATGCTTGAATATGTATCATTTTACTGAATATTTTGATGGCGAGAATTACATCCAAACCGTATTTGATGATGAAGCAGAAACTCCGATTGAGCAAGCCAAGCCGCCTTTTACCGGCCGATTCCGGCCTAAAGCCATCGACCCTCTCAACCGGCTGGAAATCTTTGACGGCGAGGATGCTTATGGCATTTGGCGACTGCAGATTTACGATATGTGGCCCGCCGACACCGGCACCTTGGATAGCTTTGAGCTTATAATTACAATTCCTGAACCGGCTACAGCCATCCTCTTGCTCCTCGGCACAGGCCTGATAACCCTATTCAAGCCCCGCCGAGGCTGGTAGTCTTACTGCAGGGCCGAATCCTTTTCGATCACCTTTTTTTCCTGCGAGTTCTTGAAGTCTTCCAGTTTTTCAGCTAAGGATTTGTCGGACAATGCCAGAATTTGCACGGCCAAAATGGCTGCGTTTTTTGCCCCTGCCGCCCCTATTGCCATCGTTGCCACCGGCACGCCGGGCGGCATTTGTATCGTGCTAAGCAGGGCATCGACTCCCGCCAGGCCGGAACCCGAAATCAACGGTACACCAATAACCGGTAAGTTTGTCCGTCCCGCCAGGGCACCGGCCAGATGAGCAGCCATACCCGCTGCCGCAATTATCACCTTTATCCCATTTTTAGCTGCCGTTTCGGCAAATTCTGCTGCTATCTGCGGCGTCCGGTGCGCTGAAATTATTCGCACCACCGGCTCAATACCAAATTCGCCAAGTTGCTCAATACAGCTCTGCATCACTGCCATATCGCTGTCTGAGCCCATCACCACTGCTACGGCAGCTTTCTTTTCAGATGCCATTTGTTTTTCTCACCTTTCAGGTTACAATATTAAACAGTTCCAAATTGTACCGTAATAATAACTGCCCACCGTTATAAATGCAAGTGGGAGGTAGCAAGGATGCAAACAAGAAAACCGATTGTTGCAGGCCAATTTTATCCCGGCCAGCACGGCTCCTGCGTGGCTGAAATCGATGAGTGCCTCGCGGCAAGAACGCTAAGCGAGTTGTTGCCCGAAACGATAGTAGCTGGTATTGTCCCGCACGCCGGCTGGACATTCAGTGGCAATTTAGCGGCGTTGGTCTTCTCAGCCATAAAACAACAGCACGAAAAGGTCCATACCTTCGTAATATTTGGTGCCACCCACGGCTATTTTGGCCAATCGCCGGCTGTTTATGAGGCCGGTAGTTGGATAACACCTCTCGGCGAGGTCACAATTGATGAGGAACTGGCTGATGCCGTATTGGATAGTGCCGTAGCCGTCAGCGACTCTATGGCCCACAGATCCGAGCACAGTATCGAGGTACAGGTCCCATTTATACAGTATCTTTTTACCGGTGCCCAGATACTGCCCATTCTGGTCCCGCCGACCGAGCAGGCGGTGGCATTCGGTACAAGTGTTGGTGACGTTATCAGCCGGGACGAGCGCAAGAAAGTCGTCTGTATCGGCTCGACCGATTTAACGCATTACGGCCCGCGCTATGGCTTTACTCCGATGGGAACAGGTGCGAAGGCTTTGCAGTGGGCAGACAGCGTCAACGACCAAAAGTTTATTGATTTAGCCCTGAAGCTTGAGCCGCAAAGCTTGCTCACAAGCGCCGCTGAGAACTGTAATGCCTGTGGCGCCGGAGCTGCAGCCGCGGCAGTAGCAGTCGCAAAGAAACTCGGCAGGACCGAAGGATTGCTGCTTGGACATACTAACAGCAATGAAGTAATGCTCCGCAAGATGGGTACCACAAGCGCCGACAGTGTCGGCTATGCAGCAATAATCTTCTAATTGCTGCCTGGGTATATGTGACCGCTTTTCAGGCAGTTGGTTAATGGTGATTGGTCATTTAGTCAGTTACCAATTACCAGTTACACACAGCCGTCGCATGGTGAGTCCTTTCATTAATCCACAGCTCTATCTTTCGCCGGAAGGCGTCCTGCGGACAAAACATATCTGTAACAAAACAAAGAGCAGACATCGACAGATATTTTTCCATCGCGACATAGGCCGGAAGTGGACCGGACTATAGTTCCAACCTTTTCTTGTACTCGCGATTGATGTGCCTGCCGGCTCATTTCTTCTCCTTCAGTCTGATATACCGGAAATCAAATTCGCCGAGCTCTCTTTGCAGACCAAGTCCTCTATCTGCCGCGGCGCCTAATTTCCACGCTTTCTCAACAACCTGGCCATTCAGCTTGATCACCGCAACACCGTCAGTGATGTCGAGTTCCAGGTCGTTCCACTCACCTGGCCGGTTGGAAAAAGGTGCATACTTCTTAGTATCAGGCAGAGAATTCGGGTAATCACGGACTTGGAATTGCCTGCCGTGAATGCACAAGCCGGAGTCGGCCACGCGACCGGCCCGAAATTGCAAACGGATGATTACATTTTTGCTATACGTTTTCTCATTGAATAGGTGACTTCTCGCGGCTTCGGAATCAAGATGAATCGCGCCATCGACGACACTCCATCCGGTTCTGTCACCTGTCTTCTCACCAGACCATTTTGCACCGAACCAGCCGGTGAGGTCTTTACCGTTGTCCAGCCGCACAAAGCCGGGTTCGAGTTGGAAGCGTTCTGCGCCTGCGTGCTGGCGCCACTCGTCGGTTAGTCTCTTTAGCAGTTTCACGGGCGTCGGGCCGTCGTGCACAACAAGACGGTACCGCAGTTGCAGGGTTTGCCCTTTATTTATCTTGACGGGTCCAGCCGCGACGATGCAAGGGTTGAGCATGGCAATGGGTCCAAGGTTATGCCAGGTGGTGGGCGGATTGGCCGGATGGTCGAGCACCGCTACACCGACCGTTTTGCCACTATTCAACTTCATTGTGTAATCGTACCAATCAGCGGCTGGCCAGTCGGATTCTGGCTTCAAGTGATGGGGGTTGGGTAGTTTTGTCAAACCACTGGGGCTATAATAAGAACCCTTGCCGTCCTTTCGGGCTTTCGCACAGAGTCCCCCGAAAGCCGTCTTATCTAAGGTGACGTCCATCGCAGGTGTTAAATGATAATTCAGGTCGACCACGTGGGCCGATTTCTCCTGGCGGGCGACAATGAACGTTATTTCGTCAATCATTTTCATGTTTCCGACAAGCCAGTCATTGCAGACTTCCAGCGTGGCACGTTCTGAATCAGCTTGAAGAAGTCTGACGCTGCTATTCTTGATGCGCCGTCCTTCGGTTGGTGCCCAGGCTCCCCAGCCCCAGAAATCGGCTTTCTTTTTGGCTTTTTTGGCTGTGATAGAATGCCACGCCAGAAAAACACCGCGATGATGAGGATGGTCACTGGGAGCAAAATCAACCACCCTTTCTCCCGAGGGCGTATTCAATGGATAGAGGCAACAAACGCTATTGGCGGCCAGCTTCGTCTCGACAGGCTTTTTGGTCATGTATCGGAACACGGTGTGGCCGTCCGGAGCTTTGAGAACCATACCATGAGAGTCTGGAGCCAATGTGAAGATGCGCCCGGTGTCACCTCCCGCCAGCAAACTACCGGATATGCCAGAAACGGCTCCGGTTCTCAAAGGTTTGATACGAATGTTGCGATACCACACAGGTGCGCCGTGATCCTGGAAGCCGATATGGCCTTCTCGCTTAAAATCCTTTAGGGCTGTACGAAACTTGTTATTCAACCCATCGGGATTCTTGTGAGGCTCTGTCCATCGGCTCAAGTCCATGTCGATAATCTGCACACCATTGAGCACGATGCTGATGTTATTGTCCACAGCGGTGATAGTGACGTGGTTCCATTGCCCATCCTTTGTCATTTCCTTGCTGGGTGACAGGGTGTCGTAAATCGCGCCGCAGCTATGCTTTCCCGGTTTCTTGACCGGTCGATAAACCTGCATCTCGAAGCCCGTCTGCACACAATCCTCTGGATTGTCGGTGCGGAAAAAGATGCCGCTGTTGCCTTCTGTTTTGAACTCCAAATCCAGCACGAAGTTGCCGAAGCGCTCCTTGCTCCAGATCATCCCGGCCCCAGGTTTTCGGACCAGCACACTGTCTTCCACTACCCAACCGGTACTGGGTTTCCCGCCACCAGCGTTTTGCCAATTGCTGAGGTCTTCACCATTGAAAAGCTGGATGAACCCGTCGTCTCGGGCTGGGGCACCGGTGGCAAACGCAACCATAAACAAACTTAACACGGTCATACATCGTTTCACTATCATCTTCAAACCTCCATTACTTGCTCTATGGTCCAAAACGATTGTAAAAGAACACATACTTCTTGCTACAAGCCCCGTAAGTTAGCCGTTGGTCTTACGGGGCAAGTATATTAGTTGAGCTGTTTAATCCAAATGTTGCGGAACTGAATCAGGCTCGACGCCGGGCTCATTTTTCCGGTTCTCTTATCGAGACCGCCATGATGTTGCAGTCCAATGGGGCCACGCTCCGGGATCCCTGGGACCTGTGCATTCTCTATGACCATCTGGCCATTTAGTATCACCGTCATCCGATCCCCTTTCATGGTGATGTCAAACAGGTTCCACTGACCGACCGGGTTGTCGGCGCGGACTTTGGGCACGGCTGCGGCTCGCAACTGCGGCAGTAGATTCCTATCGTTGCGAACTGCCCACACTTCACCGGAACCCACCGGCCAACACCAGATATTCACCTGTGTCCTGCCCGTACCGCGGAGCATAATCCCCGAATCAGCATTTGGCCGCAGTTCGGTAATTACTTTGCCGTTGGCATCCTTCTTATATGAGCCGTCAGGCAGAATAGTCGGCATCGGGTATAAGCCCGTAGTACGTTTGAAACGCCATTCAATGAGCAGGCGGAAGTCGCCGAATGACTCCTCTGTCCACAAGTTCTTATCACCGCGGGCTTCCGACTGCGCGTCGTAATCGATCACTCGGTCGACTACCTTCCAATGGCCATTGTCGCCCTGCGGTATCTTCCAGCCTGTTAGGTCCTTGCTGTTGAACAGCGGCTTAAAGCCGGGCCATTCTCTCCATGTGGGGTAAGAGTCGTGGGGCGGCAGCTTGTGCTCGCGGCGCGGCGATGGCGGGTAGCCTTTGTTGAAGAAAACATAAAGCCCGCCCTTTCCTGCGATAACTATGTCGTTGTCGCCGTCCTTGTCGAGGTCAACGATGTTCAGTTTCATTCCTACTGCGATGGCACCATTAGGGGGTGGATTGAGGGTTCCCTCTTTTGAATACCAGGGCAGATGGTTGTAGGACAGGACGTGGCACTCGAACTTGCCGCCTTTGAGGTCGTACCAAAATGCGAACAGCGGGTCAAATGCGCTGATATCGTTGCCATGATGAGCAAACAAACGTTTGCCGGTTACGAGGTCCGGTTTGCCATCACCGTTGAGGTCGCCAAGCTCCATAGTGTGGAACTGGCCGAAATCCTTTTCGATCCAGTGCGTTGTGAAGCTGCGGTTGCCGCTGGCATCAACGACCTGTTCGAGCCAGGCCAACCCATAGGAGTGAGAGGCACCGATGATGATGTCATTCAGCCCGTCCTCGTCGACGTCATGGATGAGGATCGGATGAGAGGCCGGTCCTTTCCATGTATAGTCTGCGTGGAAAATCCACTTGTCCTTGGTGGGACGGCGAGGCCCTTCGTACCATCCGCTTGGAGTGACGATATCGGTCCGGCCATCGCCGTTGATGTCTCCGAGGCCATTGCCGTGAAGATCACCCTTTGTTCCGACGATATGCTCCTTTAGCCACGGCTTGCGGTCGATGGATTCCAGCCATGTCACGCCTTGGCCGGGATGCAGTGTCCAGTGGTTCACGAGGATATCGTCATCGCCATCGCCGTCGATATCGCCGTGGATGATACCCTCCATGGACCTTGCCAGGTGAATCCTTGTGGATTTCCATTTTGTGCCGGTCTTACCGGGGTTCTCGTACCAAAACGCGCCCTTCATGTACATCCACCCTGAGCTGACGATGTCGATTCGTCCATCGCGATTGACGTCCATGGCGAATTCGCTGTTGTCGTCTGTTTCCGGGCCGTTTGTCATAGCACCATCCCGGAAGTTCGTGTGCTTTTTCCATCTCGGTGCTTCGTACCAGTTTCGGCCGGCTGCAATATCGAGGTCACCATCGCCATCGACATCTAAGACCGAACAGCATTCACTGAATGGCCCAAACCAATAGCTGTCGTTCGCAGGGTCGTGAACCGGCCCATCTATCTTGACCGGAACAAAGATTGGCTCTGCCGCGTGCACAGCCAGGGGAATCATAACCAACAATACAATCAGAAAACACAGACAGTTCTTCATGGCCAACCTCCTTAACAGTTAACAAATCTTAAGTTTATCAGTTACAAAGACCAACCTGAACGATACGGTTCCTTAACATATTTATTTGCGTCTTTGTCATTCGTAAATCTCATGTTTTTGCCGTCCCACTTCAGATGCTTGCCGGTGCGAATAGCGATGTTGCCCAGCAGAACGATCTCGGTTAATGGGCCGGCCCAACTGAACTGGCAGGCAGCAGTCTGGCCGCCGCGCATGGCTTCGGCCCACTCGGGCCATGTGCCGCCGTGGCGCTGAAGTGTCTTGGGTGGCAGGGTATAAGCCTCCATTTTCTGCTCGGGTATGATTCGCGTACCAAGCATCTTGCCCTTGTCACCGACGTAAAGCACGCTTTCAGTGGGCAGGTTTCTTCCCGGCTCAAGCTCGGCTGGGCGTGGTGGCTTAAGACCTCCGTCGTACCAGACCGCTTTCAAGGGCGGCATGCCTTCTCTGGCGGGAAACTCCCAGGTGACGATAGAAGCCAACGGTGCAGTCTCAGACATCACGCGGGTTGAGGTGGCGCTGACGCTGACGGGATGGCCAAGTTTCAACGCTCGCTTGGGAATGTTGAAATAGTGGCAGCCCATGTCCCCCAGGGCGCCGGTGCCAAAAGCCCACCAGCCCCGGAAATTCCAGGGGTGATAGACGGCCTTGCGCGGACGGCGAGACCAAAGCTGATTGAGCGTGAGATGGTCGTCAGGCCACTCGTCTTTGAAAGGCCGCATAGGTGCCGGGCCAATCCACAGATCCCAGTCGAGGGTATCAGGCACCGCGTCGGAACCTGGCGGACGAAGCATCCCCTGGGGCCACAGAGGTCGATTAGACCAGATATGCACTTCGCGGACGTCTCCGATGGCGCCGCCCCAGATCATCTCGCAGGTTCGGCAGCCTTTCTCTGTAGAATTGGGTGAAGCGGTGACCTGCGTGGCTACTTTGGCCTTCTGAGCTTCCTCTACGACACGCCTGCACTCGTGAGTCGTGCGGGTAAGGGGCTTCACACAGCAAACGTGCTTGCCTTTCCTGAGGGCGGCTATTGTGATTACCGCATGGGTATGGTCAGGCGTGCCACAGTACACCGCGTCAATCTTATCCGCCTCGGCGTCCAGCATCTCCCGAAAATTGCGATATCTCCTTGCTTTTGGGAAATAGTTGTATGTCCGCGCAGCATACACATCATCAACATCGCACAGCGCAACAATCCTGGTGTTCGCCTGCTGACTTATGCTTCGTATCTGGCCGTGTCCTACGCCACCAACGCCGACTCCACCAACTTGTATTGTCTCACTCGGAGGGATATGACCTGCTCGTCCCAGAGCGTGGCTGGGGACAATAGTCAAAGACGCAAATGCGGCACCGGCTCCATACATAAAATCACGACGTGATACTGCTACTTTGTTAGTGTCTTTATCAAGTTTCATAATAACTCTCCTCGCAAATTATATGTGACAGTTGGTTTTGCCAATATCAGTTTGTTAAGCCCGCAATAGCGGCGCCGATTAACGTTGCATTTTTTACGCTCATAATCTCAAAGAAGCGATTATGTTTTTCTTCCAGAAAGCCTTTCAGATAATATTCTACCTTTATTCTGAGGGATTTCAACTCATAAAATGTCGTCCCTTCCGGGAGATTGCATGAGGCTGTTCGGATATCTGGTATCCGAGGCCTCCATGGCCAGTAGTTCTTCGGTCAAGGGCTTGGAAAAAGGCCTTATCTACTCACGTCTTGGTGTGTTTTTAAGCAAAGGGTGCTTTTCAGGAACTCGCCAGCCTTGACCTTTATGTCTTTCATAGACGGCTATCTCACAAAACAACGTATTGCTTTACATATTCTCGGCTTTGAACTAAAGACCTTTTTCGCATCTGCAGAGAACCGTCATAAGCCCGGTCTTCAACTTCAACACAGGCTGCGCCATCATATCCTATGTCCGTTAAGGCCGAGAAGAACTTGCCCCAATCAACGTCACCCAGGCCGGGAAGCTTTGGACTGTGAAATGACAGAGGAGTCGCAAGAATACCAACATCGTTCAATTTTTCACGCAGCACCTTGGCATCCTTAATGTGTACATGAAAAATGCGATCCCTAAACTCATAAATGGGCCTGACATAATCCATGAACTGCCAGACCAGATGAGAAGGATCGTAATTCAGGCCGAAATTCGCCGAAGGAATCTCTTCGAACATCCTTCGCCAGATAGCTGGAGAAGATGCCAGATTCTTCCCACCAGGCCATTCATCGTTGGTGAAAAACATGGGACAGTTTTTAATGCCGATTTTTATACCCTTTTCTTCAGCATATTTCACAATGGGCGGCCAAATTTTCTTGAACTTAGCAAAATTGTCATCCAGATTTCTTTGGTGGTCTCTCCCAATAAAGGTGTTAACATTTTCCAGCCCTAATTGGTTCGCTGCATCAATTACTTTCTTGATATGTTCGATATAGGCCGTTGCATTTTTGTCATCTGCTTCCAGAGGATTTGGATAATATCCTAAGCCGGAGAGACTGACACCCTTTTCTTCTAAGAGATTTTGAATACTATCGACCTTCTCTTTGGAAAGGTTTGTGACATCGATGTGTGTGACCCCGGCGTAACGCCTTTCCGCTTTTCCAGGGGGCCAACACATGATTTCGACACATGCGTATCCGCTCTCAGAGGCAAAAGAAACAACTTCTTCAAATGTCTGGTCCGCTAAGATTGCACTTAAAAAACCGAGTTTAATCATTTTACGCAGCTCCTATTATGTAACTTTAACCCAGGCCCTATTCTTATTGCTCTCAATAATCTTCTTACACAGAACAAGCTCGCGGCGACCTGATTGACCCGCCATACCTCTGGCGGGTTGAAGTTAACAGCGTTTACAAGGCCTTTCTTACCAGCCAGGTCAAGGTCGGGCTATCAGGCTACCGGGTTATCAGGCGGCCTGGTTTCCTGATATCCTGACAACCTGATGCCCACTACCTGATCTCCTGATAGCCTGATCTATAGTTCAACTCCTGTTGGCAAATTTGAAATTAACCCGTTATTGGCGTTGAGTATTGCGCCTTCTTCAATAACCAGAGCGGCATTTGCACCATCTGTAACAGCTCCTCTTACGTTTCTTATCTTTTTGGCGTCACCAATCTTGGCTACATTCAGGCCGGCTTCCAGAAAGGTTTCATATACACTATCGTTAGATTCGACCTTGGCAAGAACAACCGTATCAACTTTTACCGTGGACCTCTCGAACGCGCTACTGATTATAACTACCGTACCATCTTTCTTTATTTCCAATACAGAGCTGTTAGGAATTATAGTAACAGGATGAGCGTACGTTTTGCTCTTCAGGCCTTCGCCATTGCCACAGGCAAACCGTTTCATCATCACATCGCGATGACAGGGCTCCATCCATTCGGCGAAGTCTTGATTTTCAGTGACAATTGTGACCTTTTTGCCGGCGTGACCGAGCTTTTCGGCGGCATCAGCGGCGCCGAAGTGGTCACCCCAGATCAACACCTCCTGGCCGCATTCTACAGGTTCTCCCCTTTCATCCGGATAGTATTCACAGTTTGTATTCTTGCAGCGCAGGACATCCTCAAAGGTTACTACTATCGGCAAATCGATTCCAGGAATTTTGGGCCTTACAACTCTTGTTCCTGCAGCAAGCAATACGACATCATAGCCTTTAAGGTCCGCTACGGTTGGTTCTGTGCAATATTTTACGTCGACCCCGAGTTTTTTCATCTGCTGTCGGAGCCAATCGGCATACCAGCGCATCTTGTTCTTTCCGGGTACGGTGCAGCAATAAAGCATAGCGCCGCCTAATTCACCGGTTTTTTCAAAAATTGTTACTTTATGCCCGCGCAAAGCGGAGATACGAGCCGCTTCCATGCCAGCCGGTCCGCCACCTACGACCGCCACCTTACAGGCTTTTTTGGTAGGCTGTAAATGAATAAACCGTTCGTCGCCAACGGCCGGGTTGATAGCGCATCTCATGTCTCGCCTGATCATCAACGATTCCTGCCAGCAGCCAACAAGGCAGGAAATGCATCTTCTGATTTCTTCTTTTTTGCCCATTTTTGCCTTGTTTGACCAGTAGGCATCAGCGATCAACTGGCGGCTGAACCCAACCATGTCTGCTTTGCCTTCCGCAAGGATTTTCTCACAATAATCTGGATTTCGTAATGAATGGCTGGTAATGACGGGAATCTCGACGTGTTTCTTCACCTCCTCCGCCGTGTATGTATTCCAGCCTTCAGGGTAGTACATCGGATCCATTACTGTTCCGGGTGACTCAAATATCCCGGCACTGATGTCAACATAGGCCAGACCCATTTCTTCCATAAGCTTGGCAACCTTAACGCTTTCATCGAGTGTTCTGCCCCCTTCGATCCATTCATCGCCCGAATACCGAATACCTAAGGGAAAGTCTCTTCCGCATTTTATTTGAATTCGATTAACGATTTCCATCGTGAAACGCATTCTATTGATAAAACTCCCTCCAAAACGGTCGTTTCGCTTGTTCACAAACGGGCTCATAAATTGCGCGATCAGGTACCCGTGAGCTCCGTGAAGTTCTACTGCATCAAAACCTGCTTGCTGGACTCGCCAGGCAGCTTCGGCAAACTTCTCAATCAGATCATATATTTCCTCAACCGTCATAGCGCGTACCGATTTGCCTTGAGCAATGCTCTCGGCATAAATGATTTCATGACCGGCAGAGCCGGGTACATCCAAAACATGGTCACTGGCTGACATTAAGTTCTTCCGGGGCCAGGCAGCCTGTCGGCCTGGATGTTGTATCTGAACCGCACACTTGGCTCCATGACGATGCATGGCTTCCGCCAGATGGGTAAGTCCAGGGATCAACGGGTCTTCATCCGCAGCCAAACAGGTCACAGTCGGTCTGCCTGTGGCCTTATCAGGCGTGGTCGCACCAACAATGATAAATCCGCATCCACCTTTGGCGATCTCCTCATGATAGGTAATTACCCTCTGGTTGACAGAGCCATCCGCATTGGCAGAACTTATGTCCGTTGGGACCATTGCTATTCTATTTGGTACTACCATATTGCCGATCTCAATCGGAGTGAACAAATTTGGATAGTGTTTATTTCTCATGATTTCTACCTCACACAATGTATGTCCTTTTTGAACATTTTTTCTCGGTGACAGCACCTTCTAACCAACTGGTTATCTACTTTTGCCCGCTTCTTTTATAACATTCTTCCATGATGGTTTCTGTTCTTGTTGCTCCGAATCTCGTACAGCCGACTTCCCTGACTTTCAAAGCCATCTCTAAGTCGCGCACACCGCCAGCCGCTTTTATCTGCACGTTGTCAGAAACACTTCTCCGCATAAGTTCTAAATCTTCAATGGTTGCACCACCCGCAGCGAACCCGGTCGACGTTTTTACAAAATCGGCACCGGCTTCTTCAGCAAGCTTACAGCCAATCTCGATGAGCTCATCGGTAAGATAGTAGTTTTCTAAAATAACCTTTAGCAGAACGTTCTGACGATGCGCCACATCTGCAACGGCCTTTATATCACTCTTTACATAATCAAAATCCTTGCTTAACAGTTTCCCAATGTTAATAACCATATCCAGCTCAACCGCACCATCCTTTATAGCTTGTTCAGCCTCAAAGACTTTTGTTTCCGTTTTGCTGTAGCCATTGGGAAAACCGACAACGGTGGTAACTTTTACGCTTGTTCCTTCGAGGCATTTTTTGGCCAGGGCAACCGAGGAAGGGCCACAACAAACGGTTGCAACATTATATTTTTTAGCTATCTCGAAACCTTTAGAAATGTCCTCGTCCGTAAGCTCGGGACGCAATAAAGAATGGTCAATCATCTTGGCTATATCTTCACAATTGTATTCCATATTTTTCTCCATAAGTTAAGTCTGGGTCAGAACAACTCATTTTACATATTCTTTAACGAATTCCATCATCCAATTTATTACTTTCATTGAAATCCTACCCGCCACCGCCGGGTCGCGCCGGCACAATTAAATGTTCTCAACAACCAGTTCAATGATGCGTTTGGTAATCTTGACCGGGTCGATTGACTGCGGCTTGGGAGCCCATTGTTCGGCTGAGTATATGCCCTTGAAGCCGAGCGATTTACCGATACGGACGCAAGCGCCAATATCGTAGGACACGTGCCGCATCTGGTCGTCGAAATACATGCCCTTCGCTGAGACCAGATGGGCATAAGGAAACAGCATCTTCAACAGCTTGTACCGGTACTCTTCACCACCCTTTTTGGGAACGTTGCCGAAATCCGGCAGCGTGCGACAATACGAGCTGTCGACGGCCTTGATGAGCTCAACGATGTTCTCGGGCTTGGCACTGTGGCCCCCGTGGTTCTCGATCAGAATTTTGACACCGATCTTCTGCCCGTATTTGGCCAATTGGCGGTATGAATCACCAGTGATGTTCACATCGAACTTCTCTTTGGGTGAGCCGCCCGTGTTGGCCCGGAGCGACGTGGCCCCACATGCGGCGGCCCGGCCCATCCACTGCTTCACAAATTCGATACTCTTCTTACGTGCAGCGGAATCACGGTGTGAAAGGTTATATGCCGGCTCATCAAGTTGGATGTTGATGATTTTGGACCCAACTGACTGGGCTACCGCCTTGATCTTCTTGCAATATTTCAAAGACGTGTCCTCGAAATGTCTGCTCCACAACTCGACGTTGTGCACGTCAAGCTCATCGGCGAAAAATGTCGGCACGTCCATCAGTGTCAGGTCAGGACCTACCTTAGGATGGTTTTTTGGTCGGGTCGAAGGGAATCTCATCCTGAAGCAAACCGTCGTGCAGCCGATGCGTTTCATTTTTGCTGCCCTGTCTCGCGACGCCGCGTGACATCGGTTAGATATAAGTAGCAGCGCCGAGCTGGCAAGGGCCAGCCCCCCATGTCTCAAGAACTCTCTACGGTTCATAATTTTGCTCCTTTCTTGAGTGTAGTTTCGTTTCGTCTTTCGCGGCGTTTTCGTATTGTTGCTCGCCGTGGTGCTTTGCCGTTTCCTCATCCCGTGACTCTCTGTTCGAATTATGAATATCGAACAGAGAACTTCAAAATTCGAAGTTCGTTTTCGTCATTCGATATTGACGACCCAGCGAACTTCTCTGGAGGGTTCTAACGGCTTGTCCCATAAGGACTTATAAAGCCAACGGTCGGATTCGAACCGACAACCACTGGTTTACAAAACCAGAGCTCTACCGTTGAGCTACGTTGGCATAACTATTTTTAGAATTTACACTCGATTTTGTTTTTTGGCTTTTATTCTTTCTTGCTACAACCTTGACTACGACCATCGCTTTCACCTCCCTCATCAGTGGATAATCGTAACTGATCCGTGCCTGAGTGCAAGCCACAACTTGTGGTTTAGGATACTATCTATGGCAAAATCAAATTCTAAAAGGCAAAAACATCCCTGTAAGTTTTCTCTCACTTTACATCTAACCGGGCAATATTGCAAGAAAATTAAGAGCAAGTTGCACTACTTCGGGGTGGGTAGGCAGAAAGCCCTATAGAGATACCTCGAACAAGCGTTGATTTGCATGCAAGCCATAACATCAAGACTGGCACTGACAAAATCACTCTGAGGAGCTTTTGTGCTCTTTGCTTCTCATAATGTGGGCATGGGCGATATCCCGGTGTGCAGCAAAGTTAACCAAAATCCTATGAACCAGGGCCTGTCAAATTAATTTCTTATTTTTTCATTTCTTGAGCGTTTTCCGCCTTTGGTCCTTTCGCTAACCAATAAAGGCCGAAGGTGGAAAATGCGAGATCAGTTTGTACATTAGTCTTGTCCATTGGTCAAGGCAACGGGATGGTTTTTGGGGTCGCGCTCCCATATTTTTGCTGTGTTAAGAGCTTCAGAAGGTGCGATTCCCTTGTCTTCGGAAGCAATTGTCTCTTTTCTAAGTGATTTATAAAAATTTTTCAAAAACTATTGAAGAGCTAACTGTCTGTTCAGCTCTTCTGAAAAATCTTCACCCGGTTGTCCTAATGTGGGATAGTTTTCTTGATGTCTGTTCTTTTATCTCGCTCTTCCACCACTTTGCTCTCTAAGGGACCAAAACTGGCAAAATCCCCACCAAATCTTCTGAAATTCCCCTAAGGACTGATAAAATTTAGCCTTTCATAGCTAAAAATTCGGTTTTTCAACATTTTTATCCTTGACAAATCCAAGGTTCGATAGTTAAATTAGGATAATAAGGTAATTTGGACAGCCCTTGTACCCGAAGGATTTGGGTGAGGAAGAGGGATAGACAAGATGAAGGATTTATTTACAACCGGCGAGGCCGCTGAAGTTTGCAGGGTAAGCCAGCAGACAATCATCCGATGTTTTGATTCTGGCAGACTGCAAGGATTTCGTATTCCCGGCTCAAAATTCCGGAGAATTCCCCGCCAGAATCTGATCAAATTTATGAAGGAAAACGATATTCCCCTCGATAACCTCGAGTCCGGAAAAAAGAGGGTCCTTATCGTCGATGACGATGCCGAAATCGTCGAGCTTATTGTGGACGTTCTCGTCCGCGATGGTAGATTCGAAATCAAAACCGCATCTAGCGGCTATGAGGCAGGAATATCGACCCAGCGGTTCCGCCCTGACCTGATATTACTTGACTATATGTTGCCCGATGTCAATGGAAATGTCGTTTGCCAGGCGATAAGAGAAAATCCCGAGTTCGCCAATCTCAAAATTATTATCGTGAGCGGGGTTGTAAAACAGGATGAAATCGACCAGCTCCTGAAATCCGGTGCCGAAGATTTCATAAAAAAACCGTTTAACATCGCTGAACTGACCGACAAAATCGCTACTGTCTTACAGATAAAATAAATTAGCGAATAGATTGCTTCGGTCGTAATGAAACACCCCGGTTGAAACCCAGGAACGAATACCAACCACTAAGTACGAGGATATAACTAAATGCCGGATGAAAAAGCTGACCCAACGGCCGCCCACCAGGTAGAGCTTGTTATTCGTCGGCTCGATTCGCTTTCGACCTTGCCCTCAGTTGCAGCACAATTTTTTTCCAAGCTCCTGCAACCCCAATTCTCACCTTCTGCCATAGCTGATATTATTGAATTAGACCCGGCCCTTACCACCAGGACTCTTTCGCTCATCCACCAGCAGGGTTTAAGCTTCTCTGTGCAAAAGTTTTCGCTTCGCCAGGCACTTGACAAGCTGCCTGCACACATTATTCGCGACGTTTTTTTTTCTGTTAAGGGGTTGTCGGCCTTCGACCCCAACGACGACAGAACTCTGCGAAGAAAAGAGCTTGCACTTCATGCCCTTGCAGTCGCCTGTTGTGCTAAAGATATCGCCGATATCATATCACCTCGCATGGATCCCCGGTTGGTTCACTGTGCTGGCTTGCTTCACGATATCGGAAAACTTGCGCTCGAAGAGGCAATGCCGAAAAGTTTTGCCCGTATTGTCGAAGAAGCAAAATCAACAGGAGCCGGCGCCTGTACTATCGAGCAAAAACACCTTGGTCTGGATCATACAATCCTCGGTAAACGTCTGGCTCAAAAGTGGCACTTGCCAAATCAAATTACCCTTGCCGTCTGGCTTCATCACAGTGATGTTGTGAGGATTTCTCAAAGTATGCCTGGAACAAGGATCGCTCAAGTCGTGCAGTTAGCCGATTCTATAGCACGCCAATCCGGCCTCGGCCAGTCCGGCAGTTTCGATTCACCCGAGCCAGTAGAGCAAATCGCCCAATCGCTTGCAATAAACTTTGGGCAGCTGGAGCAAATCCGCCAGAAGCTGCCCGAAATAGTTAGACAAAAATCTGAAGTCTTAGGCCTGGATTTACCAAACGCCGCGGCGACCTATTGCGACATTATTCACACTACTGCTGCCCGATTGGCTCATGAGCACACAGAATTATCTCTTGAAAATCAGCAATTGCAAAGTGCTTCGAGCCATTTCGATTTTATAACAGAATTTCTGCTCAGCATAGATTCGGCTACCGAAGCCATCGATATAGCGGAAAATTTCGCTGCTCGGTGGCAAAAGTTTTATCAAACAGGCGTGGTTTGTTTATATTTAGCACCTCAGGCCAACTCGCAATCTCTCGAAGCCGTTGTTGTAGAAAACCTATCGCAAACAAAGCTGGTTTACTTGAACGTCCCCGCCGAAACACCCGCCATACCGAAAGTCATAGCAAGTGACTTTGCAATCTTAAATGCTCGCGATTATGTTGATTGGCTGTTTGAGCAATTGGACGTTGACTTTGACTTGAACCAGACTAAGTTGATGCCTCTACTCGCTGGCGACAAAGCAATTGGAGCAGTTGTTTTTGAGCTTCGGTATCCGGCAGACGTAGAGCTGTTCTGGGAAAAGTTCAGGACAGCTACCTCGATTGCCGGGTCTATTTTAGATGTGGCTTGTGCTGCCGCCAAACAACAGCGTTTTGTCGAGCAGTTTGCCCAGCTTCTTGCGGGCCCCCAAACGCATTATTTCGCGTTTGGGGAACCCCTTGCAAAACCCAGGGACACCCAGCCCCAGATTGGGTTCCCGCAAGGCGGGGGCCCCACAGATAGCTCCTTGAACGCTTTAGTTGAGATGGCAGCCGGAGCGGCGCACGAACTAAATAACCCTCTTTCGGTCATATCCGGCCGGGCACAATTACTCAATGAGACCGAGACTTCAGCAGAGAGGCAGCAAATCCTGAAACAGATCCAGGAAAACGCCGGCAAAATATCTCAGATTATCGAGGAGCTGATGAGCTTTGCCAGGCCGCAAGAACCCAGGCTGGTCCAGACGAATATCAAACAAATGCTCGATGAAGCTGTGCAGTTGGCTGCCCAAAAGCAAAACGTAGAACAGCTCGATGTTCAAATTGACGTCGCGGATACGCTCAAAGATGTTTTCATAGATTCAGCCCAGATTGTATCAGCAATTGCGAATGTCTTTTCCAATTCTCTTGAATCCTACACAAACCAACAGGGGCCAATAAAGGTTACCGCTGATGCTGGTGAATCTCCCGATTTTGTCAAACTGCAAATCATTGACTTCGGCTGTGGAATGGACGCACAAACCCTCGAAAAGGCGACCCAGCCATTCTTTTCCGCCAAGCCTGCAGGCCGAAAACGAGGAATGGGTCTTGCCTACGCTCACCGGGTCATCCGATTAAACAAAGGGCGGCTTCGTATAACAAGTCGGCCCGGTAGCGGAACCACCGTGACAATTCTTTTACCCTGCAAATAAATTGCGTATTGCGTAACGAAAAGAATTAAGCCATAGAGGGCACAGAGAAGAAATTAAGCTTGTACCTGCGAAAACAGGTAACAAAAGAAAATAGATTCCCGCTTTTGCGCCAATGACAACTTTGCGAACTTGGCGTTCTCAGCGGTAAAAAGACCAGTAAAAGGCAATATCTGCCTTATTTCTGCTTGATTTTTCCACATCGAGAGCGCATAATTGTATTGCCTTTCGAGCAGTCTGCAAAGGATTTCAGGTGAGGGAGAAATGCAAGTGTATTAGCCTAATTGGATGAAATTCTACGATAGAGTATCGGCACACACAGGGTGTGCTGTAAATATTAACTTTTTTTGAGGAGGTGCAAAGATGCAAAAGAAAAGTCTAACAGTTTGGATGTTTATAGTTGTGACAATCTTGTCGGTTGGGGTGGATACCGCTGCAGGCAAAAAGCAAAGCCAACAGGAGCAGTTACAAGAGACAGAAAAATACATTTCCTGGCAACGGCAAAAGATAGAAGATTCCTATATAGGTAGATCTATTGACCTGCGGCTGCGTGCAGAGGGAGAGATTAGACTGCTTGAAGTGGCTGACAAGGCGATTTACCGTCCGCTTGATGTGCAGGCTGAAGTAGCTGAAACAGTGTTGCAAATTAACGGTTCTGAAACTGTACCATACGGCCGTTTTGAAATTACAACTGCAACATCACCTAAGCGGTTTGCCGTAGCGCAAAGCCGGATAGCCGAAGTAAAGAATGACATACTGGCAAAGTATGAGTGGGAAGCGGTAACCCTTGAAAAGCTAAAAAGATATGCTTTAACTGTCGGACTGATAGAGCTTGAAAAGCGACTGAAAGAAAATGTGCTTGCGGCCAAACCTGAGCCAACACACGGAGTTATAACCGGGATCGTCTACGCCGAGGAGAAACCATCCGCTATAATTGACGGCCAAATAGTGCACGAAGGAGAGACGATACACAACGTGACGGTCGCCAAAATACACAGAGACAAAATTGAATTTCAGAAGAACGACAAGAGGTGGAAGCAAAAGGTACGAGAGACGCCAGAGGCATTCTGGCAATAGCCAAAACCGGCTACGCCCTTGCCGCCTGACTTGGGCGTATTCAATTTACAATGTTCGATTCTTCGACGCCGCTCAGGACAGGTTTACGATTTATGATTTTATAGTTAAGATTGCTTCGTCGCTGCGCTCCTCGCAATGACGGAGGGCAGCGCTCAGAATAACATATTCGTGTTGCGTATTGTGCAAAAAATTAAACGCAGAGGACGCAAAGAGCACAGAGAAAGAAATTAAGCTTGTACCCTCGAAAACAGGTAACAAAAGAAAATAGATTCCCGCTTTTGCGCCAATGACAACTTTGCGAACTTGGCGTTCTCGGCGGTAAAAAGATACGTAGATAACATGCAAATATAAGTCCGAAAACACAGACAAATCAATGTACACACAGTCCGGCTGATATACATCTTTGAACCAGCCTTAACTTGCACAAAACTGATAACTGATTATTTATAGGGCTGCCTCATAGAATCCTCCTTAATATCTCTTGTTCTTAAAGCCCGCCGCCAACTAAGCCGAATCTAAATCTGGAGAACATTCCAAATTTAATTATTGAAAGGGGTTCTCCCCCACGTCTGCTTGTGCAGACAAGCGTGGGGGGGCCAAAAAAGGTGTCTTGTGGACTATAAACAACGACATAGAAGATTACGTCTGCTCATTCGTAAGCTAAACAAAGAACGCAAGAAGCAGGCCCAAAAAATAGATATACTTTGCAATGACTTCATTTCAGCCCAAAGGGACTTTATCAAAAGACTAAATACTATCAATTTCACAGCAAATTTTTATGAGGCAATCACCGGCATAACCGACTTGAACGGCCTTTTATATGTCGTTGGTAAACTTATCAAAGACGAAGTCCCCGATTCAAATGTCGCCTTCTTTTTGCTTCAGGCAGACAGCTTCGAATTGTATATGACTTCGATGAGCTCAGTCGAATCGTTCCAGAGTAACCAGCCACTTGTACCTGTGGTCACGCAAGTGCAGGCAATTACTCTTGAAAAGCAGCATTTGCCTGTACCTGTGGTTGCGCAGGCACAGGTGGAGAATTGTTTCACCCCGGAGCTGGTGGACAATATCTGCAAGTCGAACAAGCTTTGCACCCTCGATGATATGTTTGCAATGGGTCTACAGGGCAACTTAATTAGGCTAAGTAAAATCTCAGCCATCACGGTTCCCCTGCGCCGATTCGCTCGCACCTGCGGTAACGCGAGTGCAGGCGGTTCGTCGTTGGGCTTTATATTGATTTACCGCTCATCGACGGCAAAGTTAACTCCCGAGGAGCTAAACAACATCTCCGCTGTGACCTGTGGACTGTCCCGAGCGATACAATCTTGCCAGGTACTTTTACACTCTGCCGATTAAGAATTTTACTCCGGTAGGAAAGGCGTTCCCCAAACGCGAAATAATGCGTTTGGGGGTCCCGAATATTAATCTCCAATCCTCGGCAAGTATTGGTTAATTGGTTGATTGGTTAATTAGTTAAATGCTTAATTCCGCCTCTGGTGGACCACCACACTAACACCTGTGCCTGCGCAACCACAGGTGCAGGCACTACTCAACCTCGTTAGAAATCCCCGGGATTGCCGGGGCAGGCGCCCTTGGTAACTTATTTCTAACGGGGTCAACTTTCTTATAGAATTCAGCTTCTCGGTTGGAAAGCCTATTCTGCCCAATCATTGTGCGGATACGCTGCAAATCGACATCTCGAGGCTCACCGCCCGCGGCTTGTGTCCCGGCAGGTTGGCTGAAACTGGCTGGAATGACTTGCAAAAACCTGCTTACAGAAACCGTCGATACAAGCACCGCTACTACAAGTACGCCCACTACAAAATATCGGGACTGCCCGCCTTTGGCGGGTTCTTTTTTTACCCCCCTTTGGCCCACCATACGTCTGGCGGGGTAACGACACCGGTCACAATATAAGCAATCCATTTGGTCTTTGCCGGTAAGGCCAAACTCACAACTGCCAAATTTTTTGGCCGGCAGGTACCGCTTTAGTATTACCACCTTGTTAAACAGTGACAGAAAAGCTCCTACGGGACACAAATATCGGCACCAGAAGCGAGTATAAAAAACCGAGCCTATCAGAGCCACCAGCACTATCAACAGCATCGACGAATGAAAATCGTAAATCGTAAATCGCAAATTGAAAATCTCTATGAGGGGGTCTGCTGCCAGAGTTGTTCGGTTTCTGGAGAGAAAGAACACAATTACTAAAACAAAAAGGACCCCATATTTGACAAATCTCGCTTTTTGCATCGCTTCCACCGAGATCGGGCGCTTGAATCTTCCAGGGACAACATACCCAAGCAATTCCTGTACGACTCCAAATGGACAGATGTAACCACAATAGATGTTGCCGAAAAATATTACCAAGAGTGGTATTCCTATAGCCAGCAGAAATGCTCCCGACAATCCTAAAGCAGGGGTCTGCAAAGACAGTATGCTCGCTATTTGTTCGCTGGAATACTGGGCGTTCAAAACGATACCGCCGACTACAAGATTAAGACAAAGGACCGCCAATCTGCTCCAAAACCCTCCGCTGTAGATTACAATCAAGGCAAGTGCAAAAGCACCAATCAAATATGTCCCGTGGGTGTCTGTCAGGTTGGCGAGACGAGTTCTTTCTTTGAGCTTAGGTTCAAGAGTATGGCCGAGAGCTTGGCTGGCGAACCTATGAGCCGATGTTTCCAGTGCCGAAAGAATAGCTTCAGAGCTGACAGTGGCCCCGGTTACCGCGTGGACATCCGCAAAAGGCTGAAGCCGGAAAAGATTACGTCCCTTGAGATGGTCTACCCAGGCCAGGTCATTTGCATACGGTTGGCTGAGGAAGTCAAGGTATGCAGGTGTTTCGTTGGACCGTATTATATGGAAGTTAATCAATCTGCCTCCACAATCTACATAGACGGCAAGATTCATCTTCCCGCCAAAACCACGAACCTCAGGTGCCAGCTCTTCAGAGCTAAAGACGTACCCGGTCAGTTTATCGTTGGCGTCGCAAACCCTGAAATAATTGATCTTTCGAGCACTATCGCCGAGAACAGTTGATTCCTGCTCAATGCTCAACTCACCGGCAAGCGCTTGAGCTGCATACTGCGGTAATGATGGCCTCAGCCTCGCACCAGCCCCGGCAAGCAGGTTCGAGCACAGGACGATGCATACTCCAATGCCAAACAAGATGTAGCCAAACCTGCGTAGGCTAATCCTCGATGCTGGATACTCGATACTCGTCGTTCGAGAATCGAGAATCGAGAATCGAGAATCGAGAATTCTCAGTGCGGCAGCTGGCGTATTGGCCAGAATAAGCAGTATAAAGACAAATAGTGTTAGCTTTGTCCCAAGCACCGGAACAAGTATAAGGCCTGTTAACAATCCGCCGGCTGAAGCGCCAATGTGATCGGCCATTTCGAGTTTACTGCCGGCTGCCCCCGCCTCAAACCCAAAATCAGCAAGCTGCTTGGCTGCTAACGGAAAATAGCACCCGGTACATAGACCACACAAAACAAACGCACTCGCAAAAATCAGGTGCGTCCATTTTTCGGCCGGCCAAAAGGCAATTGTGCTTAGGATTAGCGTATGCACAAGTATTACCACAAATACTCGATACTCGATGCCGGATGCTCGATGCTCGCCGTTGCCAAATCGGGAATCGAGAACCGCTGATTTCGCCGATTTTATCGAGAAGCGAGAATCGAGAATCGAGAATCGAATTAGGGCTGCTCCGACGATTAAGCCTGCCATAAACACAGACGAAATAATCCCAATGTGTAGATAAAGCGAGCCAAACCGGGTTTGATACAGGTACATCAGAACAATCACGACCCCGATCCCCAGCCAACCGCCTGAGAAAACCAAAAACGTACTGTCAAAACTGGATACTCGATGCTCGATGCCGGATGCTTGATGCTCGTCGAGTATCGAGTATCGAGAATCGCGTATCGAGTAGATGATTCGCAAAGCTATAAAAACCAAAATAGGGATAACAAACGCTAATGGGCCGGCCAATGCCAGGTATTTAACAAATTTGGCGATCGGTGCTTCTGATTGTTTCGCTGCAAGCAACAAACTGTATAAGTGCGTCAGAGGCTTGGAATCACGATTAATCAAAAGCTCCTCAGGCAAATCAGCACCCGAATAGTTCTCGAGGGCGGCCGCGGCCCGGCCCGGCAAGTAAACAGAAAGTAAAGCTTCCGGATGGAAAACATCGCTTCCGCCCTTTATTGATGCAAAGCGGTCTCGTAAGGTGCCGGGATTGCTGGTGAGGTTTTCAGAGTCTGTACCGATAAACCATGTCTCCTCGCCGGGTGTTAGAACAAGATGTGAGAAAACTTCCTCAAGTGTCAGTTTCGTTGAGGCACCAAGGTTGATTAGCTCGGTGCCCATAATATTTTCCCCACCTGCTACGCGGACTTGCAACACGCCCCCGGGCCGCAGTGCCTCTTTAACCTGACGATAAAATTCAAGCGTGTAGTACCGGTTCAGAACCGAGCTGGTTGCATCGGGCAAATTGAGGATTACTATGTCATAATATCGTTTCTTTTTAGCTAATAACGAGCGAACGTCACTTGCACTGGCTTCTAATCGCTCATCGGTGATTTTAAGCTCCGGGGGTATAAATCTGTCAACCCTTTGCACATATTCATTGTCGCAATGTGCCCAGGTTATAATTTTGGTCTGTGGCAATCGCAGGAATTCGTAGCAGAGACCTAATCCCGAGCCGACAACAAGGACCCTCTCGGCATCAGGATTTTGGCACAGACCAATAGCTGCAATCCGCCCGGCGCTTGCTTCATCTGGCAATACTTCGCAAGTGCTGCCTTCACGAACGGCTATCCATTGGCCCTGGTAAACTCCGTAAAGGTACTCAGCTTGTGCTGTTTGAAATGAGCCTCTCAGAGCTTCTTGAGGAAGCAACTTGCTCCACTTTATAATTCGCATCTGGTGCATCAGGGTCTTGTCAGCCCCGGCAATCAAGCAAACTAAAGCGCATGCCGGCACAAAAGCCCAAACCCATCGTCTTCCCTTGGTTCGCCTTTGGGCGGATACGCAAAATACTGACAGCGAGACAATAAAGGCAAGTATAAAGAAGATCGTTGCCGAGCCTACGCCAAAACCAAGAAGCACAGTTACCCCAAGTCCACCAAAAAAACTTCCAGCAGCTTCAATTATGTACACACGCGAAACGGGAAGTTTTTGACCCTGCTGAATCCACCTGCAGGCAACGGGAAACAACATCCCCGTGATAGCACTGACAGGTGCGTTAATCACTATTGATAAAAGCAGAACAGCTCGTATGGACAATAGTTCGTAGGGTTCGATCCCGGCAAGCTCTCGCGCCTGAATAATCAATATCGCCTGGAGAATAAATGCTGGCAGATAACACAGAAACAGAAATTCTATGTATTTAAGCAGTTTGTGCGCTACGGTCTTGGCTTTATAAACCAGCAGCGCTCCTAAACCGACCCATAAAAACCACGAGCCAAAAAAGATACCGACGCTTATATCATTGCCTTCGAAGGTGGTGATAAACTCACGAAACAGAAGCGTCTGGGCTGCGATGGTAAACAGACCGTAACTGAATATCAGAAAGCCGCGGGCCCCGTTAGAAATCCTGACCAAAGGAGCAGCGGTTCCCCCTCGCAACTTATTTCTAACGGGGCGAGCGAATCTCATCTCTCTTCACCAAAAACAACAGCCTGGAAGACCAGAAAGCTCGCCCCTTCCTTCCAGGCATCGCCGGGCAGCCTCGCTTTCAGAGATAGATTTGTGAGCATCTGGTTTAAATCCCAGCCCTGCTCAGGTGCAACCTGAGGCAGGTACACAGCCGATCGACCGTTCTTCCTCAATACGATCCCGTCTATGCCAATTCTGATTTGATCCGGGGAAGCAATAGGTTTTGGTGCTGTCAGCGCGGATATTTCGATAGTGATATCGTTGCATTCAGCCCTGGTTACCGGAGGGAAACGCGAGTCGCGAAAGGCAGCGTTAATGGCATTAATAATGACCGACTTGTATAAAGGCCGTTGTGGAAAGATGTCCCCTATACATCCTCTAAGCTGAGATATTTTTTCAGGCTGTAAGTTTCCGTCCTTTCGCAAAACGACATCCTTCTTGAGAGTTACGAATGCTGCGCGGGGTCTCTTCATCGTATCACTGATTGTAACACCCAATTCGGAGGCTTGCGGAACTCGTCGCTTCTCAACGGCATAAAGTATTGTTTTCCGGGCCAGACCCAAAAGCTCTTCTTTATCATCATCAGTCAGGTCAGCCGCGCGCACCTGCGGTTTAACTTCTGGATATTTTCCCCACTCCCCCGAAAAGACGATAGAAAAGTAACTCACTGAATTGGTAAAATCACCGGTCAATTCACCGGAAGTCGCGTATTTTATCAACTCGGCCTTGCACCCCTCGCTTAGCGCCGAAAGCAATATTGCAATCGGAATATAGCCGCATATTGTTGCACCGGTTTTCCGCTTGTATTCCAAAAAGCCCACGCTGTCAAGCCGCCCAATTACCTCATAAGCCCCCATATCAAGTTCTCTTATCCGCTCAGGAATGTTTTCTGTAAACGGCACGTAGCGATGCACCTGGCCATAATGCACAAAATCCGAACTTGCAATTATGAGTGTTTCCTTGTCAACTAAACTTTTTAGGATGGAACCGGTTTTGCTAATTGTCTCTAACGAGCAATTGCCGGCAACAATAGGAACAAATTTGAAACTTTGGAAGTGGCGTTGCAACAGCGGCAGTTCTATCTGCACACTGTGTTCATAACTGTGTGCCTGTGGCAGGTTCTGAAACATTGGAAATTGCAGAAGCTTGTCTATGAATTCCACATCCAGCGGTGTTTGTCCCAAAGGTGTTTCATAGTGGGTCACTCTCGGCACACTCAGCATCTCTTCCATGTGGGCACTGTGGCTCGGGCCAATAACAACTATGCGTTTGTATTTCTTATCAGTTGTTTTGAGCCCGAAGGCCGCCGTCTGGCCGGACCACTGGTATCCTGCATGCGGCAAAATAAACGCAATTACATTGTTTATCGGCTTAATATCAGCTTTTTGGAAAAAGCCGTCGATTTGTTTGCCAAGCGCTTCGGCATCGGCATCATACCATTTGCCGGCAAGTGACGAGCGCAGAACTACTTCTGCTGGCTTTTTAGGTTCTTGTTTTTTGGGTTCTGCTATTTGTGTTGGCGTTTTACGCTCTTTTTGTAAAATGGGCTTTTCTTTAATTGGGGCAGAAGCTTTGGGGGTACGTGCTTTCCACAACAGTGCGCCTAAAATAACTAATAGTACAACAACCAAACCCAGCAGAAATTTCCCCCGGGATGCTTTGACGACAAACGTTTTCTTACAATGCGCCCATTTGAATTTCATGTCCATATCAACCACCCCATTTGCTCTGTTTAGAAATATCTCGCAGGGACCTTAATGAGCCTGGATAGTTCTTAACTTTAATAGCCCGCACGAATTTACGGGGGGCAGCCTTCTTTGCCAGCCAACAAGTGCCGGCAATAATCGCTGAACCTGTCTGTATTAGTTTCTGAACAAATTTTCTCCGTGTCATTTCCAAACTCCGTATATTTCTTTACCGCAATCCGGGCAGCCGCCCTCTTTTAGCCGGTTTTGCAGGATGGTATAGCCCTTGCGTTCGATGAGCAGGCTTTTGCAGCCCGGACAGTATGTATTCTCACCCTCCTTGCTGCGCACATTTCCAATATAAACGTAGTCCAGCCCCTCGCTGATTGCAATTTCGCGGGCCGTTTCCAATGTCTTTAGCGAAGTCGGCGGCAGATGCTGCATCTTGTACTTGGGGGTGAATCCCGAAAAATGCAGTGGTGTCTCACCGCCCAGATTTGCTTTGACCCAGCGAGACAGCTCGCGCATCTGCTCATCCTTATCGTTTAGTGTCGGAATAATCAGGTTCGTAACTTCAACCAGTATGCCGCTTGCCTTGGCCAAGACCAGAGCTTCCTGTACAGGCTTCAATGTCCCCGAGCAAATTCGCACGTAAAAATCGTCGGAAATACCTTTTAAGTCAATGTTTGCAGCGTCGATGTACTTAAGCAATTTTCTCCACGGCTCTTCATTTATATATCCGGCTGTTACAAGGACGTTACGGATACCCTCTTGCCTTGCCAGCTTTGCAGTATCGTAGGTATATTCATAATAAATGATTGGGTCGGTATAGGTATACGCCAGTGAGAGACAACGAGATTCTCTGCACAGTGACACAAGCCTTTCAGGCGGGCAAAATACCACCTGGCTGTCTTCCGGATTGGCTTGCGATATTTCCCAGTTCTGGCAGTTCAGGCAATGAAGGTTACAGCCGACGGTTGCAATCGAAAGAATTCCAGTGCCCGGCAGGAAGTGAAAAAGAGGCTTCTTTTCTATCGGGTCAATGTTAAGTGAGCAAGGGAATCCATAAACCACCGTCCGCAGCACACCGTCGATATTGATTCTAACCCGGCATTCACCGCTTTGGCCGGGTTCAATCAGGCACATTTTTGGACATAATTCGCACTGAACTGTCAATTTAAGCCTCACTAAAACCCAATTCTATAAGGTAGGGGCAACCCTCTGTGGTTGCCCTGGGCAGGCACGCAGGCCTGCCCCTACACGTATTCAATAGTTGCCGGGGGTTTCGGCGTCAAATCGTACAGGCAGCGGTTGACCCCCTTTATCCGGGTGATTCGCTCAGAAATCCGGTTGAGCTTGTCCCAGGGCAGCGGAGTAACAGTTGCAGTTCGGGCATCGACGCTCTCGATGCAGCGGACCACAATGATTTGCCCGAATTCCCGTTTGTTGTTTCGGATGCCAGTCGCCCGGTCGTTCAGCAGAACTGCCATATACTGAAACGCGCCGCTATCGGCAAGTTCCTCTTCCACGATAGCCGTGGCGGTGCGCACAGTTTCCAGCCGATTTAGAGTTACTTCGCCGACAATTCGCGTCGCCAGCGCCGGGCCGGGAAAAGGAATCCGCTGTGAGATTTCCGCCGGTAACTTTAAAAATTTTGTTACCTCGCGAACATCGTCTTTTCGCAAGGTCTTGAGCGGCTCAATTACCGAGTAACCGTAGGCGGCTTC